>JBBRZC010000072.1:0-16533 GCA_038237075.1 Actinomycetales bacterium
AGGCTGTCCCTAGTACGAGAGGACCGGGATGGACGAACCTCTGGTGTGTCAGTTGTTCTGCCAAGAGCACCGCTGATTAGCTACGTTCGGAAGTGATAACCGCTGAAAGCATCTAAGCGGGAAGCACGTTTCAAGATGAGGTTTCCATGGGGTTTACCCCGAGAGGCTCCCAGCTAGACTACTGGGTTGATAGGCCGGATGTGGAAGTGTGGTAACACATGAAGCTGACCGGTACTAATAAGCCGATAACTTGATTACATCTTCTCTCACGAGACGATTCAATCTTCTCGAACGAGTATTTGCTTCGCGTCCACTGTGCAGTTCCCGAGATACGGTCGGGAACGATTGAGATCTCCATAGAGTTTCGGCTGTCATAGCGAAGGGGAAACGCCCGGCTCCATTCCGAACCCGGAAGCTAAGCCCTTCAGCGCCGATGGTACTGCACTGGTGACGGTGTGGGAGAGTAGGACGCAGCCGGACAATCTTTCGAAGCGCCTCGCCCGGAGCAATCCGGGCGGGGCGCTTTGGCATTTTCCGGGGGGGTTCGGCCCTCCGGCGCGGCAGCGAGGGAGGCCGCCTACGATTGGCATTGATCCCGTCGACGAATGGAGAAGCCCGATGACCCCCGACGACCCACCCAGCAGGAGCTCGCGCGACGAGGGTCGTCGCGGTCCGGCTGGCGCGGGAGGGGCGCGAGCCGGCGGCCGAGCCACCCACGGCCAAGGTACGGGCGGGCGCTCCGGGCGCACGGATGGCCCCCGGGGGGGCCGCCGCACGGACGGCCTCGGGGGGCCGCGGCGCGCGTCGCCCGCCGGGGGTGAGGGTCGGCCGGAGCGCGGCGGAGAGGGCCGAGAGCAGCGCAGTGGGCAGCGCCTCGCACCGAAGGTGGGCCGCCGCCCGGAGCCTGCCATCGCCGAGGGCATTACCGGCAAGGAGCTCGACCGGTCGGTCTGGATGCAGCTGCGGACGTTGAGCAAGGAGAACGCCGAGGGCGTGGCCCAGCACCTCGTCATGGTGGCGACGCTGCTGGACGAGGACCTGGAGGGCGCCGAGGCGCACGCCGAGACGGCGGTCCGGCGCGCCGGTCGCGTGCCGGCGGCGCGAGAGGCGCTGGGGCTCGTGGCGTACCGCAAGGGTGAGTGGTCTCGGGCTCTGGCCGAGTTCAGGACCGTGCGCCGGCTCTCCGGGTCGTCGCACCTGCTGGCTCTCATGGTCGACTGCGAGCGCGGTCTGGGCCGCACCGACCGGGCCCTTGACCTCGCCGCGTCACCCGAGGCGAGAGCCCTGGCCCGCGACGAGCGCGTCGAGCTGGCGATTGTCGTCTCGGGGATCCGCCGGGACCTCGGACAGACGGAGGCGGCGGTGGCCGGTCTCCAGATCCCCGAGCTCAAGTCCAGCGGCCGCAAGACGTGGAGCGCGCGGCTGTCCTACGCGTATGCCGAGGCGCTCTTAGCCGTGGGCGACACCGCTGGCGCCCGGGACTGGTTCTCGCTCGCCGTGGGGGCCGACGAGGGGCTCGAGACCGACGCAGCCGAGCGCCTGGACGAGCTGGACGGGGTCCATCAGCTCGACCTGCTCGCTGACGAGGCGGAGGCCGGCGAGCCCGGCGAGCCGTCCGAGCGCTGAGGTGACACAGACGCCGTTGGGGGGTGCCTACCGCGGGCTCGTCTGCGATCTCGACGGCGTCGTCTACCAGGGGGCGGAGGCCGTGCCCCACGCCGTCGACGTGCTCCGCTGGGCCTCGAGCCGTGCGGGGGTCGTCTTCGCCACCAATAACGCGTCGCGGACTCCGGCCGACGTGGCCGGGCAGCTGCGCGGGCTCGGTGTGCCGGCGAGGGCGGACGATGTCGTGACGAGCTCGCAGGCGGGGGCAGCACGCTGCCGGGAGCTCGTGGGCCCGGGCGCGACTGTGCTCGCGGTCGGCGGGCCCGGAGTGCGTGCGGCCCTGGAGTCGGTCGGACTCGTCGCCACCGCCCACGCCGCGCCCGAGGTTGTCGCTGTCCTGCAGGGGTACGGCCCAGAGGTCACGGCGCGTGATCTCGGGGAGGCCAGCCATGCGGTGCGGGCCGGGGCGATCTGGGTCGCCACGAACCGTGACGCCACCTTGCCCACCGAACGGGGACTGGTGCCGGGCAACGGAACGCTGGTCGATGCCGTCGCCCTCGCCACCGGGGCACAACCGGTGGTCGTCGGCAAGCCCGAAGCGCCGCTCTACGACCTGGCCGTGGTCCGTCTCGGCGTCCCCAGCACTGAGGTCGTCGCCGTCGGAGACCGGCTCGACACCGACATCGTCGGAGCCGCGGCGGCCGGGCTCGACTCCTTGTGGGTGCTCACCGGTGTCGACGACCTGCGCTCACTCGTGAGGGCGCCGCAACGACCGGTGCCGACCTTCGTGGGACACGACCTGCGCGTGCTCCAGTCGCCTTACCGCACCGCGGTTCTCGATGACGGCTGGTGGGTGTGCGGTGACCATCGGGTGCGCGTCGACGCTGCATCCGGTGCCGTCGACGTGGTTGCCCCGCCACGCTCCGACCGAGGCGCCTCCGAGGATGACATGCAGCGACGGAACGCGTTGCTAGAAGCCGCTGTTCGCGCACTCCTGGAGGAACGCGACCAGCCCGGCCGGGACCGGAGGCAGGTGGAGGCCGCGGCGGAGCGGCTGAGTTCGGCGGTGTCAGGAGGGCCCGCCTGAGGATGGGCGCAGTAGCGTGGGGGAGAACACGACCACGACGGAGGACATCATGGCGTTCGAGTCACTGCGCGGATACATCCAACTCGCCTCCGGGCTGACCGAGCTGTCGCGGGCGAAGGCGATGGAGGCCGCCAACGCGGTCCTCTCCCTGCCGGCCACCATCGCGACGGGTGCGGTCCCGGAACATATCCAGGCGCTCGCGGAGGAGCTCCTCGCGGCGGCCGCTGCCAACCGGGAGAGCCTCGTGGCGCTCATCCGCAGCGAGGTCGAGAGCGCGATCACGCGCACCATCGTGGCCCCGATCGCGGAGCTCGAGCGAGCCCGCACCGCGCTCACCAAGCTGTCGGCCGACGTGGAGGAGCTGCGATCCCAGGTCTTCTCGTCGTCGGCGATGCGCACGGTCACCGGGTCTGGAGTAGCCGCCATCGGCGTGCTCTCGGGACGGAGTCCTCGAGACGAGCCCGGGTACGTGATGCCGGGCTTCGAGGTGCTTCCCGAGGCCGCCGCCACGCAGACTCCCGCGGCGACGAAGAAGGCGGTCGCGGGCCGAGCTGCCACGAAGAAGGCGGGCGCCACGAAGGCGTCGACGGGCAAGGTCGCCACGGGCAAGGTCGCCACGGGCAAGGTCGCCATGAGGAAGGCAGCCTCGAAGAGCACTGCCCCGAACGAGACCGCCACGAATGAGACCGCCACGAATGAGACCGCCACGAGGAAGATCGCCACGAGGAAGACCGCCACGAGGAAGACCGCCACGAAGATGGCGGCCATGAACGGGGCCACCACGACGAAGAAGGCGGCCACGAAGAAGGCGGGGTCGGCGAGGACTGCTGGGAAGAAGGCCAGCACGACGAAGACTGCCGCGTCGTCGGCGGGGGCGACGGAGACGGCTGCGAGGAAGCCTGCACCGAGGAAGGCCGCTGCGCAGAGGTCCGCGACGACGAAGACGGCTGCGCAGAAGTCCGTGACGCAGAAGTCCACCGCGACGAAGTCAGCGACGACGCGTTCGCCCCGGAAGTCCGCTTCCAGGGCTGGCGCGAAGGCGTCGTCACCCAGGACGCCCGCGGCCAAGGGCGCGGCCGCATCGAGCTCGGCCGCAGCGGACGCCGCAGGCTCCGACACCTGAACCGCGCGTCCCGACCGCGCGTCCGCGCGCGGCCCGAGCCAGCCCGAGCTCCCGACTGGAGGCCCATGACCGAGCATCCCGACGCCGGACCCGCCGTCCGCACCGACGCGACCGGCCAGGCTCCCGACGCAGTGGTCGAGCCGGCTGCGGAGGCACCGCGGACCGGCGACCCCGCGATCGACGCGGCACTGGCAGCCCTGGAGCACAGCGCCGCCGGCTCGCTCGACGAGCAGGTCGCCGCGGGGGAGGCGGTGCACCGCTCGCTGCAGGGCCGACTCGCCGACGTCGGGGGTGACTGACTCGGCTGCCGACGGGGCAGCCGCGAGGGAGCCCGGCTGGCGCGCTACCGCGGGAGCCCCGTCCACGGCAGCAGCCACGACGCAACCAGCCACGACGCAAGCAGCCACGACGCAAGCAGCCACGACGCAAGCGGCCAAGGGCCGGCTCGATGCCGAGCTCGTGCGCCGCGGCCTCGCGCGTAGTCGCGGGCAAGCCCGCGAGCTGCTCGAACGGGGGTCCGTGGTCGTCGCCGGACAGCCCGCGGAGAAGCCGAGCGCCCGGGTCGGGCCGGAGGACGTCATCGAGCTGACCGCCGTGCCAGACCCGTGGGTCGGACGGGCGGCATACAAGCTGCTCGAGGCCTTGCGGGTCTTCGGTGAGCAGGGCCTGCGCGTCGAGGGCCGCCGGTGTCTCGACGTCGGAGCGAGCACTGGCGGGTTCACCCAGGTGCTCCTTCAGGCGGGGGCTGCCAGCGTCGTCGCACTCGACGTGGGACACGGGCAGCTCGCCCCGAGCCTGGCGCGCGACCCCAGGGTCGACGAGCGGTCGGGGACGAACGTGCGCGAGGTGCGGCCCGGAGACCTCGGCGCGGCGTTCGACCTCGTCGTGGCCGACCTCAGCTTCATCTCGCTGCGCCTGGCCCTCGGGCCGATGCTGGGCCAGCTGCGTCCCGACGGCGACCTCGTCGCCCTCGTCAAGCCGCAGTTCGAGGTCGGGCGCGAACGCCTGGCCCGGACCGGCGTGGTGACCTCGCCCGTCGAGCACGCCCGGGTGCTGCGGGACGTGCTCACCACCGCGGTGGACCTCGGCCTCGAGGTCGTCGGGCTGGTGCCGAGCCCCATCCGCGGCGGCGACGGCAACCGGGAGTACCTAGTCTGGGTGTCACCGCGCCCCGGAGCGCGGACCGACCGGGGCGCGGTGGAGGCCCTGGTCGAGCAGGTGACCGAGCAGGCGAAGGGACGACCGTGACACGCCGCATCCTCCTGGTGGCCCACCCCAGGCGCCCCGAGGTCATCGAGATCGCGCGCGGGGTCGTGCACCGGCTCGCCCGCGCCGGCATCGAGGTGGCGCTGGCTCCCGACGAGGCGCAGTCCTTCTCCGGCATCGACATCGGCGACGTCGTGCGGGCCGACCCGCTCCAGCCGGCCCGCGGGTGCGAGCTCGTGGTCGTGCTCGGTGGCGACGGGACGATCCTGCGGGGCGCCGAGCACTCGCGCGGCACCCAGGCCCCTCTCCTCGGCGTCAACCTTGGCCACGTCGGCTTCCTCGCGGAGGCCGAACGGGAGGACCTCGGCGCGACCGTCGACCACATCGTCGCCCGCTCCTACGACGTCGAGGAGCGGATGACCCTCGAGGTCGCGGTCCGCCACGACGGGGAGGACACGGCGCGGTCGTGGGCCCTCAACGAGGTCAGCGTCGAGAAGTCCGCGCGTGAGCGGATGCTCCATGTGACGGTGGAGATCGACGGGCGGCCGCTGTCGACCTGGGGCTGCGACGGTGTCGTCGTGTCGACCCCAACCGGCTCCACGGCATACGCCTTCTCGGCCGGCGGGCCGGTGATCTGGCCCGACGTCGAGGCGATCCTCATGGTGCCCAACTCGGCGCACGCCCTCTTCGCCCGACCGGTCGTCGTCGGCCCGAGGTCGAGGCTGGCCATCGAGGTCGTCCCCGAGACCGAGGGCAGCGGGATGATGTGGTGCGACGGGCGCCGACAGGTGGAGCTGCCCGCGGGGGCGCGGATCGACGTCTGCCGCAGCGACACACCGGTGCGGCTCGCCCGGCTCAACGCCTCCCCGTTCACGGACCGGCTCGTGGCGAAGTTCGACCTCAGCGTCGCGGGCTGGCGGGGCACGGCCCGGGCCCGGTCGCTGCCCCGCGCGACCACGGCGGGCGACGGCGGGAGACCCGGCCCGTAGGGTGTGAGCCGTGTTCCGAACCATGAGGATCCAGGGCGTCGGGGTCATCGACGACGCGGTCCTCGAGCTTTGCCCGGGACTCAACGTCGTCACCGGTGAGACCGGTGCCGGCAAGACCATGGTCGTCTCGGGGCTCGGCCTGCTTCTCGGCGCCCGGGCCGACACCGGGCTGGTGCGGGTCGGCAGCGCGAGCGCGGTGGTCGAGGGGGTGCTGTGCCTCCCGGACGGGCACCCGGCGCTGCTGCGGGCCGAGGAGGCGGGGGCCGACGTCAGCGAGGACCTCGTCCTCCTGCGGACGGTGAGCCGCGAGGGCCGGTCGCGCGCGCACGTCGGCGGCCGCAGCACGCCGGTCAGCGTCCTCGCCGAGCTCGGCGAGCTCGTCGTCGCCGTCCACGGCCAGGCCGACCAGTGGCGGCTGCGGCAGGGGGAGCAGCACCGCGAGGTGCTCGACGACTTCGGGGGGGCGCCGGTCCTCGAGGCGCGCTCGCGCTACCAGGAGACCTACGACCAGCTCCAGTCCGCGACCCTCGAGCTCCACCGGCTGCGACAGCGCAGCCGCGACCGGGCCCGCGAGGTCGACGTGCTCCGGGCGGGGCTGGAGCGCATCGAGGCGCTCGACCCGCACCACAGCGAGGACGTCGACCTGCGCGCCGAGGACGAGCGGCTCGCGCACGCGGGCAGCCTGCGTCTCGCCGCGGAGCAGGCACACGCCGCGCTCGCCGGGGACGACGAGTATGCCGTGGAGGGCCCGGCCAGCGCGCTCGAGGCGGTCACCGCGGCGAAGGCCGCCCTGACGCCGGTCAGCGGCCACGACCCTGCCCTGCGCGACCTCGAGCAGCGCGTCTCGGAGCTCGGTTACCTCGCGAACGACCTCGCCGCGGACCTCGCGGCATACCTGTCCGACGTCGACGTCGACCCGGGACGTCTCGCCGTGGTGCAGCAGCGGCGCGCGGAACTGCGGGGCCTGACCCGGCTCTACGGGGATAGCGTCGACGACGTCCTCGCGTGGGGGAAGCAGGCTTCGGCGACCCTGACCGAGCTGCTCGGTGCCGACGACCGGGTCGAGGAGCTCGACCAGGAGACGACCAGGCTGCGGTCGGAGCTGGCTGACCGGTCCCTCGCGCTCACGGCGGCCCGCAGGAGCGCCGCCGCGGAGTTCGGCCGGCGGGTGACCGGCGAGCTGACGCACCTCGCCATGGGCCGGGCCGAGGTCACGGTTGCCGTGACGTCGCGCCCCGATCCCGCCGGGCTCGCCGTGGCCGGGGAGCACGTGCGGGTCTCGCGGCAGGGCGCCGACGACATCGAGATCCTCCTCGCGTCGGGGCCGGACAGCCCGGCGCGCAACGTGGCGCGGGCAGCCTCAGGAGGCGAGCTCTCGCGGGTCATGCTCGCGATCGAGGTCGTCGGCAGCGCGGGCCGGCCCGGGGGGGCCGGCCTGGTGCCCACGTTCGTCTTCGACGAGGTGGACGCCGGGGTCGGGGGCCGTGCCGCGGTCGACGTTGGAGCGAGGCTCGCCGCTCTGGCCCAGCACAGCCAGGTCGTCGTCGTCACCCACCTGGCGCAGGTGGCCGCCTTCGCAGATCGCCACCTCGTCGTGCACAAGGACGACGACGGACGCATCACGTCGAGCAGCGTGTCGCCGGTGCGGGACGACGACCGGCTGCGGGAGCTCTCGCGGATGATGGGCGGCGACCCCGACTCGGCGGCGGGACTCGAGCACGCGCGTGAGCTGCTCGGGCAGGCGGCCGCGCTGCGCCGGGCCTGAACTGGGGCTGAGCCGGGCTCGCCCCTGACTGCCCGCCCGAGCGCGGGGAAGGATGGTGGTCGATGTCCCTCTCGCTGCCTCGCCGTCGTCACCGGGGACCGGAGCCCCCCGCCGCGGGAGGCCCGGTGCGGGTGGACCGGCGCACCAAGGACCTCACCAAGCGGCTGCGGCCCGGTGACATCGCCGTCATCGACCACCTCGACCTTGACCGGGTCAGTGCCGAGGCTCTCGTCGCGTGCCGCCCCCGGGCGGTGGTCAACGCGGCGAAGTCCACCTCGGGCCGCTACCCGAACCTCGGGCCGCAGATCCTCGTCGACGCCCGGATCCCGCTGCTCGACGAGGTCGGCGAGGGCGTCATCGCCGCGGTCAGGGACGGCGACATCGGGCGCGTCGAGGACGACGCGCTCTGGGTCGGGGCCACCGTCGTCGCGAGGGGGACGCTGCTCACGCCCGAGTCGGTCGGGGAGGCGATGGCCGCTGCCCGCGCGGGGCTGGCGGTCCAGCTCGAGGCGTTCGCGAGCAACACGATGGAGTACCTCCGCAGGGAGCGGGACCTGCTCTTCGACGGGGTCGGCATCCCCGACATCCAGACCCCCATCGACGGCCGGCACGCCCTCATCGTCGTCCGCGGGTACCACTACCGGGAGGACCTGCAGATCCTGCGCTCCTACATCCGCGAGTACCGGCCCGTGCTCATCGGCGTCGACGGCGGCGCCGACGCGCTCGTCGAGGCCGGTCACACTCCCGACCTCGTCGTCGGCGACATGGACTCGGTGACCGACGCCACGCTGCGCTGTGGCGCCGAGATCGTCGTGCACGCCTACCGCGACGGCCGCGCGCCCGGCCTCGAACGGGTCAGGGAGCTGGGCGTCGAGCCGGTCGTCTTCCCCGCCACCGGGACGAGCGAGGACGTCGCCATGCTCCTTGCCGACGACAGCGGCGCCACGCTCATCGTCGCCGTGGGCACGCACGCCACCCTCGTCGAGTTCCTCGACAAGGGGCGCTCCGGCATGGCGAGCACCTTCCTGACCCGGTTGCGGGTGGGGGGCAAGCTCGTCGACGCCAAGGGCGTCAGCCGCCTCTACCGCGCCCGGATCTCGGGCCGCTCGATCATGGCCATGCTGCTCGTCGGGCTGTTCGCCCTCTTCGTGGCGCTGGCGTCGACTCCGGCGGGCACCGCCGTCCTGCAGGTGATGGGGGCGCACTGGGACGACGTCTGGTCCTGGGTCGTGGGGCTCGTCACGTGATCGACTTCCGCTACCACCTCGTCTCCATCGTCTCGATCTTCCTCGCGCTCGCCGTGGGGATCGTCCTCGGGGCCGGACCGTTGCAGGGCAGCATCGGCACCCAGCTGACCGAACAGGTCGGCACGCTGCGCCAGGAGAAGGACACGCTGCGCAGCCAGCTCGACGACGCGAGGAAGGCCGTCTCGGCGCAGGAGGAGTATGCCGCCCTCGTCGCGTCGGCGGCGCTGGCGGGCCGACTGCGGGACGCGTCGGTGGCCGTCCTCGTCACCCCCGACTCCGCGGGCGCCTTCTCGCAGAACGTCCAGCTGGCGCTGCGGCAGGCCGGTGCGCGGATTACGACCGTGGTGACCCTCAAGGACGCCTACCGCGACCCGGGGCACGCGACGGACCGCGCCGCCGCGGCGACCCGGGCGGCGGGTCTCGCCCCGGTCCCGGCCTCGGGCGACGGTGACGCCGTCCTCGCCGCCGTCCTGGCCAAGGTCCTCGTCCGCCCCCAGACCACGGCGCCCGCTCCGGTCGCCTCCGCCTCGGAGGCACTCTCGGCACTGCGTGACGCCAACCTCCTCGACTACACGCAGAGCGACCTTTCCAGGGCCGACCTCGCGGTGCTCCTGCAGGGCCCCATCTCGGGCACCACCACCTCCGTGACGGCCCAGTCCGCCACGCTCATGAAGCTCGCGACGGCCCTCGACCAGGCTGGCTCGGGGCTTGTCGTCGCCACCGGCCAGACCACCACCGGCGTCCGGCAGGAGGAGACGACCAGCCTCGTCGCCCTCGTGCGCAAGGACGCCGCCGCCGCGAAGACGATCTCCACGGTGGACCATGCCGACACGACCACGGGCGCGGGCGTCCTCGTCCTCACGCTGGCCCGTCAGCGGCAGGGGGCGACCGACCACGTCGGGACCGGTGCGGGCGCCCCGTCCCCGGTGCCCCCGGCGCCGTGACGACGACGGGACGCCGCCGGACGCTGGCCGCCGCCGTCGCCGCCTCGGCGGTGGGCCTGGCCGCGGCCGTGCTGTCCGCCGCCCCACCTGGGGGCTCGCAGCGCTGGTCGAGGGCAAACCACGCGGGAGCCACCGTGACCCTCCTCGAGGGGCCGGCGTTCGTCATCGGCGCGGCGGCCGGAGCCGGTGCCGCCGGGTCGGTGGCCGCCTGCGTCGCCGGGCTGGGCGCCGGCACGCTCGGGCTCCTCGACGACCTCGTGGGCGCCACGTCGGCCAAGGGGCTGCGCGGGCACCTCACGGCCCTGGCCCGCGGCGAGCTGACGACCGGCGTGGTCAAGATCCTCGGCCTCGCCGTGACCGGCGTCGCCGCGTCGGCGCTGACCGCGACCGCAGCGGCCGACGGCCGGGTGGCAGGGGAACACGACGGGCCTGACCTTCTCGACGGGCCCGACGGGCCCGACGTGCTCGACCTGCTCGACCTGCTCGTCGGTGGCGCGGTCGTCGCCGGGAGCGCCAACGTCGTCAACCTGCTTGACCTGCGCCCGGGTCGGGCCCTCAAGGCGACCGCCGCCGTGAGCCTCCCGCTGCTCCTCGCCGGCTCCCCGACCCCGCCGGCCGTGCTCGGGGCCTGCGCGGCCGCCCTGCCGGGCGACCTGGCGGGCCGCTCCATGCTGGGCGACACCGGAGCGAACGCCGCCGGCGCCATGGTCGGCGTCGCCCTCCTGGAGACCCTCGACCGGCGCGGCCGGCTCGTCGCCCTTGCCGTCCTCGCGGCGCTGACCCTGGCCTCGGAGAACTTCAGCTTCACCCGGGTCATCGCCGCGACGCCGGTCCTGCGCCGGGTCGACGCCTGGGGACGCGCCGCCGATCCGCCTCGCGGCGAGGTCGCCGGGTGAGCGACCCCGGGGCGCCGGCGCGCGGGATCGCGAAGGCGGCGGGTCTCATCGCCGTCGCGACCCTGGCCGCCCGGGCGGTGGGGTTCCTGCGGTGGCTGGAGTTCTCCCGGTCGGTCGGCGCGACCTGCGTCGGCACGGCATACCAGGCGGCCAACACCCTGCCCAACGTCCTCTTCGAGGTCGCCGCCGGCGGCGCCCTCGCCGCGGTGGCCGTGCCGCTCATCGCCGGCGCCGTCGGACGGGGACGGCCCCAGGACGCCGACCGGATCGGCTCCGCGCTCCTCACCTGGACGGTCCTGCTGCTCACGCCGGCGACGGCCTTCCTCGCGCTGCTCGCCGGGCCGCTCGGTCGCTGGCTCGCCGACGAGGGGCAGTGCCCCGGCTCCGGTGAGCTCGCGGCATACCTGCTCCTGCTGTTCGCTCCCCAGGTGGTCCTCTACGGCATCGGCATCGTCCTGGCCGGAGTGCTCCAGGCGCACCGGCGCTTCCTCGCCGCCGCGCTGGCCCCGCTGCTCTCGAGCCTCGTCGTCATCGCGAGCTACGCGGCCTACGGGCGGCTGGCCGAGGGGGCCCGGACCATCGCCGACGTGCCGCCGGCCGCGACCGCGGTCCTCGCCGGCGGCACCACCCTCGGCGTCGCCGCGCTGAGCCTGCCGCTGCTCGTCCCCCTCTGGCGCTCGCCGGTGCGGCTGCGGCCCACCCTGCGCTTCCCCGCCGGGGCGCCGGGGCGGGTGCGGTCGCTCGCCGGGGCGGGCCTGCTGGCGTTGCTCGCCCAGCAGTACGCGCTGCTCGCCACGATCGCCGTCACCAGGCGCGCCGGGGTGGGGGTCCTCAACGTCCACACCTACGTCCAGGCCGTCTACCTCCTGCCGTATGCCGTGCTCGCCGTGCCGCTCGCGGTGTCGGCCTTCCCGGCGCTCGCGACGCTGGAGGGCGCCGCCGCCGGGCGCCTCCAGGACGGAATCGGTCCCGGGAACGACGGCGAGGCCGGCGAGGCCGGCGCCGGCCGGGCCGTCCTGGCCCGCTCGCTGCGTGCCGTCGTCATCCTTGGTGCCGCGGGGGCGGGCGTCCTCGCCGCGGTCGCCCGGCCACTCGGGGAGCTCTTCGGGTCCCTGGACGCCGGGCGGGCCACGACCGCGGGACGCGACGTCCTCGCGGCGCTGCCGACCGCGGTCTGGGCGTTCGCGCCGGGGCTCGTGGGCCTGTCGGTCTCCGCGTTGCTGACCCGGGCCCTCTACGTCAGGGGACGACCGCTCGTCGCCGGGTCGGCGGTGGCCGCCGGGTGGCTTGTCGCCGGCTCGCTGCCTCTGGCGTTGGTGGCGCCGGGGAGCAGCCCCGGTCGGGCGCTGGCCGTCCTGGGGGCGGCGAGCTCGGCGGGGATGACGCTCGCGGCGCTCGACCTCATGGCCGCCACCGCGCGGTCGTGGGGGGTGGGGGCCCTCGCCGGCCTGCGCCGGACGTCGTCGGTGGCGGGTCTCGGCGCGGTGCTCGCCGTGGCGGTCGGGCTCCTCGTGACGTCGCGGTGGAGCGCCCGGGGACTGTGGCCCGCGCTCGCCGAAGGGGTGGTCGTCGGCCTGCTGGCGCTGCTCGTGCAGGCCGCCGCGCTCGCCGTCGGTGACCGCGACGTCGCCGTCCAGACGCTCACCCGGCTGCGGAGGCGGCCGTGACGAGGGGTCTGCGGGTCGTGCTCGTCGTCGGCAGGAGCACCGGCGGCATCGGCACCCACGTCGACCAGCTCGCCGCCTCGTTGCGCGACCTCGGGCACGAGGTGCGCCTCGTCAGCGACCCGCTGACTGCCTCGACGTTCGGCTGGCCGGACGCCCTGACGTGGTGGCCCTGCACCGCGGCGGCGCTCCCCGGCTCGGCGCAGCGGCTGCGCGGGCTGGCCCGGACGGCCGACGTCGTCCATGCCCACGGGTACCAGGCGGCCGGCCTGGCGGCCGGCGCACTGCTGGGCTTGCGGCACCGGCCGCGGTTCGTCGTCTCGCTGCACAACCCGCTGCCGTCGCGGGTGACCCCGGCTCCGGGGGCGCTGGCCGTCGCGGTGTTGGCTGTCGAGTCGCTGGCCGTCGAGCTGGTGGCCGGCGCCGTGCTCCGGCGGGCCGACCTCGTCACCGGGGCCAGCAGCGACCTCGTCGAGCAGGCCCGCGCGCTCGGCGCCCTCCGGCCGCGGCTCGCCCCGGTGCCCTCACCGCGGGTCCCCACACTGCTCGCGCTGCCCGAGGCCACCGTCGCGGGGCGGGCCGGGCTGCGAGAGCCGCTGCTCTGGGCTCTCGGCGTCGACCCGGGCCAGGTCGACGACCTCGTCGTCACGCTCTCGCGGGTTGCGCCACAGAAGAACCTCGACGTCGTGGTGGAGGCCGGGCGGATGCTGCCCGAGCGGGTCGCCTGGGTCGTCGTGGGGGCCGGCGACGCTGACCTCACGGCCGCGCTGCAGCAGCAGGCGGTGGGCACCCGGGTGCTCTTCGCGGGACCACGGCCCGACGTCGTCCCGTGGCTGCGGGCCGCCTCGATGCTGGTCCTCGCCAGCGGGTGGGAGGCGCGGGCGCTCGTCGTGCAGGAGGCGATGGCCGCGGGGACGCCGGTCGTCGCCCCGGATGTCGGAGGGCTGGCCGAGCTCCTCGACGGCACGGGCACCCTGGTGCCAGCGCAGGACCCGGCCGGCCTCGCAGCACGGCTCGCCACCGCGGTCCGGGCGGTCCTCGCCGGCGCCTCTGGGCGTGACGCGCCCCCGGCGCGGGCCCGGGCCGTCGCCGCGGGCTGGCCCGACGGCGCGGCCACGGCGCGCCAGTGGGTGGCCTGGTATGCCGCCGACTCGCCGATGACATAGGCTGCAATCCCGTGGCGGAGCAGACGAAGCACATCTTTGTGACCGGCGGCGTGGCCTCCTCTCTCGGCAAGGGACTCACCGCGTCGAGCCTCGGCCACCTGCTCCGCGCCCGAGGGGTGACGGTGACCATGCAGAAGCTCGATCCCTACCTCAACGTGGATCCGGGCACCATGAACCCGTTCCAGCACGGCGAGGTGTTCGTCACGGGCGACGGCGCCGAGACCGACCTCGACGTGGGGCACTACGAGCGCTTTCTCGACGTCGACCTCGTCGGCTCAGCGAACGTCACGACGGGCCAGATCTACAGCGAGGTCATCGCCAAGGAGCGCCGGGGCGAGTACCTCGGCGACACCGTGCAGGTGATCCCGCACATCACCAACGAGATCAAGGCGCGGATGCGCCAGATGGCCACCGGACGCAAGGACGCCCCCGACGTCATCATCACCGAGGTCGGCGGCACCGTCGGTGACATCGAGTCGCTGCCGTTCCTCGAGGCCGCACGCCAGGTCCGCCACGACCTCGGCCGCGACAACGTCTTCTTCCTCCATGTCTCGCTAGTGCCCTACCTGGCGCCCAGCGGCGAGCTGAAGACCAAGCCGACGCAGCACTCGGTCGCCGCGCTGCGCCAGGTGGGCATCCAGCCCGACGGGCTCGTCCTGCGGGCCGACCGCGAGATCCCCGACAGCATCAAGCGCAAGATCTCGCTCATGTGCGACGTCGAGGTGGAGGCGTGCGCGGCGGCCGTCGACGCGCCGAGCATCTACGACATTCCCAAGGTGCTGCACCGCGAGGGCCTCGACGCCTATGTCGTGCGACGGCTCGGCCTGCCCTTCCGGGACGTCGACTGGCGCGACTGGGACCGGATGCTCCAGCGCGTCCACGACCCCGAGCACGAGGTGGAGATCGCCCTCGTCGGCAAGTACATCGACCTCCCGGACGCCTACCTCTCGGTGACCGAGGCGCTGCGGGCCGGCGGCTTCCACCACAACGCGAGGGTGAAGATCCGCTGGGTCGCCAGCGACGAGTGCCAGACCGAGGCAGGCGCCCAGCGGGCTCTCGGGGGCGTCGACGCGGTCCTCGTCCCCGGCGGGTTCGGCGTGCGCGGCATCGAGGGCAAGGTGGGCGCGCTCCAGTGGGCCCGCGAGCGGCAGGTGCCGACGCTCGGGATCTGCCTCGGCCTCCAGTGCATGGTCATCGAGTACGCGCGCCACGTCGTCGGCATCGTGGACGCCTCGTCGTCGGAGTTCGACCCGGAGACCGGTGACCCGGTCATCGCGACGATGGAGGAGCAGAAGGCCTTCGTCGACGGCGCCGGTGACCTCGGCGGCACCATGCGGCTCGGGCTCTACCCCGCGGTCCTCACCGAGGGCAGCGTCGTCGCCAAGGCCTACGGGGTGACCGAGGTGCAGGAGCGGCACCGCCACCGCTACGAGGTCAACAACGCCTACCGCGCCCAGCTCGAGCGCGCCGGCCTCGTCTTCTCGGGGCTCTCGCCCGACCGCGAGCTCATCGAGTTCGTCGAGCTGCCCGCCGACGTCCACCCCTACTACGTCTCCACCCAGGCCCACCCCGAGTTCCTGTCCAGGCCGCATCGCGCCCACCCGCTCTTCGCCGGCCTCGTCGGGGCCGCCCTCGACCGCCAGCGCGAGGAGCGTCTCGTCGAGGTCGAGCGCGTCGCCGCGTCGCCGCGCTGACGTGGACCTGCCCGTCGGCTCCGGCGCCGAGCTGCAGGACGAGGTGGTCGCGCGCGACGTGACGAGCTCCGAGGTCGCCTTCCACGGGCGGGTCTGGGACGTGCGGCGAGACGTGGTCGAGCTCGGCGGCGCCGGCCGGGTGACCCGCGAGTACGTCGAGCACCCCGGAGCCGTCATCGTCGTGGCGCTGCGGCCCATCGAGGGCGTCGACCACGTCGTCGTGATCCGCCAGTACCGCCACCCGGTGCGGACCCTCGAATGGGAGCTGCCCGCGGGCCTGCTCGACTCCGAAGACGAGCAGCCGTGGGAGGCGGCGGCGCGCGAGCTGCGCGAGGAGGTCGACCTCGTCGCCGGCCGGTGGGACGTCCTCCTCGACTTCTACGCCTCGCCGGGCGGCCTCTCCGAGGCGCTGCGGGTCTACCTCGCCCGCGAGGTCGAGGAGGCGGCCGACGGGGACTTCGACCGCTCGGGCGAGGAGGCCGGCATCACCGGGCTGTGGGTCCCTCTCGACGAGGCGTATGCCGCGGTGCTCGGCGGCAGCGTCCACAACTCCGGCGCGGTGGTCGGCATCATGGCCGCGTGGGGCGCGCGGGAGCGGGGCTGGAGCACCCTGCGGCCGCACGACGCACCATGGCCTTGGCACCTGGCTCATCCCGCGGCGGCATACCCGCCCGATGCCTGAGCGGAGCGTGGTCCGGGCCAGTGTCTGCCTCGCCGCCCACGACGGTGCCGCCTACCTGCGCGAGCAGGTCGAGTCGGTGTTGGCGCAGCTGGGCCCCAACGATGAGCTCGTCGTCGTCGACGACGCGAGCACGGACGACACGGTCGCCCTCCTCGAGACCTGCGCCGACGCGCGGATCGTGTTGTCCCGCAACGAGACCAACGTCGGCTACGTGCGCACGTTCGAGCGCGCGCTGTCACTGGCGCGCGGGCGCTTCCTCCTCCTCGCCGACCAGGACGACGTCTGGGTGCCCGGCCGGCTGGAGGCCATAGTCGAGGCGCTCGGGACGAGCGCCGTCGTCGCGACGAGCGTCGCCGTGCTCGGAGAGCCGCTGGACCCGCCCCGGTGGGCGCTCCGCGAGCGCGACTCGACCCGGCATGTCGCCAACGTCGCCGCGACGATGGTCGGGGTCCGCTGGTACTTCGG
>JBBRZC010000073.1:0-16500 GCA_038237075.1 Actinomycetales bacterium
ACACCCGGATGAACGTCACCCGGGCGCTGCGGGCGCTGCGGACCAAGCGCGAGACGCTGCCGCCGAAGAAGCACGGGAACATCCCGCTGTGACCGAAGCGCCCGCACCGGAGACCCCGGACGCAAAGCCGGTCGGGGACGCACCGGTGGTCCGGCTCGTCTCCGGGTCACCGAACGACGAGGAGATGGCCGCGCTCGTCACGGTGCTCGCCGCCCTCGGGTCCGATGGCGTCGCCGGCAGCGACCCAGACGACGACACCCGGCAAGCCTCCGGCTGGGCCGCGCCCGCAGGCCGGCTCCGCACGGCATACGGTCCCCGTCCGGGCGGGTGGCGCGGCTCGGCGCTTCCGCGCTGACCAAGCCGAAGCTCGACCCGCCGGGTCGGTTGCCTCCGTCGAAAGGATGCGCATGTCCGGAGTCACCTCAGAGTTTCTCGCCCTGCCGCTCACGCTGCTCGCCGACGCCGCCCTCGGCCGGGCCCGCGAGCTCGGGGTGGAGTATGCCGCGTTGCGCGTGGTCTCGACCCGCAGCCAGTACCTCGCCCTGCGCGACCTCGACCTCGAGACGTCGGTGACCTCGGACGACGTCGGGCTCTCGGTGCGCCTCGTCCACGACGGCTCCTGGGGCTTCGCCGCCGGTGTCGTCCTCACCGCCGACGAGGCGGTCCGACTCGCGGAGCGCGCGGTCGCCGTGGCCCAGGTGAGCCGACCGGTGGGGGCCGATCGGGTCGTCCTCGCCCCCGAGCCGGCCTACGCCGACCGGCAGTGGTCCTCGCGCTACGAGATCGACCCCTTCACCGTCGACGACAGCGACAAGGTGGCCGTGCTCGTCGAGCTCTCCGAGCGGCTCAAGGCCGGTGACGGGGTCCACTTCACCACCGCTTCGATGCAGGCGGTCCGCGAGAACGTCCACTACGCCGACTCGTTCGGCACCTCGACGACCCAGACCCGGGTGCGCGTCGAACCGTCGCTGAGTGCGACGACCGTGGACAGGGCGACCGGAGCGTTCGAGTCGATGCGCACGCTGGCGCCGCCGGCGGCGGCGGGCTGGGAGTACGTCGTCGGCACCGCTTCCGGTCTGTCGGACGAGGTCGGCGAGATCCCGGAGCTGCTCGCCGCCAAGGTCAAGGCACCCTCGGTGCGGCCGGGCGAGTACGACCTCGTCATCGACGGGAGCAACCTCTTCCTCACCATCCACGAGTCCGTCGGCCACGCCACGGAGCTCGACCGGGTGCTCGGCTACGAGGCCGCTTACGCGGGAACGTCGTTCGCGACCTACGACAAGCTGGGGCACTTCCAGTACGGCTCGTCCGTCATGAACGTCACCGGTGACCGGGACAGCGACTGGGGGCTTGCCACGGTCGGGTGGGACGACGAGGGCGTCGCCGGGCAGCACTGGGACATCGTCAGGGACGGCATCCTCGTCGGCTACCAGACCGACCGGGCCATGGCCGGGCTCAAGGACCTCGGCCGCAGCAACGGCGCCTCGTATGCCGACAGCGCACGGCACGTGCCCGTGCAGCGGATGGCCAACGTCAGCCTCCAGCCGGATCCCGAGGGGGGCAGCGTGGCCGACCTGGTCTCGCGGGTCGAGGACGGCATCTACATCGTCGGCGACAGCTCGTGGTCGATCGACATGCAGCGCTACAACTTCCAGTTCACCGGACAGCGCTTCTTCAGGATCGAGTCCGGCCGGATCGCGGGACAGCTGCGCGACGTCGCCTACCAGGCGACGACGACCGACTTCTGGCGTTCGATGGAGGCGGTGGGCGGTCCCGAGACCTCCTACCGCGGAGGCACCTTCAACTGCGGCAAGGCGCAGCCCGGGCAGGTCTCGCCCGCCAGCCACGGCACCCCGGCGGCGCTGTTCCGCGGCGTCCGGATCCTCAATACCGTCCAGGAGGCCGGTCACTGATGGCCCAGCTCTCGACCCCGCAGGAGATCGTCGAGGCAGCCCTCGCCGCGGCCACGACCGAGGGCACCGTCGTCATCGTCACCGACCGCTCCGAGGCCAACGTGCGGTGGGCCAACAGCTCCCTGACGACCAACGGCGAGATGGGGTCCCGGTCGGTCACGGTGGTCGCCACCGCCGGGTCCGGGGACGGCACGGCATCCGGTGTCGTCGACCGGACCATCGCCGACGCGGCAGACGTCCGCGCCCTCGTCGAGGCCGCCGAGACGGCCGCACGCGCGGCAGACCCGGCCCCCGACGCGGCGCCGTTGGTCACCCCTGGCCAGGCCGGCATCGGTTCCGACTTCACGCTCGCCCCCGAGCCGACGAGCATCGGCGCCTTCGAGGGGCTCGCCGCCGACCTCGGCGAGGTGATGCGCGCCGGCGGCAGCGCCCGGCGCCACTTCGGCTTCGCCGAGCAGGTCGTCGACACGGTCTACCTCGGGTCGTCGACGGGCCTGCGGCTGCGGCACGTCCAGCCCACCGGACGCCTCGAGATGAACGCCAAGAACGCCGACTGGAGCGCGTCGAGCTACCTCGGGTTCTCCCTGCGCGACCCGTCGGAGGCCGACGTCATCTCCGCCGACGCCGAGCTGACCAAGCGCCTCTGGTGGGCCGAGCGCACCATCGACCTGCCCGCCGGTCGCTACGAGACGATCCTGCCGCCGACCGCGCTGGCCGACGTGATCGTCTACGCGTACTGGCTGGCCGAGGCCAAGGCCGCCGACGAGGGCCGTTCCGCCTTCTCGCGCAAGGGCGGCGGCGCGCGGATCGGCGACCGCCTCGCCGGGCTGCCGCTCGACGTCTTCAGCGACCCGGCGCGCGACGGCATACAGTCTGCGCCGTTCGCCGTCGTCCCGGCCTCGACCGCCGACTCATCGGTCTTCGACAACGGGCTGCCACTGCCGCGGCAGGACTGGATCACCGGGGGCGAGCTCGTCGCCCTCTCGGGAACCCGCGCGTATGCCGCGAAGTCGGCTGCCGCGGGGCACGACACCCCGGTGCGCCTCACCGGCGACAACCTCGTCCTCGAGGCGCCCGGCGCGGTCGGCGGCATCGACGACCTGGTCGCGTCGACCAAACGTGGGCTGCTCCTCTCGACGATGTGGTACATCCGGATGGTCGACCCGCAGACCCTGCTCCTCACCGGCCTGACCCGCGACGGGGTCTACCTCGTCGAGGACGGCGAGGTGCAGGGCGCCGTGACGAACTTCCGCTGGAACGAGTCGCCGCTCGACGTCCTCGACCGGATCACCGAGGTCGGGGCCAGCGAGCGCTGCTACCCCCGCGAGTGGGGCGACTACTTCACCCGCACGGTGATGCCCCCGGCCAGGGTCGCCGAGTTCAACATGAGCAGCGTCAGCCAGGCCCGCTGACCGACACCGGCGTGACAGACACGTCGACAGGACGGTGTCCTCCACACCCTGAACGCCTCTCGCACAACCGGTTTGACACCGGTTGACCCTCGACGAACGCGATATTCAAGCTTGGTATCAGAGTCGGCTGGTAGGCCTCTTCAGGTCATGCTGCCGACCACTGTCTGGGCCGCCCTGAGCCGCCTGGCGCCGTCTTCGTCTCACCATCGAGTCGAGCCGCACGGCCCTGGCGACGCCTGGCCGGCCGCACCACCGCGTTGAGGCCGCCCAGGGGCGGAGGACACCTCGTGTCCTGGACGGGTCTTGACGACCACCGACGACGAGGTGCCGGGGAGGTGAAACCCATGACCAAGATGTCCATCCGTAAGGCCGGCGCGATCCGCCTGACGACCGCGTGTTGCGGCTACACCGCCTGACCAGGCGGGAGTAGGTGAGGTGGCGGCGCCGTTCGGCCGCCACCTCACCCAACCACCATCAGCGCTTTGTCCCACCCGGAAGGATCGACACGACATGGGCGACACCGTCCCGCGCCTCGGCCTCGTGGCGCTGCACCACCTCACCCTCGTCGAGGAGGACGACGGCGTCATGGTCGGCCGCCCGGATACCGGTTCCTATGCCCTGTTCCCACCCGAAGGAGCCCGGCTCCTTCGCCGGCTCGCCGCCGGAGCGTCGCTGCAGTCCTGCCGCGAACGGTACGAGGAGGAGACAGGCGAGCAGCTGGACACCGACGACCTTCTCGAGATGCTGGACGAGCTCGGGTTCGTCCGAAGCGACGGGCAGCAGGGCGGTGAGCCGCCTACCGTTCGCTGGCAACGGCTCGGACGAGCGACGTTCTCCGTGCCCGCGATGGTGCTGTACGCATCCGTCATCGTCGGCGGCTTGGTGCTGACGCTGCGCGACCCCGCGCTGCGGCCGAGCTACGAGAACTTGTTCTTCACCTCGAACATCTCGCTCGTTCCGGTTGTCCTCGCCTTCGGCCAGTTCCCGTTCATGCTGCTGCACGAGGCGTACCACGCTCTGGCGGGTCGTCGTCTCGGCCTGCCGTCCACGCTCGGGATCGGGCGTCGGTACTACTTTCTCGTCGCCGAGACCCGCCTCGACTCGCTCTACAGCGTCCCCCGGCGCCAGCGATACCTTCCGTTCCTCGCCGGGGTCCTGCTCGACGCCGTCGTCGCGGCGACGATGACCCTCGCCTGCGCCGGCCTGCGTCAGGTCGGGGGACCCACGTGGGTCAGCGGGCTCGCGCTCGCCATCGCCTTCACGGCTCTGCTGCGCATTGCCTGGCAGGGACTGTTCTACCTGCAGACAGATCTGTACTTCGTGATCGCCACCGCCGCCAGGTGCATCGACCTGCAGGGTGCCGCGAAGTCCGTCGCTACGAACTGGTGGCGTCGCCTGACCGGCGGGGCGACGCGTCCGGATGCCGGCGAATGGTCCGAGCGGGACCTCGCTGCAGCTCGCTGGTATGCCCCCTTGCTCGTCGTCGGCTACGCCATCTCCACCGCGACCCTCCTGCTCGTCGTGGTGCCGACCACGGTGCGCTTCTGGACGACCGTGTGGTTCCGGTTCGTCGGTCCGGCCATGCCGCTCGGCGAGCTCGTCGACACCCTCGCACTCATCTTCATCTCGGCAACGCAGCTGGCCCTGCTCGCGTCGTTGGCGACCCGTGACATCCGTCGGGCCCGCCGCGAGCGCCAGGCCCGCATCTCGAAAGGACCCACGTCATGACAACGACTTCCGCATCACTGCATCAGGACGCTCCTGACGCCTCTGCGGCGTTCGCGCTCGCCGAGGCTCGCCCGTCCGTCGAGCTGCGCTGCGAGCGAACGCGGCGAGGGCCGTACACCGCCGGTGGTGCCCTGCTGCGCCACCTGGTGCCCGAGCTGATGCAGGCCGACCGACCGAGCGTCGCCCGACACAGCCTGGCGATCGTCTCCGTAGCGCCCGATCTGGCTGAGACGGCGCCGAGAGCCCCGCAGACGCTCACCAACCTCGCGAAGGGCGACGAACGCACCCGGCTCTACTCGAGCGAGCGGACCCGCAACCTGGCCTACGACGTCTCCGAGCTGGTGCGCGCCTGGATCGTCGCGTGCCACCCGCAGGGGGTGCGTTTGGTGTTCCACGGGACTCAGCAGGCCGACCCGACCGACATCGAGCTCATCAGCACCCTGACCCGTCGATGCCCTGCCGGGACCGTCATAGTGGATCCCGCAGCACCCACTGCCTTCGTCGACGACGCGCGTGAACCGGCCCGCTCGGTGGTGGAGTCGGACGGGACCTGCCGCGACCGACGAGCATTGGCGGCATACGACGCCCTGGATGCCGTGCAGCGGCGGGCCTTGCACGACGAACGCGCCCGGGTGCTCGGCGAGGTCGGGCATCCCGGCGACCATCTCGGAGCTTTGCCATACCATCTCGAGCGGGGAGACGACGCCGCAGGGAAGGGCGTCGACGCGCTGCTGACGGCTGTCGTCGAGTGCTTCCACTCCGGCTTCTACGACGCGGTCGTCGATGTCGCGGAGCGGGGACGAGCGCTCACCGGAGCCATGGTGCGGCCCGACGCGCACAGCGTCTTCACCAACAAGCTCATCAGCTCCCTGATGTTCCTCGGCCTCACGCAGGAGTCCGAGGCCGTCGTCCACGAGCAGCGACGGTCCACCGTCGACATCGCCGACCAGATGCGCTGCTCGTACGCCCTCGCGATGATCTACACACGATATCTGCCCGCCGACAAGAAGGACCACCAGGTCGCGCTGGCCTGGGCCAACGAGGCGGTGGCACTCGCCGATGGCCAGCCCGATCTTCGCCGACGAGGGTTCTTCAGAGCGTTCACCCGCAACGCCAAGGCGCTCGTCGTCATGCATCTCGGCGACTTCCAACAGTCCCTCGACCTCATCGACGAGGCCATGTCGGTGGCTGACGCCTCGCTGGGCAGGGGAGTCCACCACCTCCATCGGACCGTCCTGGTGCACAACCGGGCTCGAGTCCTGGTGGCTCTGCGCCGCTACGAGGAGGCCATCCTCTCGTTCGGGGAGGTGGTCGCCCGCGATCCCGAGTACGACGAGCCCTACTTCGACCGGGCCCTCGCCTACCAGGCCATGGGGCGGCCCGACCTCGCTCACGCGGACCTTGACCGGGCCATCGACCTCGGCACCGCGTTCCTCGAGGCGCGCTACAACCGGGCCAACATCCTCTCCGAGCTCGGCGACGTCGAGGCCGCCGTGCGTGACCTCGACGCCGTCCTGGACATCAACCCCGGACACCTCGACGGCCTGCTCAACCGGGCGGCTCTCCACCTCGGCGAGGGCGACCTGCGGTCCGCCGAGGCCGACATCTCCCATGGCCTGGCAGCTGCACCAAAGCACGCGTCGTTCTGGTCCGCGAAGGGCCTGCTCGAGGCGGAGCGGGGAGCCCTCGGCTCGGCGAAGGCGGCCTACGACCGAGCGCTCGCGCTCGATCCCCGGCTCGTCGAAGCCCTCGGCAACCGCGCCATCCTCAGCTTCGGTGCCGGCGCGCTCACCGACGCCGTCGCTGACCTCACGAGTGCCCTCGACGTCACGGAGTCACCCCAGCTGCGGGTCAACCGGGCGGTCGCCTGGCAGGCTTTGGGAGACCACGATGCGGCGCTGGCCGACCTGGACGCGGCCCTCGGGCTGGCGGATGCCGACGCCGAGGAGATCGAGGCCCTGCGCCGGCAGAGCCTCGCCCTGCGGTCCGGCGGCTCACCGTCCGCTGATGCGACACCCGGGGGTTGACGTCGTGGGAATCTCGTCGCTGCCTGATCTCGACCCACCGGAGCAGCTCGACCTCCGACCGATCATGCGTCGGCATGCGGCCGGCGTCGCTGTCGTGACGACGTACGCCGGTGGACCTACCGGATTCACCGCGACGTCGCTCACCTCGGTCTCGCTCGACCCGCCGCTGGTGTCCTTCGCCGTCGGACTCACCTCACGGTCATGGTCCGCCTGGCGGGCCAACCAGCACGGGATCATCCACCTGCTCGACGAGGGTCAAGCCGGCGTCGCCCGCATGTTCGCCCAGTCCGGCGAAGAGAAGTTCGGCGGCGCCGTTCCGTGGCGATGGACTACGGACCGTCTCCCCCTCCTTGATGGCGTCATGGCCTGGATGGTCGCCGAGCCTCGGACCCGAGTCATCGCGGGGGACCACGCCATCATTCTCTGTCACGTCGTGGCCACCCACCTGGACGCGGATCGTCGGCCTCTGGTCCTCTACGACGGCGCCGTCCGTCCGATGGCGCCTCCGGGTGTGCCGAGCTAGCACCCCCACCTGAGCGAGACGGCCGTTCCGTGGTCGTACCCCTGACACAGGATGAGGGCATGGACACCACCAGGCACCCTGCACCCGGCGATCATCCCCGTCCCCGGCCACTGGCTTCGGCGCCTGGGCTTGCCTCCGAGTGATGATGCAGAAGGCCCGCAAAGGTCATCCGATGATGGCTGAGCCGGCCACGCCGCACGACCTCGAGCTCGTCTACCTGCCGACCGGGCCCTGGCCGATGCCGCCCAGCCGACCTCGCCGCAGTGATCGCGGACGCTGCCGGCCACTGAGGAACCAGCGCACTCCGGGTGGCTGAACCCGGCCAACGGTGGCCACGCTCAGATGTGGGCGGCGTCGAGCGCGGCCTGGAGGCTCTGCTGGTAGCCCAGGCTCGTGTACGTCGCCCCGCTGACGATGTCGATCTTCGCGGACTGGGCGGCGAGAGCCTCCCCGCGCAGGATCGGGGCAGCGTCGGCGCTGATCTGCACGGACGTGTCGCTGCTGTTGGTCAGCTGGACCGCGACGACGTCGGTGATCGTCCTGCCGCTGAGCCGCACCTGCACCTGCACCGGCCCGTACTGGGTGTGCACGACCGGTCCGGTGACCTGACCGACCGCCGGTGGCGCCGGTGGCGCCGGGGCCTTCGCACTCGTGGGTGCGGGGGCCCTCGGGCTCGTCGGGGCGGGCGCCACCGGGCCAGGAGCCGGGTCGCTGCCGACTGGAACCGGCGGCGCCGAGGAGCCCGCCGTCGCGCCGGCCGGCGCCGCCGACACCACGACGGCGTCGCTCGCCAGGCCGGCCGGGTGCTGGCCGGCGGACCAGCTGAGGAAGAGCGCGCCGGTCCCGACCGCCGCGGCGACGACCGCGCTGGGCAGCCTCACCAGCCGAACCGCTCGTCGTGGACCTGGTGCCGTGGGACGCCGGCGTCGCGCAGGCTCCGGTGCACCAGGCTCATCCAGACCGGCGGGCCGCAGAGGAAGACGTCCTGGGTGCGGACGTCTCCGACGAGGCGCCGCAGCCGGTCTGCGTCGTCCTCACCCGGCATACCCTCGGGCAGCCACGACCCACGGACCGGAGGCCCGGTGAGCAGGTGCAGGTGGTGGCCGCCGCGGCGGGCGATGGACTCGAGCTCGGAGCGCAGCACGAGGGCGTCGGTCGAGTCGGCGCGGTAGACGACGGTGACGTCGCCTGGCGACGTGACGCGGTCGCGGGCGAGCTCCTCGGCGAGGGCCCGCACCGGCGTGACGCCGATGCCGGCAGCGAGCAGGAGCACCTGCGGACGGGTGCGACGGCGCGTCGTGAACGAGCCGTAGGGGCCCTCGATGAGCACCCGGGTGCCGGGGCGCAGGTGGGCCACCGCCCGCGAGTGGTCGCCGAGGTCGCGCACGGTGAGCCGCAGCCGGTGCCCGTCGGGCTGGCGCGACAGTGACCACGGGTGGGCCGCCGCCCACAGGCCGGGGGTGAGGAAGCGCCAGTTGACGTACTGCCCGGCCTGGGCGTCGAGCTGGCCGAGCCTGCGGCCGCTGACCCACACGGACCACGTGTCGGGTGCCTCCTCGACGACGGACTCGACCCGCAGACCGTGCCGCAGGCTGCGGTAGACCGGCACGAGCGCCCGCCACCAGATGATCGCGGCGGCCACCCCGACGTAGAGGCCGATCCAGTAGGCGCGAACCCAGGGCGACGAGGTGATGTCGGTGCCGACGGACAGCTGGTGGGGCAGCGCGAGGACGACCGCGGCGTATGCCGTGAGGTGCACCAGGTGCCACCGCTCGTAGCCCATCTTGCGCATCGCGAAGCGGACCGACGTCACGGCGATGACGACGAGGAGCACGGTGGCGGCGGTGGCGGTGAGCAGGTCGGGGACGCCCGTGAGCATCCGGAACGGCTCGACGGCCCAGCCGGTCCAGGCGCTCAGCCGGTCGCGTCCGGCATACCCGAGGATGAGCGTCTCGGCGTGGACGAGCACGAGCGGCAGGGTGACCCGACCGAGGACCCGGTGCGCGAGGATGGCCCGGTCGTTGCCGTAGACCCGGTCGACCCACGGCAGCCGCCCGGCGAGGAGCAGCTGGAGGAGCAGGAGGTTCATCGAGACGAGGCCGGTGACGCGGCCGACGGCGATGAGCCGGCCCGGCCAGGCCCCCGTGGTGAGGGCGTGGCTGCCGCCGTTGCGAAGGAACACCGACACGACGATTACGAGGCTCGCGAGGGCGGCGAGCTCGAGGAGGTCGCCGGCCCGGCCCCGCCACCGGCGTTCCCGCAGGCCGGCGAGACGGATCCGCCGCGCAACGCCGACGGGGTCGTGCCGAGCGCGGGTGGGCCTCGGTGGTCGCCGGTCCGTGTGGGTGCTCATGGGCTCATGGTCGCCGCCTCATCTCAGAAGGATCTGAGGAGGCCCGTGACACGATGACGTCCATGCCGTCCGGTGCGCGTCTCCTCCTCGTGGAGGACGACGCCGAGCTGTCAGGCATGCTGTGCAGCCTGCTCGAGGACGAAGGGTATGCCGTGAGCGTGGCTCGCGACGGTCAGCAGGGCCTGCACCGCGGCCTCGTCGACGAGTGGGACGTCCTCGTCGTCGACCGGGGCCTGCCGGGCATCGAGGGGGTCGACCTCGTGGCGCGGCTGCGGAGCCGGGGCGTCTCGGCCCCGGCCCTGATCCTCACGTCGCGCGACACGGTGGCCGACCGGGTCGAGGGCCTCGACGCGGGAGCGCAGGACTACCTGGGCAAGCCGTTCGACGTCGAGGAGCTGCTCGCCCGGCTTCGTGCGCTGCTGCGTCCGGTGGCTCCCGAGCCAGACGTCCTGGCCCTGCGTGACGGCCACCTCCATCTCTCCGAGAGCCGGGTCGTCTCCGGGGACGGGTCGGTCGACCTGTCGCGGCGGGAGGCCGACCTGCTCGCGGTGATGGCCCGCCGGCCGCACCGGGTCTTCAGCCGGGACGAGCTGCTCGACCTCGTCTTCGAGGGTGCCGAGACCCCCGGGGCCGTCGACACCTACGTCTACTACCTGCGCCGCAAGCTCGGTCGGGGCGTCGTCGAGACCGTGCACGGGGTGGGGTACCGGCTCGGCGCGCCGGCCCAGGCTCGATGACGTCGGCGCCCACGGACGCCGCGCTGCTGCGGCGCGCCGCATGGTCGGTGGCGGTCCAGACCGGGGTGGCGGTCGCTCTCGTCGTCGTCGTCGTCTCGCTCGGGTCCCTGCTCGTCTTCGACCGCCAGCAGAGCGTCGAGGTCCGCGACGCGCTGCGGCACGCTGCGGCGACGGCCGACGACGTCACGGACCCGCCGAACGGCATCTGGCTCGTCCGGATCGCTCCCGCGTCCGACGAAGGGGCGGCGACGCGCACCTGGAGCCCCGGGACGCCGGCAGCCGTCGTCGAGGCGGCGGTCCTCGCGACCGCCCCGTCCGGCTCGCTGTCCGTCGACGCCGGCGGTGAGCGTCGGACCGCCTGGGTCGATGTCAGAGCGGGCCAGCGGTTCGTCGCCGTCGACGACCCGTCGCACCACGGCGCCGAGGAGCACTGGCTCATCGTCTCGACAAGCGTCGCCGGGGGGGTCGGCGTGCTGCTCGCCGCCCTCATCGGCCTGCTCGTCGGTCGCCGGGCGGTCCGGCCGCTCGGTGCCGCCCTCGCCCTCCAGCGGCGGTTCGTCGCCGACGCGAGCCACGAGCTGCGCACCCCGCTCGCCGTGGTGAACACCCGGGCCCAGCTGCTGCGGCGCCGGCTACGGGCCGACGCCAGCACGAGCGCCGAGCTCGACCAGCTCGTCGCCGACACCCGGGTGCTCGGCGACGTCGTCGCCGACCTCCTCCTCTCGGCGCAGCTCCAGCACCGCGACCTCGACGGCGAGGAGGTCGACCTCACCGCCCTGGGCGAGGCCGTCGTGGCGAGCATGGCGCCCTACGCGGCATCCAGGGGCGTGTCGCTCGTCACCGCGCCGGGCGGACGCAGCGGGTCCGTCGGGAGTGCTGTCGTCACCGGAGCGCCGACGGCGCTGCGCCGGGCCCTGTCCGCCCTCGTGGACAACGCCGTCGCCCACTCGCACCCGGGCGGCCGGGTCACGGTCCAGGTCGGCGTCGCGGACGACGAGGTGCGGGTCGCCGTCATCGACCACGGCGACGGTCTCGACCCCGCCAGTGCTGCCCAGCTCACCGCCCGGTTCGCCCGCGGATCGCAGACCGGCGTCGGGGGTCGCCGGTTCGGGCTCGGTCTCGCCCTCGTCGACGAGGTGGTGCGGGCCCACCACGGGCGGCTCGAGATCGATGGGGCCCCCGGGGTCGGCTCGACCTTCACCCTCGTGCTCCCCGATGCGGCGCGACCTGGTCAGACATCGCACGGGTCCCGCGGGTCCTGAAATGCGTGCGCCGGTGTCGGGCCGCTGCGATACGTTCGAAGGCGTGACCTCAGACACCCGCTCCCCGAGCGCACCCACCCGTGAGCACAGCGCCGTCGACCGCGTCGCCGACGGCTACTTCGACGCCATGGTCGCGCTGAGCCCGATCGCCGCGACGAGCTTCGGCATCCCCGGCCACGACGAGGACCTCGACGACTTCTCCCCCGCCGGCCTGCGGGCCCTGTCCGGCCTGCGCCGCCAGACGCTGCGCGAGCTCGAAGCGGCGAAGCCCGGCGACGACATCGACCGGGTCACCGTCTCGGCGATGACCGAGCGTCTCGGTCTCCTCGAGGAGATGTATGCCGCGGGGATCGAGGAGATGTCGCTCAACGTCATCGCCTCGCCGGTGCAGGGCATCCGCGACATCCTCGACCTCATGCCCCAGGACAGCGACGCGGCCTGGGCGACCGTCGCGACGAGGATGACGAAGATCCCCACGGCCGTCGAGCAGTACGAGGAGTCGCTGCTGGTCGCCCGCGACCGGGGCAACGTGGCCCCGCAGCGCCAGGTCACGGCCTGCACCGCGCAGTGTGAGGAGCTCGTCGCCGCGGACGGCTACTTCGCGAAGGTCGTCGAGGGAGCACGCTCCGGGGACGCCCCGCTCGGCGGCGAGGTCCGAGCCCGCCTGGAGTCGGCCGCGCGAGCCGCCGCCACGGCATACCAGGGGCTGGGGCAGTTCCTGCGCGACGAGCTGCTCGACGTGGCACCCGAAGCCGACGCGTGCGGCACGGAGCGCTACGCGCTGCTGTCGCGCTACTTCGTCGGATCGGCGGTCGACCTCGAGGAGACCTACCGGTGGGGGCAGGAGGAGTGCGCGCGGCTCGATGCGCAGATGCGCGAGGTCGCCGAGCAGATCCGGCCCGGCGCGTCGGTCAAGGAGGCCATCGCCCACCTCGACAGCGACCCCGCCTACAAGCTCGTCGGCAAGGACGCGCTCAAGACCTGGATGCAGGGCAAGGCCGACGAGGTCATCACCAACCTGGCCGACGTCCACTTCGACATCCCCGAGCCGGTGCGCACCATCGAGTGCCTCATCGCGCCGACCGAGACCGGGGGCATCTACTACACGGGGCCGAGCGACGACTTCAGCCGCCCGGGTCGGATGTGGTGGTCCGTGCCCAAGGGCATCAACGAGTTCGGCACGTGGAAGGAGCTGACGACCGTCTACCACGAGGGCGTCCCGGGGCACCACCTCCAGGTCGCCCAGACGGTGTTCCGCTCCGAGCTGCTCAACAAGTGGCGCCGGCTCGAGGCCTGGACCTCCGGGCACGGCGAGGGCTGGGCTCTCTACGCGGAGCGACTGATGGCCGAGCTCGGCTTCATGGACGACCCCGGCCACCGGATGGGGTGGCTCGACGGGCAGTCGCTGCGGGCGGCCCGGGTCGTCATCGACATCGGGGTGCACTGCGGGTTCGAGGCGCCCGATGAGGTGGGGGGCGGGGGTTGGACCTACGACAAGGCGTGGCAGTTCCTCACCGCCCACGCGAACCAGGGCGAGGCGTGGCTGCGCTTCGAGCTCGACCGCTACCTCGGCTGGCCCGGACAGGCGCCCTCCTACAAGATCGGCGAGCGGCTCTGGCTGCAGCTGCGCGAGGAGGTGAAGCGCCGTGAGGGTGACGCGTTCGACCTCAAGGCGTTCCACCGGCGGGCCCTCGACATCGGTGGGGTCGGCCTCGACACGCTGCGCGGGGCGGTGCTCGGCGAGCTCGGCTGACCGGACCCCGCAACGGTTCCGCGACGTGGCGGTGGGCCCGGCGCGACCCGCCTGACAGACTCGTGCGGTGACCTTGGCCATCACCCTCGTGGCGATCACCGCTGTGGTCGTGCTCGGCGCCGCGCTGGCCCGGCGCATCGGTGCCTCGGCACCCCTGCTGCTGACCGCGGTGGGCGTGCTCATCTCGTTCGTCCCGGCCATCCCCGAGGTCGAGGTCGGCCCCGAGGTGATCCTCCTCGGCATCCTGCCGCCCCTGCTGTATGCCGCGGCGATCCGTACCTCGCTGGTGGACCTCGGCGCCAACAAGCGCGTCATCGGCCTGCTGTCGGTGGGTCTCGTGCTCTTCACGGCCTTCGGCGTCGCGCTCGTCGTGTGGCGCCTGCTCGACGTCCCCTTCGCGGCCGCCCTCGCGCTCGGGGGCGTCGTCGCGCCGCCGGACGCCGTCGCGGCCACCGCGGTGGCCCGGCGGATCGGCCTGCCCCGGCGGGTCGTCACCATCCTCGAGGGCGAGTCCCTCTTCAACGACGCGACCGCGATCGTCGTCGTCCGGTCGGCGATCCTCGGCATCGCGGGGAGCGTCACCCTCGCCGAGGCCGGCGTCGACTTCCTCCGCGCGGCGATCGGGGGGATCGTCGTCGGCGTCGCCGTCGCCTGGGTCCTCGCCCGGATCCGCAAGGCGGTGCGGGACACGACCACCGACACGGCGCTCTCGTTCATGGCGCCCTGGCTGGCCTATCTGCCCGCCGAGGTCATCCACGCCTCGGGGGTGCTTGCCGTCGTCGTCACCGGCATCCTGCTGGGACACAAGGCGCCGCTCATCCAGAGCGCGCAGTCCCGGACCGCGGAGCGGCTGAACTGGACGACGATCCAGTACCTCCTCGAGAACGCCGTCTTCCTCATCATCGGCCTGCAGGCCCACCTGATCGTCCAGCACGTGTCGGAGTCCTCGGCGGGTCTCGGAGCGTCGGTCGTCCTGTCCCTCGTCGTCCTGCTCGTCGTCATGCTCCTGCGCCCGATCTGGGTCCTCGCCTTCGGCGCGCTGATCGCGCTGGCGCCCGGCACCCGACGCGAGCGCGGCTACTACCGCACCGGAATCGTCCTGTCGTGGGCCGGGATGCGCGGCGTCGTCACCCTGGCCGCGGCGTTCCTCCTGCCCCAGAGCACGCCCCACCTCGAGACCCTGGTGTTCGTCGCCCTCGTCGTCACGCTCGGGACGCTGCTCATCCAGGGCCTGACCCTGCCCTGGCTCGCCCGGCGCCTCGACGTGCACGGACCCGACCCCCGCGAGGACGCCCTCCAGGCGGCCACCGTGCTCCAGCGCGCCGTGAGCGAGGGCAACGCCGAGCTCGACCGCCTCGCCGGGCCGGACACGCCGCCGGAGATCCTCGACCAGCTGCACTTCGTGGGTCAGCGCCGGACGCACCTCGCGTGGGAGCGGCTCGGCGAGACCCGCGAGGACGAGCCGAGCCCCAACGAGGTCTACCGCCGGCTGCGCCGGGAGATGCTGGGGGCCGAGCGTCAGGAGGTGCTCCGGCTGCGCGACACCGGCACGATCGACCACGTGGTGCTCGAGGAGGTCATGCGCACCCTCGACCTCGAGGAGTCGATGCTGGCCGGCGCCGACGACCGCTCCGCCGAGTTCCAGCAGCGCGTCATCCTCACGCCCGAGCCCCAGCGCGGCAGCTGCGAGCACCTGCGCTCGGCGCCGGTGAGCGCCGACCCCCAGACCCCCGAGGGGTGCCCCGACTGTCTTCGCGAGGGTCTGACCTGGGTCAACCTGCGGCTCTGTCTCCAGTGCGGCAACGTCGGGTGTTGCGACTCCTCGGTCGGCAAGCACGCCGACCGGCACTACGACGTGACGAGGCACCCGGTGATGCGCAGCTTCGAGCCGGGCGAGGCGTGGCGCTGGTGCTACGTCGACGAGATCCTCGGCTGACCGCCGCCGTTACGGGCCGTAGACGTCTCGTCGATGTCGCAGCGTCACGACGACCACCAACAGCACGTCGTGATCGACGGTGTAGATGATCCGGTAGTCGCCGACCCGGACCCGAAGCCCCGGCCGACCGTGGAGGGCGCTGCCGACCCTGGACGGAGGGGCGCTGGGCGGACATTGGCTCGATAAGGCGCCACAATTGTGGCCGTGACGACCACTGAGCCGCTGCGGTCGGTCCGCGACCACCTGTCTGAGGTCGTGGACCGAGTCGAGCACCACCATGAACGCGTCATCATCACGCGCAACGGGCGAGACGCGGCCGTCCTCATCAGCCCGGTCGATCTCGCCCAGCTCGAGGAGACACTCTCCGTCCTGAGCGACCCCGAGGCGCTCGCCGACATCCGCGAGGCTGATGCCGCCTACGCCCGCGGTGACGTCGTCCGTGGCATCGAGGCCGTCCGCCGGCTTGGTCGGTGAGCCACGAGGACGAGTACGAGCTTGTCCTCACCCCGCCGGCGCGACGAGCGCTGACCGGGCGACTGCCCGAAGCGGTGGCGTCAGCCGTGATCGAGCTTCTGACGATCGCGCTGCTTAGTCAGCCACGACGTGTCGGCAAGCCGTTGCGTGGCGAGCTGGCGGGCGTGTGGGCCGCGCGTCGCGGTACCTACCGGGTGCTCTACCGACTGCGCGAGGACACGCGCGAAGTCATCGTGCTCCGCGTCGAACACCGCAAGGACGTCTACCGCCCGCGCTGATCATCGGAGGGAGGTGCCAGGGTCCGTCCCGAGCATGCCGCGGCATACCCATAGGCTCGTCGTCATGAGCGGCAGCCGCGTCCCCGTCGTCCTCGCGTCGGCGT
>JBBRZC010000074.1:0-16254 GCA_038237075.1 Actinomycetales bacterium
CGCCCGCGGCACGGCGCACCGACCCGTCGTGCCCGACCGTCCCGAGGACGGTCTTCTTCGCGGGGGTGAAGGCGTAGGCGCCGCCGGCGACCATCAGCGCGAAGCCGATCGCCCCGAGCCAGATGAGTGAGTCGAGCGCCGCGAGGACGACGAGGGCGAGTCCGACGAGGACCCCCAGCGCGCCGAGGATCATCCGGCGCTTGTTCTGGTGCAGACCGTGGTTGGTGATGTGCGTGGCGAAGTGGGGGTCTTCGGCATACAGAGCCTGCTCCATGGCTTGGAGCACTTTCTGCTCGTGTTCTGACAACGGCACCGTTGACCTCCCTTGCACAGTCCCTGACCCATAGGACGATCGGACGCCCAGAAAAGTTCGGACGCCCACCGTTCTACCCATGAGCACTCTAGGTCCTCAGGATAGGTCGGCGCGACGCTGGATGGAACGGTTCTCGGGAAACGCTGCACGGGCGGCGGGCCCGGTCACGACGCGGTGTGACGGAGGTCTCGGCGGCGCGGGGACGGCGGCTGCGTCGTCCTGCATCGGTGCTGGTCAGGGGCGGGCACGGCGTGAGGTTGCGTCATCGCGGTCGCGGACGAGGGCGGCTGGTCGCACCGCTCCGGCACCGAACCGTGCGCTGGCGCGGTCGACCGCCCGGTCGGCGTCGCGCCAGCCGTGGTCGGGCTCGTCGAGCAGTCCCTGGATCGGGGCCCGCTCGGCCTCGACGAGCCCTTCCATCCGCACCCCGACGAGACGGATGCGCGCGCGTTGGAGCCCGAGGGCGTCGAAGAGCGACCGCGCCGTGGCATAGATGTCGCGGGACACGTCCGTGGGGTCGCGCAGCGTCCGGGCCCTGGTGATGGTGGTGAAGTCGGCGAAGCGCACCTTGATGGACACGGTGCGTCCCATCATCCCGGCCGCCCGTACCCGCGCCGCCGTCCGGTCGCTGAGTCGCAGCAGCTCGCGGTGGATGACGACGGGGTCGTCGATGTCATGGGAGAACGTCTCGTCGGAGCCGATGCTCTTCTCGCGCCGTTCCCGGACGACGGGGCGCTCGTCCCGTCCCCACGAGAGATGGTGCAGGTGCGTGCCGCTGACGTCGCCGAGGGCCCGGCGCAGCGTCTCCACCGGGGTGTGGGCGATGTCGGCGACGGTGCGCAGACCAAGCCGGGTAAGCGCCTCCTCGGTGCGCTCACCGACCCCCCACAGGGCACCGACCGGCAGCTGGTGAAGGAAGCCGAGCACCTCCGCCCCGGGGACGACGATCATCCCGTCGGGCTTGGCCAGGCTGGAGGCGAGCTTGGCGACGAACTTCGTCGGGGCGACGCCCACCGAGCAGGTGATGCCCTGCTCGTCGGCGATGGTGTCCCGAAGCGACTGGGCGATCTGCCGCGGCGGCCCGAGCCGCCGCTGGGCCCCGGCGATGTCGAGGAACGCCTCGTCGAGCGAGAGCGGCTCGACGATGTCGGTGACCGACGCGAAGGTCGCCATGACCGCCTCGGAGACCTGGGCGTAGCGGGCGAAGTCGGGCTCGAGGACGACACCCTGCGGGCACAGCCGGCGGGCGCGACCCATCGGCATCGCCGAGGTGACCCCGAAGGCGCGGGCCTCGTAGGTCGCCGAGAGGACGACCGAGCGGTTCCCGCCCCCGCCGATGATGACGGGCGTGCCGCGCAGCTCGGGGCGGTCGATGAGGGACGCCGATGCGTAGAAGGCGTCCATGTCGACGTGCAGGATCGTGCAGCCGGTGTCGTCGGGCTCGCCGCCGCCGGATCGGGTCGGGGCGGCATACTGTCGGCGGCTCACGGTCGCCCCCTCGGCCGGCAGCACCCGGACGGCGTATGCCGTGCCTGGTCAGCCGAGTCGGGCGAGGGCATGGAGTCCGGCCCCGAGGCTGCCGAGGATCTCGGCGTAGTGCGGGTGGGTGGCCGCGGCCTGCTCGAGCTCGGACAGCGCCTGCCGGTCGTCCGCGGTGTCGAGGGTGCCCGAGGGCACGAGGTCGCTGAAGAGGCGCACCCCGTGAAGCTGCTCGGTGACGAAGCCGGCCTGGTCGAGCAGGCTCGTGAGCTGGTCGAGGTCGAAGCGGCGGGGCAGCGGGTCGGTGCGGCCCCAGCGACCCTCGGTGCTGGTGAGCGCCTCGAGCGCCTGGGAGAAGTCGCCGGCGAGCGTCTTGGCGAGCACCACGGCAAGGCGTCCGGCGACGAGCAGCGACAGGTGCCCGCCGGGGGTGAGGACGGTGGCCACGGCAGCGAGCGCTGCGGCCGGGTCGTCGACGACCTCGAGCACCCCGTGGCAGCACACGAGGTCGAAGCCCTCCTGGGGCCGCTGGGGCACCATGTCGCCGAGGCTGTCCGCGTCACCCTGGCGTGCGGTGATCCGCTCGCCGACGCCGGACTCGGCGGCGCGCCGTTCGAGGGCCGCGAGCGCATCCGGGCTGGGGTCGACGACGGTGATGTCGTGCCCCAGCTCGGCCAGGGGGACAGCGAGGCCGCCGGTGCCCCCGCCGAGGTCGAGCACGCGCAGGGGCCGGCCGAGCTCAGCCTGACGCCGCCGGGCGAGATCGCCGACCGCGACCCAGATGGCCTGCCGGCGCATCGCGGTGGCTCCACCGCGCCCGGTGTGACGTCGCTCGTCAGCCACGCCGATCTCCCTCTGCTGCCCGCGCTGGTGGTCCTCCTCACCCTAGTGCCCCGAGCTTCCCGGGCTGGAGTGCCACAGCTTGCGCGACGGCGTCCCCAGGGACTCCTCGTCACTGGCGACACCGAGGCGGTCGGCGACACCGAGGCGGTCGGCGACACCGAGGCGGTCAGCGCCGACGACGGGGTCGGGGACCGCGTGCGCGCTCGCGAGCTCACGGGTCGCGCGGGTGTCGCCCCCGGCGGGCTTGACGTCGGCGTAGGGCGACTGCTTGAAGCCCGAGGCATGCACGAGGACCCGACGCGGCATCGGTCCGCGTCCGTGACCGCCCATCCCCCCGGCCCGGCCCCGGTCCGCTCCGTCCCCATGACCGCCGTCTCCATGGCCGCCACCTTGGTCTTCGTGGTCGGCCAGGTCGCTCCCTCGGCCCGGCGTCCCGACCGGGAGGCGACGGCCGTCCGCAGCCTCCGCCGCGGCCAGCGCCCCGGCGTTGCGCTCGAGCGCCTCGCGGTCGGCCGTCTCGAGGGCGGCGAGCACGGCTTCCAGACCGCCCCGGGTCCACGCCTCCCACAGACCGGACAGCTCCCAGGCCCCGGTGGCCCGCACGGAGACCCCCCGCGGACCGGTGCGGCGGATGACGCCGCGCACGAGCAGCATCCACGAGTGGAACACCGTGCCCGCATAGGGACCCTGGACGTCCTCGAAGAACGTCGCGTCGACCGGTCCGGTCGCGTCGTCGAGGGTGAGGAAGACCACGCGTCGGCCGGTGCGGATCGGTGGGGTCTGGGTCGCGACCTTGACCCCGGCGATCCACACCTCGCTGCGGTTGCGGGCCGTGAGCAGGGCGACGGACCGGGTCACCCCGAGGGCGTCGAGCATCGGGGCGTAGAAGTCGACGATGTGGGCGCTGGCGTCGAGGCCGAGGATGTCGAGCTCGGCCCGGACCCGCTCCGGGCCGGTCATCTCGGGCAGTCCGGTGCCCCGCTCCAGCCTGGGCGTGTCGCCGAGGTCGAGGGTCAGCTGGGTCGGCTGCTCGGCAGCGGGGACGACCACCTGCGCCCCCTGGGACTGGGCTGCGGCCAGCGCCGCGACATCGCCCCTCCGGCCCGAGCCACCGGAGCCGGGGAAGATCTCGCGGGGGTAGCCGTCCGCCGTCATCGCGGGCGCGGTGGGGACCGGATGCGCTCTGGCCCGGGTCGTCGAGCGGGTCGGGCGAGCCGAACGGGCCGTGGACCGCGACCAGCGGTCGAGCTCGGCGACGTGCAGCAGCAGGTCACGCCGGGTAATCCGCCCCCGGCGACCGAGTCGGGGTCCCTGGCCGCCCATCCCGGGTGCGCCGGCACCGCGCAGCCCGGAGTCTGCGTGGATCGACCCGATCCCGTAGACGGTGTCGAACCCGCCCGCGAGGACCAGTCGCTCGACGACGGGCCGGGAGACGTGGGCCCGGTTCCAGAAGTCGGCGAGGCTGAAGTAGGGCTGCCCGGCGACGATCCGGGCCACCTCGGCCTCGTTGATGCCCAAGACGTCGGCCAGCGACAACCGGATGCCGAAGGCACGCCCGTCCGGCAGGTCGGGGTGCGGTGGGGCCGAGCGCGGGTCGACGGCGGTCCACGCATCCGGGCCACCCGGCATACCGCTGCCATCGGCGAGGACGTCGGCTCGCCGCACGACGCCCTCGGCGTAGGGACCGAGCTGGTCGAGGATCCGCGGCGGGGGCTCTCCCCACGGCTCCACCGTCTCGACGGTGTACTCCCCCGTCGAGGCGTTGACGTCGAGCCCGAGGATGGCGATGCCGAGGCTGCGCGCGTCATCGAGGATCAGGCGCTTGGGATACATGCCGGGGTCGTGGGTGAGCACCCCGGCGAGGAAGGCCGCGGGGTGGTGGGCCTTGAGCCAGGCAGACTGGTAGGTCGGGAGGGCGAACGCCGCGGCGTGGGCCTTGCAGAAGCCGAACGACGCGAACGACTTGAGCACCTCCCAGATCCGGTCCGCGTCGGCCGGCGCATAGCCCCGGGCCAGCGCGGCCGGGCGCCACCAGGCCTGCACCTCCACCTGACCGCGAGGTGACCCCAGGGCGCGGCGCACCTCGTCGGCCTGGGCGAGGGTGACCCCTGTCGTCTCGGCGACGATGAGAAGGATCTGCTCGTGGAAGACGACGACGCCCTCCGTCTCCCGCAAGGCGGGGATGAGGGTGGGGTGGAGGTACTCCGGTTCCTTCCAGCCCTGCCGGGCGTTGAGGAACGGGACGATCATGTCGGACTTCACCGGACCGGGGCGGAAGAGCGAGATGTCGGTGATGAGGTCCTCGAACGTCTGCGGCCCGAACTTGCCGATGAGCTCGCGCTGGCCCGGGCTCTCGATCTGGAAGCACCCCAGGGTGTGCGTCGTCCGGATCATCCGGAACGTCGTCTCGTCGTCGAGCGGCACCTGGGCCCGGTCGTCGAGGTCGATGCTCACCGACTCGACCCGGCGCACCTCGTCGACGGCGTGCGCCATGGCGGACTGCATCCGGATGCCGAGGACGTCGAGCTTGAGCAGCCCCAGCGCCTCGACGTCGTCCTTGTCGAACTGGCTCATCGGAAACCCCAGCCAGCTCGCCTCGACGGGGGTCCGGTCGAGGAGCCGGGAGTTGGACAGGACCATCCCGCACGGGTGCAGGGCGATGTGCCGCGGCAGGCCGTCAAGCCTCTCGACGAGGTCGAGCATGAGGTCGAGGCGGGGGGCGTTGAGCCCGCTCGCCCGCAGCTCGGGCAGGTCGGCGATGGCGTGCCGGACGTTGCGGGCCGAGATGTGCGGAAACGCCTTGGCCATGGCGTCGACCTCGGACGGCGCCATGCCGAGCGCCGCTCCGACGTCGCGGATCGCGTGCCGGACGCGGTAGGTGTCCATCATCGACACACAGGTGACCCGCTCGCCGCCGAACCGGGCGAGGACCTTCTCGTAGATCTCGGTGCGCCGGGCCGACTCGACGTCGATGTCGATGTCGGGCAGCTGGGCCCGCAGCGGCGAGCAGAACCGTTCCATGAGCAGGCCGTAGCGCAGCGGGTCCACGCCGGAGATGCCGAGGAGGTAGTTGACGAGCGACCCCGCGCCCGATCCGCGCGCAGCGACCCGGACCCCCATCTCGCGGATGAGGTCGCACACGCTCGCCACGGTGAGGAAGTAGGTCGGGTAGCCGAGCCCCGCGATGACCTCGAGCTCGTCCTCGAGCCGGGAGGCGACACGGGCGAGCTGGCCCGGCGTCTCGTGCGGGTAGCGGGTGGCGACCGCGTCGCGGCAGCGGCGGGCCAGGACGAGCTGGGGGTCGGCGTCGGGAGCGATGCCGAGGACTGTCTGCTCGGGCAGGTGGACCGTGCCGATGCCCAAATCGAGGGTCGGGTCCAGGACGCACTCCATGGCCAGCGCGACGGTCGACGCCAGGAGCGCGCGAGCCCCCTGCCGGGCCAGTGCGCCGCCGCCGCTGATGCCTGGGCCGGAGGCCTGGAGGACGTCGCACGCCACGGCATACATGGCGGGGGTGGGGCCCAGGTGCCCGGCGGTGGTGACCCGGTCGAGGTGGCGCACGTCGAGCGCGACGAGCCGCCGCGCGGCGTCGAGGACGTCGACGGTCGCCGCCTCCCGCGGGTCGGCGTGCCGCACCGCGGCGGTGAGGACGACCCGTATGCCGTGCTCGCGGGCCAGTGCGTAGAGCCGGGCCGCGTGCCCGAGGCTCGCTGGAGTGCCGTCGGGACCGCCGTGACAGACGACCTCGATGGCGATCGCGTCATGGGGCAGCAGCGCCTGCCAGCGCGTCAGGGCCGCTACGGCCCGGTCGCGCCGCCGGGCGAGGACGGCCCGCCCGACATCGGAGTCGGGACCGAGGAGGACGACGAGCGGGCTGGGGCCGCCGGCGTCGTCAGCGGAGCGACCGGGGCGACCGGAGCGACCGGAGCGACCGGAGCGGAGGCCCCCGGCTCCGGCGACCGGAGCGGAAACCTGAGCGGCGGCGGCCTGACCTGGTGCCGTGGCCAGCTCGGCGATGAGCTCGGGGGTGCTCACCGGGTCGCCCCGCTCGCCACACAGGTGGGTCCGGGTCACGAGGCGGCAGAGCCGTCCCCAGCCGGCACCGGGGTCGAGCCCGCCGCCACGGCCCCGGGCGAGGACGGTCACCCGGGGCAGCCGCGGGTCGACGACGGCCCCGCCGCGCACGGGGGTCCGGGGCCGTGCGTCCGGGCCGCGGGAGGGGTCGGGCTGCGGGTGGCGCACCGCGAGGTCGACCCCGAGGATCGGGGCGATGCCGGCATCGGTGCAGGCCTGGACGAACCGCACCGCGCCGTAGAGTCCGTCCCGGTCGGTGAGCGCCAGCGCCGGCTGGCCCCACGCCACCGCCCGCTGCACGAGCGCCGCAGGCGTCGACGCGCCGTACCGCATCGAGAAGCCCGAGGCGACGTGGAGGTGCACGAAGGTCTCTGCCACGACATCCCTTAGGACCGGCCCGCGTGCCGGGATACCGGAGCGACGTAGTCCGGCAGTGGCTCGGCCCGCGGGACCCCAAGCAGGTCCTGGACGATCTCGAGGAAGATCTCGGCCTGGCGCAGCAGGTCGTCGGACTCCCGGGCGCTGAGCACCCCGCCCCGCTCGACGGCGGCCCGCTGCCGGGCCGACGCGGCAAAGAACGTCGACCACTCCGCCAGCTCCGGTGCCACCGCGGGCAGGACCTCCCAGACGCTGCGCGGCCGGGACCGCGCGCTCGGGCTGCTGCGCGCGGCGAGCAGGGCCGCGGCGGCGCGCAGGGCGCCGAGGTGGGCCTCGACGTAGCGCTCGGCGGCGTCACCGGTGCGGCAGGCGAGCAGCAGGCTCCCCCGGGAGCGGTCGAGCAGGTCGAGGGAGGTGGCTGCAATCGGCGCCCGGGGCCGGCGAGGCGCGAGCGGCAGCCCGACCGCCCCGGCCCGGATACGAGCGCTGGTGCTGGTGCTGGTGCTCTGGATGCTCATTTCCCCACTCCTCAGTCAGCCACGCGCACGAGGCGCCAGTCGGTCTGCCCCACGTGGGGCACGTCGTCGTGGACGAGGTCGAAGACGCCGGTGCCGTGCGCCCGCCCGGGGCTCGCCTCCACCCGCCACACGTGCTGCTCGCGGGAGGCGACGTCGATGCCCGTCTGCTGGCCGAGAGCCGGGTCGAGAGCCTCGCGCCACCAGGCCCGGCGCTCCCGCCAGTGCCCGAGGACCTCCCGCACGACGTAGAGCCGGCCGTGCCAGATGAAGGCCTGCGGTGTCGTGACGTCACCCGGGGCGTCGAGGCCGTCGTCCTTGCCATCGTCGTCGCTGTCGAGGTCAGGGCTTCGCGGCAGTGTGGCCTGCGCGGACCGGACCTCGACCGGATCGCTGTATCGGCGCATGGCGATATCGCCCCTTCCAGGCAGGTGTGGATCATGGTGAGCTCGGGAGACACGACGTCGACCAGGCGTTCGTCTGCGTTCGTACACCTGTTCGATGAGGCCAACGGTACTACCCCCCTCCGACACCCTGTCAAGACGGCCGCGTCACCCGCCCGGAGACGCCCGCTGCCGGGTGACTCCCCCAGCCGCTACCGTTCGCTCATGACGGAGCCCGTGACTGACGCGGCCCGGGCGGCGGTCCTCTCCCACCCCTCGGTGGTCCGGGTCCGCCGGGCCCTGGATGACCTGCAGGTGTCAGCGCAGATCACCGTCCTCGACGGTGCGGCGCGCACTGCAGCCCAGGCCGCGGCATATCTCGGCATCATCCCTGCCCAGATCGCCAACTCGCTCATCTTCGCGACACGGGCGCTGCCCCACTCCACCCGCGAGCCACTCCTCGTGCTCACCTCTGGGGCGCACCGGGTCGACACCCACAAGGTCGCCTCCCTCCTCGAGCTCGACGAGGTCGGTCGTGCCGACGCCGAGTTCGTCCGTGAGGCAACGGGTTTCGCCATCGGAGGCGTCGCGCCGGTCGGCCACGTCAGGCCCGTCCGCACGCTCATCGACGTCTCGCTCGCCCGGTACGACACCGTCTGGGCCGCCGCGGGGCACCCCCATGCCGTCTTCGCCACGACCTACGACGAGCTGCTCCGGATGAGTGGCGGTCACCCCATCGAGGCGGCGTGAGCGCCACCGGCGAACCCGACGTCACCAGGCCGATCCGGCTGCAGAACGTCCGGAACGGGGCCTAGCCTCCGGCTCATGACCGAAGACATCGTGCTCGACACCAGCATCCAGGAGCCATCGACCAAGGCGGGCGAGGTCGAGATCCTGCTCTTCGCGCTGGAGCGCTCCCGTGCCCAGTTCGCCTGGAAGTGCGGCGGCCTGGACGCCGCCGGCCTGAACCGGCAGCACCCGCCATCGACGATGACACTGGGCGGCCTCATCAAGCACGTCGCCCTCGTCGAGGACAGCTACGTCGCCCTCGACCTGGTCGGCGAGCCGATCGGGGCGCCCTGGGACGCCGTCGACTTCGACGCCGACCCTCAGTGGGAGTGGCGCACCGCGGCGGACGACTCGCCCGAGCAGCTCTACGCCCTCTGGCGCAAGGCCGTCGAGCGGAACCAGGCCGCGGTCGCGGCACTGCTGGCCACCGGTGAACTCGACCAGCCGACGACGCGGATGGCCCGTTCCGGCGAGTCGACGAACCTGCGTCGGGCCCTGGTCGACCTGCACGACGAGTACGCCCGCCACGTCGGGCACGCCGACCTGCTCCGTGAAGCCGTGGACGGCCTGGTCGGGGAGGACCCGCCGCAGGCCGGATGACGCGCGCCGATGTGCACGCTGCGTCGCGGGCGCTCAGCTGAACGGGCGCTCAGCTGAACAGGTCCAGCGCCGGTGGCAGGATCAGCAGCATCCCCAGCGACCAGGTCAGGTGGGTGATGATCGGACCCAGGACGCCACCGGTGACCCTGCGCTGGAGCCCGGTGACCAGGCCGACGACGGCTGCCGCGAGGACGAGCATCGGGACGCCGGCTCCCGCGGTCGTCACGGCATACACGACGGTCGTGACGGCGACGGCATGGCGGCGCCCGATGCCGGCATAGAGGGCGCCGCGGAAGTACAGCTCCTCGGCCACCCCGTTGACCGCGGTGATGGCCATCACCAGCGCCAGCGAGCCCAGCCGGGCGTGGTCGAGCAGACCCTGCACCGGGTCGCGCAGCGCCGGCACCCTGGCCAGGACGACGGCGCCGGCCAGGAAGAGTCCCAGCAGCAGGACTCCGAGTGCCAGCGACTGCACGACCGGGCGGCCCAGGGTGTTGGACCGGGTGCGAGCGCTGCCCAGGTGCAGAGGCCCGGACAGGACTGCGCCCACCGCCCAGACCGCGGCCAGCCCGATCGTGGCCGGGTAGAAGAGCGGGTTGCCGGGGCGGATCCGCAGCGCCAGCGCCAGGGTCACGGCACCGACCACCAGGGTGACCACCGCCACGACGCGCCGACGCCGGAAGGCGCGGTCGGACTCGGCGTGGTCGCGCGGGACGGGGGTCACCAGCGCGGCCCTGACGAAGCTCTGCACCTCGGTCACGGGGTTGATCACGTGCGTTGCCCTCCCAGGGATGTATGCCGCGTGCGGGGCCGAGGCAGTGAACCCATCGTGCCGTGCCCGCTGCCGACGGTTTCAACCGGTCGCCGCCCCGCGGCATACCAACGCTCGGCCCGACCGCAAGCCATCGTGACTCATCTGTTGCGTGCCGCCGGGACGCGCGGCAGGGTCCTGGGACGTTGACCACCGCGGAGGGCGCACGAGCGTGCCCCGGAGGGAAGGACCGGACATGGGTGCAGAGGTCCTGCCCTGGGTGTTCACGACGGGATGGGCGAGCGGCATCAACGCCTACGCCGTCGTGCTCCTCATGGGCGTCGCCGAGCGCTTCTTCCACGTCTCCGGGGTCCCCGACGCCCTGGGCCGCCCGGAGGTGATGATCGGGGCGGCGATCCTCTTCGTCGTCGAGATGGTCGCCGACAAGATCCCCTACCTCGACTCTGCGTGGGACACGATCCACACCGTCGTTCGGCCGGTCGTGGGGGCCACGCTCGGCTATCTCCTCGGTCACGAGAGCTCCTCGCTCCAGGCGGCGTTCATGGCGGCGACGGGGGGGTTCAGCGCGCTGGCCTCGCACCTCGTCAAGGCGGGAGCCCGCGCCGCGGTGAACACCTCCCCCGAGCCGGCGAGCAACGTCATCGTCTCCACGAGCGAGGACGCCGTGGTCGCCGGGGTCGTCTCCCTCGCCTTCGTCAGCCCGTGGCTGGCCGCCGGCATCGCCGCCGTCCTGCTCGTCGGGGGCGCCGTGCTCGTGATCTTCCTCCTGCGGCGGGTCAGCCGCCTGCGGCGCCGCTACGACGAGTGGGGCGAGCGGACGGGGATCGCCCAGCCCTCTGCGCGCACCGGTCGCCCCCGCCGGCGTGGGGTCACTCGGCGGCCGTGAGCCCCAGGTTGTCCCACACCTGCAGCGTCGCCGTCGAGCGGTTCATGGTGATGAAGTGGATGCCGGGCGCCCCCTCGGCGAGCAGCTCCTGGGCGAGCTCGGTGGCGATCTCGACCCCGACATCGCGCACGGCCTGCGGGTCGTCCGCGACGGCCTCGAGCCGCGACGTGACCGACCTGGGAACCGGCTGCCCCGAGAGCTGGGTCATCCGGGCGAGCTGCCGGACGTTGGTGACCGGCATGAGACCGGGGATGATCGGCAGCTCCCGGCCCCGGGCCGTGACCCGGTCGCGCAGGGCGAGGTAGGCCTGGCGGGTGAAGAAGAACTGGGTGATGGCGAACTCCGCGCCCGCGTCGGCCTTGCGCACGAGCACGTCGGCGTCGAAGTCAAGGCTCGAGCTCTCGGGGTGCTGGTCGGGGAAGGCCGCGACACCGACGGTGAAGGCCCCCAGCGAGCGGACCAGCTCGACGAGCTCGTCGGCGTGGTCGAGACCCTCGGGGTGACGCACCCACTCCTGGCCCGGGCCGCCCTGCGGGTCTCCGCGCAGCGCGAGGAGGTTGCGGATCCCCGCCGACGAGAAGGCGCCGATCACCCCGCGCAGCTCGCTCACCGAGTGCCCGACACAGGTGAGGTGCGCCATGGGGGTGAGGAGCGTCTCGCGGGCGATCCGCTCGGTCACCCGGATGGTCCGGTCGCGAGTCGTCCCACCGGCCCCGTAAGTCACGGACACGAAGGTGGGCCGCGCCTTCTCCAGGCGCCGGATCGCCTCCCAGAGAAGTGCCTCGCCGGCGTCGTCCTTGGGCGGGAAGAACTCGAAGCTGACGCTCGGCGCCTCCTTGGCGAGGGCGTCCGGGATCGAGCGGGTCAGGTGCGCCGGGCGGGGAAGTCTCGCGGACGTGCCAAGGGACATGCGGCCAAGGGTACGGGGCCCACCCTCGGCAACCCGGGTGCGGCTCGCGCAGGTCAATGGCTCACGTAGGCTGAACGGGCCGTTGCCCACCCCCCGGAGGACCCGTGACCAGCCCCCTCGACCTGCTCGACCTGCGCTCACGCGTGCAGGTCGCCGTCGACGCGCAGATCGCCGTCCAGCGCGCGGTGCTGGTCCCCGTCAGCGAGGACCTCGGCACCCTCGTCGACAGCATCGCCCGGCTCCTGCGGGGCGGCAAGAGGCTGCGTGCCGCCTTCCTCTACTGGGGCTACCGCGCCGCCGGACAGCCCGACTCCGACGCCCTGGTGCGCCTCGCCACGGCGATGGAGCTCTTCCAGGGCGCCGCGCTGCTGCACGACGACGTCATGGACGGCAGCGACACCCGCCGGGGTATGCCGTCCGCCCACCGCGCGTTCGCGGCGCGCCACGCCGAGGCCGGCTGGGCCGGGAGCAGTGACCGCTTCGGCGAGGCGGCGGCCATCCTCGCCGGTGACCTGTGCCTCCAGTGGACCGACGAGCTCTACGCCACCTCGGGCCTGCCCGCCGAGCACCTCGCCGCCGGCCGGGCCACCTTCGACCGGATGCGCACCCAGCTCATGGGTGGCCAGTACCTCGACCTCCTCGAGTCGGCCCGAGGGTGGGACGGTCGCGACGCCGCGGGCCGCATCGCGTCCGTCCGCAACGTCATCCGCTACAAGAGCGCGAAGTACACCATCGAGCACCCGCTCCTCATCGGGGCCACGGCCGGTGGGGCAACGCAGGGCGCGCTCGCCCTCCTCAGCACCTACGGCCTCGCCCTCGGGGAGGCCTTCCAGCTGCGCGACGACATCCTCGGCGTGTTCGGCGACCCGGCGTTCACCGGCAAGCCCGCGGGAGACGACCTGCGCGAGGGCAAGCGCACCATGCTGCTCGCCCATGCGCTCGAGGCCGCCGACCCTGACCAGAGCGCCCTCGTCGAGAAGCTGCTCGGCCAGGCCGACCTCGACGCCGCGGGCGTGGATGACCTGCGCACCGTGCTGCGCGACAGCGGCGCGGTCGACTGGGTCGAGGCGATGATCTCTCGCCTCGCCGGGCAGTCGCTCGAGGCCCTCGCTCGGGCACGCACGCTGTCCGCGCTCGACCCGGCAGCGCTCGACGTCCTCGAGGCGCTCGTCGGGACGGCCACGAGCCGGGAGTCCTGACCGGCCGGTCGGCCGGTCGACCCGTCACCGCTCTTTGTCGCCCTGGTCGCGCAGCCCCTGCCAGACCCACAGGACACACGTCGCCAGGACCAGGGCGAACCCGAACGCGAGATCCTCGACGGGCGCGAAGACGAGCCGCCCGTCCCCGGCGAACGGCACGCTCCCCGCGCCGATGATGGCGTCCGGGTCGTAGGTGACGATGAGCCGTCCCGTCAGCCAGCCGTTGGTGAGCAGCTGGAAGACGACGACGATCGCGTATGCCGCCCACCACCGCAGCGACGTGACGAGCCGGGTGCGCAGCACGGCCAGGTCGAGGAGCAGGGCCACGGCGACACCGAGGACGGCGGCGAGCGTGTAGGTCACGGCGCCGGTTCCTCGCCGCGGCGGGCCCGCCTTGAGAGCACGACTCCCACGGCCTCGAAGGTCAGCAACCCCGCCAGCGGGACGACGACGAAGAACGCCAGCTCCTCCAGCGGCAGCCCGAGCACCCGGACCGGCAGGGTCTGGGCCGGGTCGAACGACCAGTGCCCGGCGCGGGTCGCCGCCACGTCCCAGGCGACGAACACCAGGGCGACGGGCACGATGCTCAGCGCGGTGCGACGCAGCTGACGAGTCAGCCCGAGCCGGAAGACCCGGTGCAGGGGGAGCGTGCCGACGAGGCAGAAAGCGAGCATGACGGCATACGCGAGGTGTCGCACGAGGTGCTGCCGTCCGTCGCCGGTCTCAGAAGGCCAGGGCCTGGGCCCGGCGGCGGACCTCGGTCTTGTGCCCGGCGATGAGGGCGTCGATGGGCGCGCCGGGCACCGGGAGCGTCTCGTCGGGGGTGAACAGCCAGCGCAGGATGCCGTCGTCGTCCATGCCGCCGTCGGCCAGGACGGTGAAGGTGCCCTTGAGCTCGGGACGGGGCCCGTCGGGGCCGACGAACTTGGCCGGGATGCTCACCACCCGCCGCTCGCCGACCCGCAGCGCGAGCAGCTCGCGGTCGGCGAGGTACTGGCGCACCCGGGCCAGCGGCATACCCCACCGCTCGGCGATGTCGGGGACGGTGGTCCACTCCGCGACCAGCGCGGCGAGGGCGGGGCCGTCGTCGATGCCGTCGTCGAGGCCCTCGGGGGCGGCGAGGTCGGTCGGGTCGGGCGAGGTCTCGGGCACGGACCAAGCCTAGGTCGTCGCCCCCGGTGCCGAGGGCCCCGCCCCGTTGTCCCGGGCCGGCTTCCCGCCCGAGGTGTAGATTCACTTACACCACACCAGCCCCGCAGCTATCTTGTGTCACTCCCGCCCCGGGGGACCGCGACGGAAGGACCGACACCGCTCATGTCACCGCTCGCCAGCACTCCCCCACCCACCACGGCCCCGGCACCTGCGCTCGTGCGCCCGGCCGCGGCCACGCCCAGCGGCTGGACGAGCTACACCGTCCGGGCCGGCGACACCCTCAGCGACATCGCCAAGCGGGTCGGGACGACCCCGGGCGTCATCGCCGCGCACAACCACCTTCCGAACGACGGGCGGGTCATCCAGATCGGCGCGGTGCTCCTCGTCCCGGGCACCTCGGCCGGCGCGTCCGGCACCCCGACCGCGGGCCGGGTCCGGGCGTCCGGCGCCGCCGCACCGGCCCGGGCCAAGGCGGGCGCGGTGGCGACCGTCGGCTACCGCGTCGCCCGCGGCGACACCCTCGAGGCCATCGCCCGCAGGTCAGGCGCCACCCAGGTGTCGATCATCAAGGCCAACACCCTCACGCCGCCCTACCGCATCCATCCCGGCCAGGTCCTGCAGATCCCGACGGTCGCCGCGACGACTGCCCCCGCCAGCACCCCGGCCAACACCTTCGCGGGCCGCACCTACCCGCAGGCCGTCGTCGACGCGGCAACGGCAAACCGCGACGCCCTTCGCGGCAGGCGGGTGCCCAGCCGCACCGCGATGCGCGGCATCATCGCCACCACCGCCCAGCGCAACGGCGTCGACCCTCGCCTCGCCCTGGCCGTCGCCCACCTGGAGTCCGGCTGGGACATGCGCCAGGTCTCCGTGGCCAACGCCATCGGGGCGATGCAGGTGATCCCGAGCACGGTGGAGTGGGCCTCCACGCTGGCCGGCCGGCGGCTCGACCCGCTCGACGCGCAGGACAACGCGCTGGCCGGGGTGCTCCTCCTGCGGGCCCTGGGGAGGTCGGCCGCCTCGCTCGACGAGGTCATCGCGGGCTACTACCAGGGCCTCGGCTCGGTCCAGGCAAACGGGATGTATGCCGACACCCGCCAGTACGTGTCCACTGTCAAGGCCCTCATGGGCCGCGTATGAGCAGCCGCGCTCCGACCCGACGGGTTCGTTCGGTCGCGGCTGGCCTGCGGGCCTTTGCTTCAGGGATTTCGTAGACTTCGGCCCATGACGTCGAGCGTTCAGGAGTCGGTCGTCGGGCGGGTGCTCGACGGTCGCTACCGGGTGCTCTCCCACATCGCCGACGGCGGCATGGCCTCGGTCTACCTGGCCCTCGACAACCGGCTCGACCGCCAGGTCGCCGTCAAGGTGATGCGCGCCAACCTCGCGCAGGACGAGACATTCGTCACCCGGTTCCGCCGCGAGGCCCGGTCCGCGGCCCGCCTGAGCCACCCCAACGTCGTCGCCGTGTTCGACCAGGGCAGCGACGAGGGCGACATGTTCCTCACCATGGAGTACGTCCCCGGGCGCACGCTGCGGGAGGTCATCACCACCGAGGGTGCGCTGACACCGCGCGCGGCCCTCGACCTCTTCGACCCGATCCTCCAGGCTCTCGGCGCGGCCCACAGCGCCGGCCTCATCCACCGCGACGTCAAGCCCGAGAACGTCATCCTGCGCGCGGACGGCGTCGTCAAGGTGGCCGACTTCGGGCTCGCCCGGGCCGTGACGACCGCCACCACGACCAACGCCTCCGGGGTCCTCCTCGGCACGGTGGCCTACCTCTCACCCGAGCAGGTCGAGCGTGGGGTCGCCGACGCCCGCTCCGACGTGTATGCCGTGGGGCTGGTCCTGTTCGAGATGCTCACCGGCCGCAAGGCGTTCGACGGCGACACCCCGATCCACGTGGCCTACCAGCACGTGCACGGTTCGGTGCCGGCGCCCTCCGACCTCGTGCCGTCGGTGCC
>JBBRZC010000075.1:0-16240 GCA_038237075.1 Actinomycetales bacterium
GACCCGCTTGTCGACGCCGCCCTTGGTGTTCGGGGCCTCGTCCTCCGTGTAGGCGTCGACGAGGAAGGTCATCAGCGAGCGGCTCAGGCCGGCCGCCGGCTCGATGACGTAGGGGGTGTACCGCTCCCCCGTCGTCTGGTCGAAGTAGACGAGCTCGGTGCCCGAGTGCTGCGAGTGGGTCTTGAGGTCGAAGTCGGTGCGGTTGGCGACGCCCTCGAGCTCGCCCCACTCCGACCCCGCGAAGTTGAAGCGGTACTCGATGTCGACAGTGCGCTTGGAGTAGTGGCTCAGCTTCTCCTGGGGGTGCTCGAAGTGGCGCAGGTTCTCGGGCTTGATGCCGAGGTCGACGTACCAGGCGGTACGCGCGTCGAGCCAGGTCTGGTGCCACTGCTCGTCCTCGCCAGGCTTGACGAAGAACTCCATCTCCATCTGCTCGAACTCGCGGGTCCGGAAGATGAAGTTGCCCGGCGTGATCTCGTTGCGGAACGACTTGCCGATCTGCGCGATGCCGAACGGGGGCTTCTTGCGCGAGCTGTTCATCACATTGAGGAAGTTGAGGAAGATGCCCTGCGCTGTCTCGGGTCGCAGGTAGTGGAGGCCACTCTCGTCCTCGACGACGCCGAGCCAGGTCTTGAGCAGACCCGAGAACTGCCGCGGCTCGGTCCACTTGCCCCGGGTGCCGCAGTTGGTGCAGGCGATCTCGGAGAGGGGGACGGAGTCGGGGTCGACGGTCTCCCCCTTGAGGCTGCGCTTCTCGGCGACGGCCTCCTGGAGGTGGTCGGCGCGGAACCGCTTGTGGCACGAGAGGCACTCGACGAGCGGGTCGCTGAACGTCGCGACGTGGCCGGAGGCCTCCCAGGTCTGGCGAGGGAGGATGATCGAGGAGTCGAGTCCCACGACGTCGTCACGCTGGGTGACCGTCGAGCTCCACCACTGCCGCTTGATGTTCTCCTTCAGCTCGACTCCGAGCGGGCCATAGTCCCAGGCGGAACGCGTCCCTCCGTAGATCTCGCCGCAAGGGAAGACGAAACCCCTGCGTTTGCAGAGGCTGACGACGGTGTCGACGATGGATGTCTCCTTGGGCATGGGCGCAAGGTTATCGGCCCCGCGCCCGCGCCATGTCCGGCCGGCTTCCCCGCAGCGACTACCCTTGGGTCGTGAGCATGCCCTTCCGGTCCCGCCTGGAGCACCGCACCCACCGCGCCCTCGACCGGCTGAACCGGGTGCCGCGCCCGGTCCCGTTCGCCGCCGTGCTGTTGCTCCTCACGCTCGGGGTGTTCCTGCCGAAGCTCGGCTTCCTCGCAACGGGTCTCGTGGCGTTGTTCGTCGGCTTCCTCGTCTACTACACGTGGCCGCGGCTGACCACGCCCGAGAAGTTCATGCGGCTGGCCGTGCTGGTCCTCGTCGTCGCCCTGATGCTGCTCCAGGCCTTCCCGCGCACCTGAGCCGGCGGTTCGGGTCGGACCGTTCGGGCGCTCGTGGTCTTTGACAGCCGCGAGCGCTGAGTCCATGGGATCCCCTTGACTCGGCGCTCATTGGTGGGAGCGCTGGTGCTGCAGTGACCGATGTAACCAGGGTGACGCTCTCGGGCCGATATTGACAATCATTCTCATTCTCGCGAGACTGGGAGCATGCTTCGTCGACACGCCGCCGCCCTCGGCGTCGCGCTGCTCGGGCTCGGCCTCGTCGGCGGATGCGGGGCGGCGCCAGCCCCACAGGCGGGCTCCGGCATCATCGCGGTCGTCGCGTCCTTCTACCCGCTGGAGTATGCCGTAGCGAGGGTCGGGGGGTCGCACGTCTCCGTGACCGGCCTGACCAAGCCCGGAGCCGAGCCTCACGACGTGGAGCTGAGCCCCAAGGACGTCGGCCGGGTCAGCAAAGCGGCTCTCGTCGTCTACGCGCAGGGGTTCCAGCCGTCCGTGGACACTGCCGTCGCCCAGGAGGCCCTGCGCACCGGGTTCGACGTCAGCCCGGTGGCCCGGCTCGACCTCGCCGTCCCCCCCGAAAGCGCGGGCGCGCCGGGTGCGGGTTTCGCAGCCTCCGACCCTGCCGGTGCCAGGGACCCGCACTTCTGGCTCGACCCACAGCGCTACGCCGACGTCGCCCGGGCCATCGCCGCCAGGCTCGCTGCGATCGACCCGGCCCACGCGTCCGACTACGCCCGCAAGGGCGCCGTCTTCACGGGCGAGCTGAAGCGGCTGGACGCCGAGCTCCGCACCGGCCTAAGGTCGTGCCGGGTCAAGGACCTCGTGACGAGCCACGCCGCGTTCGGCTACCTCAGCTCGCGCTACGGCTTCACCCAGGTGCCCATCGCCGGCCTGTCGCCCGACGCCGAGCCGTCCGCGGCCCGGCTCGCCACGATCGCGGCCCTGGTACGCGAACGCCACGTCACGACGATCTACGCCGAGACCCTCATCGAGCCGGCCTTCGCCGAGACGGTGTCGAAGAGCACCGGCGCCCGGCTGGCCCGGCTCGACCCCATCGAGGGGCTCACCTCCGTCTCGGCGGGCCGGGACTACCTCGAGGTCATGCGCGCCAACCTCGCCGCGCTCCGCTCGGGACAGGGATGCTCATGACCGCGACCCACCGTCTCGCCCCCGGCGACGGTCCGGCGCCCGGCACGAGCGCGCCGATCATCTCGCTGCGCGGCGCCACCTTCGGCTACGCCGACCGCCCGGTGGTCAGCGACGTCACCCTCGACGTCCATGCCGGCGAGGTCGTCGCGGTGCTCGGCCCCAACGGCTCCGGCAAGTCGACCCTGGTCAAGGGGCTGCTCGGGCTGGGCGACCACCTCGGCGGAGACGTCGAGCTCTTCGGGGTCCCCCGCGATCGCTTCCGTGACCACGCCCGGGTCGGGTACGTGCCCCAACGGCATACCCTCTCCAGCTCGGTGCGGGCCACCGTGGAGGAGATCGTCGCCACCGGCCGACTCGTGCGCAGCTCGTGGCTGGGGCGACAGTCGGCCCTCGACCGCCAGGTCATCGCCCGGGCGCTCGAGGTCGTCGGCCTCGCCGACCGCGCCACCACCGACGTGAGCACTCTCTCGGGCGGCCAGCAGCGGAGAGTCCTCATCGCCCGCGCGCTCGCTTCGCAGCCCGACGTGCTCGTCATGGACGAGCCGACCGCGGGTGTCGACGCGGCGAGCCAGCACGTCCTCGCCGAGGTGCTCGGCCGGCTCGCCGACCAGGGCGTCACGATGCTCATCGTCACCCACGAGATGGAGGCCTTCGCCGCCCTCGTCAGCCGCGTCGTCGTCGTCGACGGCGGCGTGGTCACCTTCGACGGGACCCGCGGCGAGTTCCTCGGTCGCCGGGCCGAGGTCCTCCACGAGCACCACACGCACCACCACGACGACGAGCCGCACGTGGATGACGCGCGGTCCAACGGGGCACCGACGTCCGGTCCCCTCGACCCGCGCGGAGGCCGGCATGGGTGAGCTCCTCGGGTACGACTTCATGCAGCGGGCCCTGCTCGCCGCCGTCATGGTCGGGCTCGTCGCCCCGCTCGTCGGGGTCTTCCTCGTCCAGCGGCGCCTCTCGCTCATCGGCGACGGCATGGGCCACGTCGCGCTCGCGGGCGTGGCCATCGGGCTCGTCATGAACGTCTCGCCGGTCTGGACCGCGCTCGTCGCGGCCGTCTTCGCGGCTGTCGTCATCGAGCTGATCCGCGCGTCGGGTCGCACCCAGGGCGACGTCGCGCTCGCCATCATCTTCTACGGCGGCATCGCGGCCGGCGTCGTCATCATCAGCAAGTCCGCACAGGGCACCCCCGCCAACCTCACGGCCTACCTCTTCGGCGCCATCACCACGGTCAACCAGTCCGACCTGTGGGTCTTCGCCGTCCTCGGGGTGCTCGTCATCGCCGGCACCTGGCTGCTGCGGCCGTGGCTCTTCGCGGTCGCCAACGACGAGGAGTACGCGCGGGCCAGCGGGATGCCGGTGCTGACCATCAACATCGCCCTCGCCGTGCTCACCGCGGTCACGGTCGTCGTGTCCATGCGGATCGTCGGGCTGCTCCTCATCAGTGCCCTGATGATCGTGCCCAACGCGGCGGCGCAGCTGCTCGGCCGCAGCTTCCGGTCGTCGCTGCGGTGGGCCGTGCTCATCGGGCTCGTCTCCGCGGTCGGCGGGGTCCTTCTCTCGTATGCCGCGGACACCCCATCCGGGGGCACCATCGTCGTCCTGGCGATCGGCTTCTTCCTCGCGGCCACCCTGGGTAGCTCGGTGGCCGGGCGGGTCCGGGCGCGACGTCACGCGCTCGCGGAGACGCACGCCCACGAGCACGGCCCGGACTGCGGACACCCGGCCGTTGCCCACGACGGACACGTCGACTACCTCCACGACGGGCACCGGCACGCGCCCCACGAGGGGCACTACGACGAGCACGAGGCGCTGGTCCCGCCGACGCGGAAGGCGGAGCGGTGACGTCCGCGACCCCGAAGCGGCCGACGCGGCAGCAGAGTGCCGTGGCAGCGATGCTCGGGGACACCGGCGACTTCAGCTCGGCGCAGGACCTGCACGCCCGGCTCCGCTCAGCCGGCAACCCCATCGGCCTGGCCACGGTCTACCGGACGCTGCAGACCCTCGCCGGCAACGGCGAGGTCGACGTGCTGCGCACCGACGACGGCGAGGCGGTCTACCGGCAGTGCAGCACCGGCCACCACCACCACCTCGTATGCCGCGTGTGCGGCCGCGCGGTCGAGGTCGAGGGCCCGACCGTCGAGCGATGGGCTGACGCGGTCAGCGCGGCGCACAGGTTCCGCGACGTGCGCCACACCCTGGAGATCGTCGGCACCTGCGCGGACTGCCCGAGCTGACCGGGCTGAGCGACTGCCCGAGCTGACCGGCTCGTGCTGTCCTGCGGCTCTGGCCGCAGGGCGGCCCGGCAGCCCGCTGTCGGCGTGGGTCAGTCGGGCGCCGAAGCCGCGAGCCGGGCGCGCGCGGCCGCCCCACCGATCCGGAGGAGGTCGGCATCCGTGGTGACGACGATCCAGGTGAAGCCGTGCCACCGCAGGGCGGCGGCCCGCTCCGGCGTGCCGGCGTAGGCACCGGCCCGGATTCCCGCTCGGGCGCAGGCGCGGGCGATCGTCGGGAGCGGTGCGTCGTCCGCGACGTCCGCGAGCATCTCGTCGACGTCGCGGCCGAGCGCGAGGGACAGGTCGAAGGGGCCGACGAAGATCATGTCGAGATCAGGGGTCTGCGCGATGGCGTCGACCTGAGCCACCGCCTCCGCCGTCTCCACCATGACCGCGCACATCGGGCGGCCCTTGGGGCCGGCACCGTCGGCCCCCGAACCCTCGGGCCGGCGTGCGCCGAGCAGCGGTCCCCAGCTCCGGTGGCCACGCGGTGGGTAGTGGACCGCGGCGACGCACGCCTCGGCCCCGGCCGCGTCGTCGACGAGCGGGACGATGACCCCGTCCGCTCCCGCGTCGAGCGCCCGGCCGATGAGCGTGCGGTCTGCCGCGGCGACGCGGACCAGCATCGTCGACGCCACGTCTGGACGCAGCGCGAAGACGGCTCGCAGCGCGGCGTCGTCGAAGTGCCCGTGCTGGGCGTCGAGGCCCACCCAGTCGAACCCGGCGCTCACCAGCTCAGCGGTCGCCCGGGGCTCGCCCAGCGTGGCCCACACACCCGTTGCGACAGGGGACGTCGACGTGCTCATGCTCCGAGTCTTGCAGTATCCCCGGCCGCAGCGCGTCGACGCCACTGACGGGGCGCTCGCTGGGAGCCACCTTCAGGAGATGTGACTCAGATCGCAGCAGTCTTCACGAGGTCCATGGTCGATTCCTGGGCAGAAGGCGTGACCGATCACCGTCAAATGGCTCAGCGGGCGGGTGACTCGAGCTCGGCAATTCGCAACCCCTTACGCGACAGTCACTTTCGCGTGTCCAGACTCCAGTGTCCGGGTCACCATGCCTGAACCAGCCGGGCGCATGAGCCATGCCTTTGGCACAGGAAGATGTCGGTCAGGCGTTTTAGCACATCTGAGCGAAAATCACCCAGATGTGCAGACCGGGGACCTTCGACCCTGCCAGCAGGCAGCTCCTTTCCTCAGGATGAGTGAAAGTTCAACGGACCCCAGGGCCAGCACGAGGAGAGAGCTGAGATGCAGATCGAGAAGACCCACCCGGAGACGGACCGAGGTCCCACACGGCGCAACGTCCTGTCTCTGCTGTCTGCCCTGGGTATCACGGCGGTAGGTGTCGGCACGGGTGGTGCGACGCTGATGAGCTTCCAGGAGGACGCGCAGGCCGCCACGACGGACAAGCCCGCGAAGGCTCAGCACGCCTGGTGCATGGTGATCGACCTGCGTTACTGCGACGGCTGCAAGGCCTGCACGAAGGCCTGCCAGAAGCGCCACGACCTGCGACCAGAGCAGACGTGGATCATCGTCTTCGAGATGAAGGACGAGAAGGGCGGGACGTTCAACATGCCCCGCCCCTGCATGATGTGCGAGGACCCTCCGTGCATGAAGGTCTGCCCGGTCGGTGCGACCGAGCGCACGAACGAGGGACTGGTCCTGGTCGACACTGACACCTGTGTCGGGTCCCGCGCGTGCATGGCGGCCTGCCCATACGAGGCGCGCTACTTCAACTGGGAGGACCCGCTGCCGGCCAAGCGGATGTCGATGCCGAACACACCGCAGATGCCAACCGCCAAGAAGGGGACCGTCGGCAAGTGCGTGCTCTGTGCCGACCGGCTCCCGCAGGGCGAGCTGCCGGCCTGCGTCGGCGAGTGCCCGATGGGTGTGCTGTACGTCGGCGACCTGGTTACCGACGTTGCCGTGAACAGCCAGGGCACCACGGTGGTGCTCTCGAAGTTCTTGCGTGACAACGACGCCGTGCGGTTCAAGGAGGAGCTGGGCACCAACCCGCGCGTCTGGTACATCCAGGGTCACGGCCAGAAGCTCCAGGGTGCGTCATGAGTGCGGACCCGCGTCAGGCGTCGCTGCGGCCCTTCGGACGGCCCAGCGGCGGCTGGTGGCTGCTCGTGGGCCTGCTCGGATCGGTCGTCGGCCTCGGGGTGTTTGCCTGGACCGTGCAGCTGCGCGGCGGGATGGGGGTGGCCGGCTACAACGACCACGCCTTCTGGGCGATCTACATCGCCGACGTGATCACCTTCATCGGCGTGAGCTACGGCGGCGCCGTGGTCTCGGCGATCCTGCGGCTGACCGGTGCAACCTGGCGGGCACCGCTGACGCGCCTGGCCGAGGGCACGGCGGTTTGCACCGTCCTGGTCGGCGGTGCCTTGATCATTCCGCACATCGGTAACCCGCTGAAGCTCTACGAGCTGGTGACCCGCCCGAACGTGACGGCCCCGGTGTTCTGGGACTTCGTGGCCGTGATGACCTACACCGCGGCGTCCATCGTGTTCTTCGCGCTGCCGCTGGTGCCTGACATGGCCATCCTGCACAGCACGCACAAGAAGCGACTGGGTCGTGGCCGGGCCACCCTGTACGCCGCCGTGTCCCGCGGCTGGGTCGGGGCACCGCGTCAGCGCCGCGTCCTCGCAGGCGCGCTGGGTCTGGTGTCCATCATGATCATCCCGTTGGCCGTCTGCGTGCACTCCGTGCTCGCGTGGGCCTTCGCCACCACCTCACGGCCGTGGTGGCACGAGAGCATCTGGGCTCCCCAGTTCGTCGTGGCCGCCCTGTACTCCGGCGTGGCCCTGGTGATCCTCGTCATCGCCGGCTTTCGCCGCGGCTACCACCTGGAGTCCTTCATCAGCGAGCGCCATTTCGTGCGGCTCGGATTCATCCTGGCGACCTTCGGCGCCACCTACCTCTACCTGACCTTCGCGGATCTCCTCCCGGGGGCGTACGTGGCGGACAACTCGACCTCGGCGGTCTTCAGCGAGCTGCTGGTGGGACGTCTGGCCGTCTGGTTCTGGCTGTTCGCCATCGCCGGAGCGGTGGTCCCGCTCCTGTTGATCGCACTGCCCTGGACCAGGAACACGGCTGGCATGGTTGTCGCCGCCAGCTTCGTGGTCCCAATGATGTGGCTCAAGCGACTGCTCATGGTCATCGCGCCCGCCAACTTCGACGTCATGAGCGGCACGTACGGCGACTTCCACTTCACCTGGGTGCCCATTGCGATCACGCTCGCGGCGCTGGCCGCCGTACCGCTGATGCTCATGCTGCTCTTCCGCGTCGTGCCGTTGCTGTCCATCGACGAGATCGAGGAGATCGAGGAGATCGAGGAGATGACGAACGCCGAGGCCGCGGCCGCCTACCATCGCCCCGCAGCGCCTGCGCACGTTGAGCGCGAGGGGGCCATGGCCGGAAGGGTCCGGTCAGGTTCCCTGAAGTCCGGGGCCCTGCTCGCGGTGGTCCTGCTCGCCGGCCTTGGCGCGTTCGGTGTCCATGGGGCGGCCCCAGCAGCGGCGGCAACCGCACCCGGCACCCCTCGGCTGACTCTGTCCGGCGCCGAGACGAACGGGACGGTGCAGCTCACGGCGAAGGTCACCGACCCCAGCGGCGCTCCCCTGAGCTCAGGCCAGGTGACGTTCGCGCTCTCCAGCTCGGTGTTCGGGCCGCGTGAGGTACCGGTGGGGGTCGTGGCCCCCGACAAGTCAGGCACTGCGCACCTTTCCCTGGACGGCAAGCACTCGAACGGCTACCGGCCGACCACCGTCGGGGTCCAGGAGTTCACCGCCAGCTACGCAGCCCAGGTCGGCGACGAGCCAGTGAGCTTCAGTACGAACGTCAATGTCACCACCGCCCAGTCCGCGTTCACCCCCGCTCCACCCAAGGCCCTCGACGATGCCGGCAGGACCCTGGTCAAGGCGCTGGCCCTGATCGTGTTGACCGTTTGGCTGTTGCTGGTCACCCAGGTCCTCCGCGTCATCCGCATCTGCCGTTACGTGCCCAAGGACGCGATCAGCAGCGCCTGACCACCCATGCCTCGCCCCGGCAAGAAGGCGGTTTCCAGACAACCGTGTGTGTAGTTGAGGGTCCTGCCATTCAGGACCCCGGACGACAAGGAGTACTGATGCACAACCCAGGACACGATCGAACACGACAGCGACTCGCTGCGTTGTTGAGCATGCTGCTCATGATGGCCGGCCTGGTCGGTTTCGCCGGCAGCGCGGCATTCGCGGCAGGCACGACACAGAACGTGAGCATCGGTGCGACCCTCTCGCCGAAGGACATCACGGTCGCCCCGGGCACGACCGTCCCCTGGACCTCGTCCGACGGTGGGCGGCACCGGGTGGAGAGCCTGGGCGGCGCGCCGGCAGAGCTGAAGTCCGAGGACATCACGCCGGGGCAGTCCTGGTCGTTCACCTTCACCGCTGCCGGAACGTACCCCTATCTTGACAAGGAACACAAGGACAACCCAGCGCTGCACGGCACCATCACGGTCGGGGGAGTCGCTCCCAGTCCGGGCGGTGGCCCGGGCCCTGCTCCCGCTCCCGCGCCCGCGGCGGCTTCGGTGTCCCTCGCAAACAAGGCGTTCAGCCCCGCGTCGGTGACGGTCGCCGTCGGCGGAGTGGTGACCTGGACCAACAACGACTCGATGCCGCACAACGTGACATCGAACACCGCCGGCGCTTTCACCAGTACCACTCTCAGCCCCGGCGCCGTGTTCACCTTCCGGTTCACCACACCGGGGACCTACACCTACACCTGCACCTTCCATGGCGGGATGAACGGCACGATCATCGTGCCGACCGCCACCGGAAGCGTCCCTCCGCCGCCGCCGCCGCCAGGGCCGCCGGCGGCCGGACCCCAGCCTGTCGTCCCGCCGGCAGCCGTGCCTGGCGCGCCTGGCAAGCCCGGCAAGCACGTCGTGTCGATCACCGATGCCGGCTTCACTCCCGCCAACCTGGCGGCACGCGCTGGAGACACCGTGACATGGACGAACACTGGCAAGATGCCGCACACCGCGACCGCCGCCGGCGGCGCCTTCGACCTGCCGATCGGCCCTGGCGCGAGCGGGTCCACGGTCTTGCAGACGCCGGGCACGATCCACTACGTGTGCACCTACCACTCCTACATGACCGCGACCATCGTGGTCTCCCCGGCCCTGCCCGGGGTCGTGGTGGCGCCCCCGCCGGCAACGCAAGCGGGGCCGGCTGGTTCGGCCGGCGGCGGCGCCGCGCCGGTAGCTGGTGGCCTGGCCAAGACCTACCAGGTCTCCGTCACGGACAACTCGTTCAGCCCCGCCACGGTCCAGGCCCGCGTCGGCGACACGATCGTGTGGACCAACCTGGGCAAGATGCCGCACACGGTGACCGCGGGCGACGGCTCCTTCAACAAGACGCCGATCGCACCCGGTGCGACGTTCAGCTACTCGCTCCGGGCGCAGGGCACCGTCCCCTATGTCTGCAGCTTCCACCCTGGTATGAACGGCACCCTGGTGGTTGGCGCAGCTCTGGCCGGCGTCGCGGTCCCACCCGCAGGGGCGAACAACAGCAGCAGCGCAGCCGCCGGCGGGACCACGCCAGCCGCTGCCGCGCCGGTCAGCTCCGGCAGCACCAAGACCGTCGAGATCAAGGTGAACGAGATGAGCTTCGCGCCGGCGATGGCCAGTGCCAACGTCGGCGACACGATCAGCTGGGTCAACGTCGGCCAGATTCCGCACACGGTGACGGCCAAGGACGGCTCGTTCGACAAGACGCCACTAGCACCCGGTCAGCGGTTCAACTACGTGGTGCGCAAGGAGGGCAGCATCTCCTATGTCTGCACCTACCACCCTGGCATGAACGGCATGCTGATGGTGGGACCAGCATTGGCCGGCGTGAAGGTCCCCGGCCCGTCCGCGGCTGGAGGCAGTGCCGGCCCCGTCCTGGCTGCACCCCGTCACCAGGGCACGGCGACCACATACGAGGTCCAGGTCAAGGAGAACTCGTTCACTCCGGCGATGCTGAACGCCCGCGTCGGGGACACCATCAGCTGGGTCAACGTCGGCACCACGCCGCACACGGTCACCGCGAAGAACCACTCGTTCGACAAGACTCTGAAACCTGGTCAGCGCTTCAGCTACCCGCTGACCAAGGAGGGGACCATCGAGTACGTGTGCACCCCCCACCACGGCATGTTCGGCACGATCGTGGTCGGGCCCGCGCCGACCACCCCTGTCCAGCTGGCCGGACTCTCGCTGCATATCAAAGCGATGTCCGCCGCGTCCATGGTGTCACTGGTTGCCGGGTTGCTGCTGATGATGCGTCTGCTCGCCGCGGCGCGGCTGCGCGCCCGTCCTGACGAGGATGCGCCCGGGCCCCTGTTCACCAGGCGCAGCGGCCCCCCGGCGACGACCTGACAAGGGCAGCATGAGCGCCGAGAGCCGATGACGAGACGGCCTCTCGCTCCGTCACGAACCGACGTGGTCCCTCAGCAAAGCGGTATGCCGCCTCGCTGGGGGACCACAGGTGTAGGTCGCGCGCGATGCGTCGCATCCAGAAGACCAACCTTGTGGATCCTTGACGGTTGACCTCGTCCAGCTCGTCACGACTCTCAGGCACGAGCGCTCCGGCGGGTCTCGAGCAGCCGCAGCCAGACCTCGGACACCGTCGGGTAGGACGGCACGACATGCCACAGGTCGGCAAGCGTCACGCCGCCGACGATGGCCACCGTCGCCGAGTGCACGAGCTCGGCGGTGCCCGACCCCACGAACGTCGCCCCGACGAGGGTGTCCTTGGCGCGGTCGATGACGAGCTTGGCGCGGCCGACGTACCCGTCCTCCCGCAACGACGCCCCGGCCACACTGGCGAGGTCGTACTCCACCGTCTCGACGTCCACGCCGGCGTCCCGCGCGGCGCTCTCGGTGAGCCCCACGCTGGCGACCTCGGGGGAGGTGAACGTCACCGACGGCACCGCCCGCTCGCTCGCCCGGTCGCGGAACTCGTTGCCTACGGCCGGCCTTCCGTCGGCCCGCGCGGCGATGACGGCCCCGGCGATCCGTCCCTGGTACTTGCCCATGTGCGTCAGGAGGCTGCGGCCGTTGAGGTCGCCGACGGCATACAGCCACCGCCCGCCGACCCCCTCGACCTGCAGCTGGTCGTTGGTCCGCACGGACCCGTGTGCGGCCGCCATCGCGTCGGCGATCCCGACCGACTCGAGCCCGAGGTCGCGGCTGTTCGGGGTGCGCCCCGCGGCGACGACGAGCTCGTCGACGACGACGGCCCGCCGGCCGAGGTGCAGCGTCACGAGACCACCGCTGACCTGGCCGGTTCCGGTGTCCTTGGCCGACTCCCGGCTGACGCTGGCAAGCCGGGCCCCCGTCAGGACGGTGGCACCGCGCGCCTCGAGCGCGTCCCGCACGAGCTGGCTCGCGAAGGGCTCCGCCCGGGCCATCAGACGCTCGCCCGACTCGACGATGGTCAGCTCCTCGACGCCGAGGCCGAGCAGCCACGTCGCCGCCTCGCAGGCCACCACCCCGCCCCCGAGGATCGCGACCCGCCGCGGCACCTCGTGGAGGTTGGTGACGTCGCGCGACGTCCAGGGCAGCGCGGCCTGCAGCCCGGGGAGGTCGGGCACCGCTGCGGCGGTCCCGGTGGCCAGGACGACGGCATACCGGGCGCGCAGGGTGCGGGTCCCCGCCTCGGTCGCGACCTCGACGGTGCGCACGCCGGCGAGTCGCCCGCGGCCGCGCACGACGTCGATGCCGGCGCCCTCGGCCCAGCCGACCTGGCCGGAGTCGTCGAGGTGGGAGGTGAAGGAGTCGCGCCGCGCCAGGACCGCCTCGACGTCGATGCCGCGGTCGCTGAGCCGGCCGGCCGGGCCCGGCAGGTGCCCGGCCTCGGCGAAGACCTCGACCGAGCGCAGCAGGGCCTTGCTCGGCATACAGGCCCAGTAGGAGCACTCGCCGCCCACGAGCTCGGACTCGACGATCGCGGCGGTCCGCGTGCTCCCGCGGATGGCGTAGTCGGCCGCGTTCTCTCCGGCCGGCCCCCCGCCGATGACGATGACGTCCCAGGTGTCCTCTGCGCTACGGGGCATGACGGCAGGGTATGCCGTGCGGCCCAGCGGGCGCGCCGCCCCCCTACCAGGGCGGCCCGGGACTCTCGACGGGCGCGGCGGCCTCCGGCGGCTCGGCTGTCGCAGCGAGGTCGACGGCACCGCCGTAGCGCCGGTCCCGGGCGACGTAGGTCTCGACGGCCTGCCAGAGGTGGCGACGGTCGAAGTCCGGCCACAGGGTGTCGAGGAAGACCATCTCGGCATAGGCCGACTGCCACAGCAGGAAGTTCGAGGTGCGCTGCTCCCCGGACGAGCGGACGAAGAGGTCCACGTCGGGCATCGTCGGCTCGTCGAGGTAGCGGCCGATGGTCTTCTCGTCGATCGACTTGGGCCGCAGCCGTCCAGCCTTCACGTCCTCGGCGATCCGGACGACGGCGTCGGCGAGCTCGGCGCGGCCGCCGTAGTTGACGCAGAAGTAGAGCGTCAGGCAGGCGTTGTCCCGGGTCAGCTCCTGGGCGATCTCGAGCTCCTTGATGACCGAGCGCCAGAGCCGTGGCCGACGCCCCACCCACCTCATTCGCACACCCCACTCGTTGAGCTGGTCGCGGCGGCGACGGATGACGTCGCGGTTGAACCCCATGAGGAAGCGGACCTCCTCGGGAGAGCGCCGCCAGTTCTCCGTCGAGAACGCGTAGGCCGACAGGTGCGTGACGCCGACCTCGATCGCCCCTGCGACGACGTCGAGCAGCGACGCCTCGCCGGCCTCGTGGCCCTGGGTCCGCGGCAGCCCGCGGGCATTGGCCCAGCGGCCGTTGCCGTCCATGACGATGGCGACGTGCTTCGGGAGCCGCTCGCGCGCGATGACCGGAGGGCGGGCGCCACTCGGGTGCGGGAAGGGTGGCTGCACGACGCGCGTCACACGACCACACGGGCCTGGAAGCCGGGGACCCGCTCGACGTGCCGCAGCGAGCGCACCCCCCGCTCGAGATGCCACTGGAGGAAGGCCGAGACGAGCCCGCTGCCCTCGCGTCGGTGCCGGTCGTCCGAGGCGTCCGGCAGCGTCCAGTCGCCGCTGAGAAGCGCGGCGAGCAGGCGCAGGGTCTCCGCCGCCGGCGCCGCGGACCCGGGCGGACGGCATACCGTGCAGACGGTGCCCCCGGCGGCGATGTTGAACGCGGCGTGCGGCCCGGGAGCCCCGCACTTGGCGCAGTCGTGGAAGCTCGGCGCCCACCCGGCGACAGCGAGCGAGCGCAGCAGGTAGGCGTCGAGGACCAGCACCGGGTCGTGCTCGCTGACCCCGAGCGAGCGCAGCGCGCCCGCGAGGAGGAGGTACTGCTGGGTGGCGGGCTCGTGCTCCTCGGTGAGCCGCTCGGCCGTCTCGACCATCACCGTCGCCGCCGTGTATGCCGGGTAGTCGCGGCAGATCGCGTCGCCGTAGGGGGCGAGCGTCTCGGCCTGGGTGACCGTGTCGAGGTTGCGGCCCTCGTAGCACTGGACGTCGACGACCATGAACGGCTCGAGCCGCGCGCCGAACCGGGAGCGGGTGCGCCGCACACCCTTGGCCACGGTCCGAACCCGACCGCGGCTGCGGGTCAGGAGCGTGATGATGCGGTCGGCCTCGCCCAGCTTCTGGGTGCGCAGGACGACCGCCTCGTCGCGGTAGAGCGGCATGGCGCACATTGTCCCCCAGCGCGGCGCCGGATCGGGGAGGCCGGGGGTGGCGCGGATCAGGGACGTGATGCCTGGCCGGCTGGCGTGCGCCGTTCTCGGAGCGTGTCCTCGAACAGGAGTTCGACACAGCGGCTACGCTGGGCCCATGGCGATGACGATCCAGGGGTCGCTGCTCGACCTCGCAGAGACGATGGAGCTGCGCGGCCTCGGTGCCGGGCTCAGCCGCACCTCGCTGACGGGCGGCGCCTGGGTCGACCTGCGCCCGGGATGGCTGGCCGGCGCCGACGCGCTCTTCGAGGCGCTCGCGCGCGACGTGCCGTGGCGCGCCGAGCGTCGCCAGATGTACGACAGCCTCGTCGACGTCCCCCGGCTCACGAGGTTCTACGACGCGGACGAGCCACTCCCCCACCCCATGCTCGTCACGGCCCGGGAGGCGCTGAGCGACCACTACGAGGACGAGCTCGGTGAGCGGTTCGTCACCGCGGGTCTCTGCCTCTACCGGGACGGGCGCGACAGTGTCGCCTGGCACGGCGACCGCGTCGGCAGGTCCCGGGAGGAAGACACCATGGTGGCGATCCTCGCGGTCGGCTCGCCACGGCCGCTGCTGCTGCGCCCGCGCGACGGGGGTGGGGCGGCGCTGCGTATGCCGCTCGGGCACGGCGACCTCGTCGTCATGGGCGGCTCGTGCCAGCGCACCTGGGACCACGCGATCCCCAAGACCGCCAAGGACGTCGGCCCGCGGATCTCCGTCCAGTTCCGGGTCAGCGGCGTCCGCTGAGGCTGAGCCCACCATCGCCGGCCCGCTGACAGCCGGGCGCAGTGCCTGCCTCAGGGTAGAACGGCGACGCAGGTCGGCGCCGGCCAGTCGACCCGGCCCGACGAAGCCCACCCCTCCCCGTCCCGGACCAGCAGGGTCAGCTCTCCCGACCGCTCGTTGGACACGACGGCCGTGGCCGGCTCGGGGCCGAGCAGGAGGTGGCGCGGCCAGTGACCGCCGCAGCCGGAGACGGCCGCGAGACGCAGCGACGCGGCCTCCACCGAGAAGGTGCTGATGGTGTCGTCGCCGCGGTTGGAGACGTGGACCTCCCGGCCGTCCGCGCTCACGGCGATCGCCGCGGCGAGGTTCTCGCCTCCCGCGGCGGCGACGGTGGTGGTGGGGGCGGCGGTGGCGCGCGACGAGATGGTCGTGGTGGCCTGGAGCCGGGGGCCGTCGACCTCGCAGACTGACACCGTCGAGGCCAGCTCACCGAGGACCCATGCGGTGCGGCCGCCGGGTGCGAACGCCAGGTGCCGGGGCCCGGTGCCCGGCGCGAACGCCGACCGGGCCACCTCGGCCAGCCGCCCGGTCCTCGGGTCGAGCTCATAGGCGATGACGGCGTCGAGACCCAGGTCGCAGACGAACAGGTGACCGGCGGGGCCGAAGACGACCTGGTGCGCGTGGGCGCCGCCCTGGCGGTCCTCGACCGGCCCGAGCGAACCTTCGTGGGTCACGAGGTCCATTCTGGGACAAACGGATCCGTCGGCCGCGAGAGAGTGCACCGACACGGACCCCGAGGAGTAGCTCGCCACCGCGACATGCCCGCCGTCGGGGCTGAGCGCAAGGTGGCACGGGGACGAGCCGCCCGTGGCCTGCCCGCCCAGAGCCGTCCATGGTCCCTCGTCGCTGCCGACC
>JBBRZC010000076.1:0-16213 GCA_038237075.1 Actinomycetales bacterium
CGTCCAGGGAACGGTGCTCGTCGGAGTCGCCAGCGCCGCGTCCGCCGGCGTGGCCGCCTGACCGAGCCTTGCGGCATACGTCCGGGAAAGTGGGGCGCAGCGACCGAAGCCCGGGACGCAACCTGGCCCCCCGGGCATCGGAGCTCAGACGGCGAGGCGGTAACCCCGCTTGACGACCGTGCTTGACGAGCCTCGGGTCGAAAAGGGACGACCGCAGCCGGCTCATCGCCATGTCGAGGGTGTGCTCGTTCCCGCGGTCGGGCAGCTGGGCGATGAGCTCGTCCCGGGTCACCACCCGTCCCGGCGAGGCCGTCAGGGTACGGAAGATCGCCAGCGGCGCGGGCGCCAGGATCAACCGTGGCGCCCGACAGCGTGACGCAGCGTCCGCGCAGCTCGAGGGGGCCGAGGGCACTGTCGACGCGGCTGACCTGGTGCGGGGTCAGGTGCTCGCAGACGAGCCGGATCAACGCCCCGAGCCGGTAGCGGTCGGGGACGATCGGCGCCACGCCCACCTCGACGAGCGGGGCCGCGGTCACCGGGCCGACGGCCGCGGCGACCACGCCTCGCCGGAGGGCGCCGACCAGGGCGTCGGCGCAGCCCATCTCGCCCGCGGCGCTGATGAGGGCGTCGACGGCGGGCGCGCTCGTGAAGGTGACGAGGTCGACGTTGCGGGCACAGACTGCCTCGATGAGCCGCGGCAGTCGGTCGTCCGCGGCCGGCGGCACCCACCGGTAGGGCGCCACGGTGAGCACGGTCGCCCCGGCCCGCTCCAGCCTCGCCAGCTGTTCCACGTCGGCGTACCCGTGCAGCTGCACCGCGACCGTGGCGCCCGCCACTCCCTCGGCGACGAGCATGTCGACCACCGACGAGGTCCGCTCGTCGGCGGCGATGCCGACGTCGTTCAGTCCCGCGGCACGCACCGCTCCCCTGGCCTTGGGCCCCCGGACGAAGATTCGCGAGCCGCCCAGGGTGGCGATGAAGTCCTCGCCGATCCCCGCGGCGTCGGCCACCTCCACCCAGCGCCGCATCCCGTATGCCGTGGTGATGACGGTGACGTCGGGTGCTGCGTCGATGACCGCCGCAGTCCCCTGGACGAGCTCGGAGTCCTCGGCTACGGGCGCGATGCGCAGCGCCGGCGCATGGAGGACGTGGGCGCCGCGACGCTCCAGGGCCGAGATGAGGTCCTCGGAGCGCCGGTCGGAGGTCACCGCGATGCGGAAGCCGGCGAGCTGGGTGGTGCTGAACTCCGGGACGGCGGGCGGGTTCCCGTGCGCGTCGGCAGAGGCAGGCGACGGCCCTCGGTGGTGATGCGGTGGCGACCCGGTCGGCACTGATGTCTCCCTGCTGGCGTCGGGGTCTCGCGCCCCTCAGGGTAGATGGCGGTTGTTTCGGGCCTGTTTCACCCATTCGCCCCTCGGATGCCGCCGCCACAGCGCGAGGTGGGTCGGCCGGGCGTCACGCTCGCCCCGTCGGCCCCATCCGTTCCCATGACTCCATCGATGAGCGGCAGGTCCATGGGATCCCGTGGACCTGCCGCTCATTGGTTGACCGACTTGGTTGAGCGACGTGGTTGACCGACCGGGGACCCGTGGCCCGGTCAGGCCACGGTCAGCGCGAAGGTGCGCACGGCCGTGGCCCCGCGGGCGTCCGTCACCGCGACGGTGAAGGACGACGTGCCTGACGCGGTCGGCGTCCCGGCGATCGAGCCACGAGGGGTGAGCTGGAGCCCGGCCGGCAGGGCTCCGGAGGCCAACGACCACGTGTAGCCCGGCAGGCCGCCGTCGGCGCCGAGGATGACCCAGTAGGCGGACCGGACGGCGCCGGGTGCGGTGCTCGCCGTGGTGACCGTGAGCGGCCGGGGCGCGGCGACGACGACGGTGAAGGTCTGGGTGTCGGTGGCGCCGACGGAGTCGGTGACCCCGAGCGTGAAGGAGTAGGTGGCCTCGAGCGTCGGAACCCCGCTCAGGGCGGCGGCGTCCTGGCCCTGGAAGTAGGGCCCGGTCATCCCGACCGGGATGCGCCCGGACAGGAAGGACCACTGCGCCGGGCCGGTGGAGGTGTTGCAGCCGGATGTCGTGAAGTAGGTCGTCGCCAGGGCGCCGACAGGGTAGGTCGGGGTTGCACCGGAGGGCGTGATGACGCAGGTGCCCGAGGGGGCGGGGTTCGTGGGCGTGGGAGTGACGGGGGCGGGGGTGCAGCCGGAAAGCGTCACCGTCGCCAGGGCCGTCTGCCGGTCCGAGACCACGACGGTGCAGTCGTCAGCGCGGAAGTTCGACGCCTGGACGTGGTAGGCGCCGGAGATGTCGGATCGGGCGCCGGCCGAGCTCGATGCGGAGGTGACGGTGACGGTGACTCCGGGCGCCGCGTTCACACCGTCCAGCCGCAGCTGGCCGCCCCTGAGCTCCGCACGCGAGACGGTGACGGCCGCAGCGGTGGTGGGGACGACCACCAGGCCGGCGAGGGCTACGGCTGCGGCAGCGGCTGAGATGGCGACGGCTCGCAACATGTGGGGCTCTCCTTGAGGTCGGTTGACCTCATGAAAGCCCGGCGGCGCGGACGGGCGCCATGAGACCTTGGTTCTACGACCACGCTCCCCCGGTCAGAAGTCCCCTCCGCCGAAGTCGCCGCCGCCGAAGTCGCCGCCGCCGCCCCCGTCAGTGCCACCGCTGTCCGAGGCCGAGCCACCATCACCGCCGGAGCCACCAGAGCCGTCGGCCCCGCCACCGGCGTCGGACGCCTCGGGTGAGCCGTCGAACCCGCCCAGGAGCATGTTCGCCACGGACGTCCCGATGACGACACCGGCGATCGAACCAAGCATCGACCCAGCGAAGCTGCCGCCCATCCCGCCCATCCCGCCGGCCATGCCGCGGCCGCCGAAGGTCCGCTGGAGGTAACCCGGCTGCGCGACCTCGGCGCGCGTCGCCGCCCGGGCGAGCTGCTGCGGGTCGGCCGACTGGGGCCGTTCGTGAGCCGGAAGGGTCTGGGTCATCTCCTGGAGCACCTGCTGGCGCTGCTCCGGCGTCAGCCGCGAGAAGGCTTCCGTGTGGGCCCGTTCGACCTGCTCCGGAGGTGCGGTGCGCAGCAGGTAGCGGTAGCGGGCGATCGCCTGACGGTCCGCGGCGGTGGACCCGGTCGTCGAGTCCTGCGGCCCATACCCCTGCTGCCCGTACCCCGCCGGCGCGCGGCCGGTCGGTGGCTGCTGCGGCTCGCGTCCCAGCAGTCGGTCCAGGAATCCCACGTCGTGCCTCCTTGCTCCGGGGCCACCTGCCGTGACCCTCACCGGGGTCAACGCCGGCCGGCAGGGGCTGGGTTCCCTCGGCTTGGTGTCGCCAAGGCCACGGAAGCGTCAAGACTCGTCCAAGAACCGACAAGATGGCGGCACTCGGCCCCCGGACCGGCTTAACCTCGAGCCACAGGGAGGTAGGGACTCCACCAACAGGGGGTCCAGGTTCTCCTGGTTCGCCAGGTGCGCGCGCGGCATACGGGCTGGGTATGTCGGGTGCGCATCTGTGCGTCCGGCCCCGCCGTGCGTGGGCCGCTAGCTGAGGCGGCGCAGCGCGAGGACGGCAATGTCATCGTCCCGCTCAGTGTCACGGGTGCGGTCGACCACGAGTCCGAGGAAGGCGTCGAGGTCGCACCGCCCACCCGGGTCGGTTTCCGCCTCCCGCACGGTGAGCCGAAGTCGTTCGAGCCCCGTCTCGAGGTCCTCACCCCGTCGTTCCACGAGGCCGTCGGTGTAGAGCACCATGAGGTCACCGGGCCCGAACGCTCCCCGCTCCGCGTGCCGCTGCACCGGCCCGACCCCGAAGGCCGGCGACCCCGCACCCGACATCCACCGCCCTACGCCGTCAACGCCCACGAGCAGCGGGGGCAGGTGCCCAGCGACGAGGATCTCCACCCCGTCGCGTGTGGGGTCGAAGAGGAGGTAGGCCACGGTCACGAGCGGCAGCTCGCCGGAGAGGTCGAGCAGCCGGTCCAGCCCCGCGGCCACGCTCTCGGGTGCCGGGTCCGCGGCGACGAGCGCGCGGACGGCGAAGTGCAGCTGGGCGCCGGCGGCCGCGGCGTCGACCCCGCGCCCCGTGACGTCGCCGATGACGGCGGCGAGCCGCCCGTCGGGAAGAACGAAGACGTCGTAGAAGTCCCCGCCGATGTCGGCCCGTCCCGCCTGCCGGTAGACCGACCCGAGCTGCCACCCCGGCACCTGCGGCAGCCCCTGCGGCAGCAGCGCCCGCTGCAGCTCCTGGGCCGCGCGGTGGGTCTGGGAGAACAGGTCGGCGTTGTCGATGGCAAGCGCCGCGCGGCGCGCGAGGTCCTCGGCGAAGCTGACGTCCTCCGAGGAGTACAGACGCTCGGGCCTCGTCGACGCGAAGGTCATGACGCCGGTGACGACGCCCCGCACCAGCAGGGGCACGACGAGCACCGACGTGAGACCGAGCTCGCGGCCGATGCCGAACTGCGCCTCGGTGGAGGTCGCGGCGCGCAGGAGCTCGTCGGTCATCGGGCTGAGCAGCTGGGTCACCCCCGACCGGGCGACGTGCTCCGACCCGTAGTCCGCGTCCTTCCTGTGGGGCACGAGCTCGGTCATCCGCAGGACCAGGTCCTCCTTGGCCGGGTCGACGTGGGCCAGCACGAGGTTCGCGAGCCGTCCGTCCTCGAGGAGGCGCACGCTGCACCAGTCGGCGAAGTCGGGCACTGCGAGCCGCGCCACCCGCTTCAGCGTCTCGCGGTGGTCGAGGCTGCTCGCGAGGGTTTCGGACGCCTGCGAGAGGAACTCGAGCTTGCGGGCCCGCTCGGCGCTCTGGCGCTGGGCCTCGATGCGCAGCACCGTCTGGGTGCAGATGTCGGCGATGACGTGCAGCAGCGCGATCTCCTGGGGGTCGGGCATTGACCCTTCGCCGTCGAAGCGCAGGGCAAGCCCGCCGAATGCCGGGGCGTCGCCGACCCGGAGCGGGAACGCCACGAGGGAGCGCTCGGTGTCGCTGGCCAGGTAGGGGTACCTCGCAGCGACGGCGTCGGCCCCCATGACGACGACCGGGGCCCCGGTCCGCACGACCTCGCAGATCGGGGCGTCCTCGCCGACGGAGAAGTGGCTGCGGGTCAGGGCCGGGTGCAGGGGCTCTCCCCGCACGCCCAAGGGTCTCAGCTCGTCGCCGTCGAGCAGCGCGAGCATCGCCGCCGTCGCCCCGGCGACGTCGGCCGCGTGCCCGGTGACGATGTCGATGACGGTCTCGAGATCGTCGGCGGCAGCGAGAATCCCCGTGACCTGGCCGAGCCGGGTGAGCCGCGGAAGCATCAGCGCGCCCCGTCGCCCGCAGGCGGCGTGTGGCGGTGGGGGGTCACGACGGGTAGGCGACGTCGACCGCGGCGTGCAGGTCACGGTGGGGCCAGCGCGAGGCGGCGAGGGTGACCCCGCCGAGGCAGATCACTGCGCACATCGTCACTGCCGCCGCCGGGTTGGTCAGCTCCGAGAACCACCCCGCGAGGAGGTAGGAGAAGCCCGACGCGGTGACCGACAGGGCCCCGGCGAGGCCGAAGATCGTGCCGCGCCGCGCTGCGGGGATGACCAGCGAGAAGGTGGACTGCAGGGGCAGCATGAAGGCCTGGAGGACGCCGCTGACGAACCACAGAGCCCAGGTGAGCGCCACTGTCGGCTGGAACGCGGTCAGCAGCAACGGCACCGGCATCAGGAGCGCCATGACGATGATCCGCGAGTTGGCGATGTCGGGCTGCCACCGGCCGACCATGAGCACCCCGAGAGCTGCTCCAGCGATCGGGGCTGCCATGAGCAGGCCGCCGAGCCGGGCGTCCCCGGCATACGGGATGGCGACGGCCTCGGGCGCCGCGATGGCCAGAGCGGAGACGAGACTCAGGCCGAGGAGCCGGGCCAGCACGCGGTGGTGGGCGACGTAGGCCCCTCCGCTGGCGACGTCGTGGAAGAACCCGAGGAGGCCTGGCTCGGGCTCGCCGACGACCGGTCGGCGGGTGACGACGAGCGCGACGACCGCCGCGGAGACGAGGAAGGTGAGCAGGTCGACGACGAGCCCCCGCGTCGGTCCGAGGGCCGCGACGACGAGACCTCCCACGGCCAGCCCGGCGGCCTGGTTGAGCTGCTCGCTGAGGGCACCGATGCCCATGGCCCGCACGAACACCCGCCGGTCCGCGAAGAGGTCGGTCATGAGCACCTGGTTGGCCGCCGCGGCGGGGCCACCGAACGCCTCGAGGATGAAGAGGGCGACGAGCAGGGCAGCCACCGGGGCGGTCGTGGACACGAGCCAGATGAGGACGCACACGCAGACGGCCCGCACGAGGTGCGAGCCGATGAGGACGTACTTGTAGGGGATCCGGTCGGCCAGCGGCCCGAGCAGGCTGCGGCCGAAGATCGTCGGAAGCATGCTCACCGCGAGGGTCGTGGCGGTGGCCAGGGGCGAGCGGGTCCGCTCGTAGACGACGGCCGCGATGGTGAGCCGCGCGATGTAGTCACCCCACGTCGAGAGGGCCGCGACGGCGAAGAGGGCCGGGAACCCGCGGACGGCGAAGACCTCCGCGTACGAGGGCATCGCCGAGGATGCCCTCGTCCGGTCCGTCATGGTGAGGACCGTACCTGCCCCTTGGGTTGGGTTTCTATCGGGTGTCGTAAAAGTTGTGGTCGGTGGCGGCCCTGGCGCGGCGCGAGATCCGCAGGTAGTCCTCGGCCAGTGAGGCGCCCGACCCGGGGGGCCGGCCGGCGATCCGGCCGATCCCATCGGCGTCGCGCAGGTCGCTCGGTATGCCGTCCGCCGGACGTCCGCGCCACAGCACCGAGGCGTTGCGCAGCGACACGGCGAGCGTCCAGGCGGCACGCAGCGACACGGCGTCGCTGGGGACGAGATGGCCGCCCTCCTCCGCCGCTGCGAGTGCCGCCATGGTGCCGGTGACCCGCAGCCGGGGGTCGGCCCGAGCGTGACGGAGCTGGATGAGCTGGGCCGTCCACTCGACATCGGTGAGGCCGCCCAGCCCCACTTTGTAGTGCGTGCGGCGGTCGGCCCCGCGTGGCAGCCGCTCGGCCTCCACCCGGGCCTTCATGAGCCGGACCTCGCGGACCTGCGCCGGGGTCAGCCCGGCCGACGGCCAGCGCAGCGGGTCGACGAGGCGCACGAAGTCCGCGGCGAGCGTGGGGTCGCCGGCCACCGGCCGCGCCCGCAACAGCGCCTGGAACTCCCAGGTGGCCGCCCACCGCTGGTAGTAGGTCGCATAGGAGGCGAGGCTCCGCACGAGCGGGCCGCTCTTCCCCTCGGGCCGCAGGCCGGCGTCGAGGCCGAGGAGCGGGTCGGGCCCCACGCCGCCGAGCAGGCGCTTGACCTCCTGGACGACGAGCACCGCCCGCCGCTGGGCCTCGTCGTCGCTGCTGCCGGGCTCCGGGCGGTGCACGAACATCACGTCCGCGTCGGAGGCGTAGCCCATCTCCTGGCCGCCGAGGCTGCCCATGCCGATCACCGTCATCGCGGTGCCGAGCGGCTCGCCCTCGAGCTCCTCGACCTTGCCCGTCGCGATGTCGAGCGCCACCTGGATCATCGCGCCGGTCAGGTCCGACAGCGCCAGGCCCACGCCGGCAAGGGTGAGGTGGCCGGTGAGATCCGCGAAGACGATGCGCAGGAGCTCGTGGCGGCGGATCGCCCGCACCGAGGCCACCGCCGCGTCGGCGTCCGGCTTGCGGCCGGCGGCGCTGCTCATCGTCAGCTCGACCTGCTCCTGGCTGCGCGGCTCGAGGCCCTGCGGGTCACCGAGGATGGACACCGACTCGGGGGACCGGACGAGCAGGTCCGCGGCATACCGGCTCCTGCCAAGCACGTGAGCGAGCCGCTCGGCGGCGCTCCCCTCGTCGCGAAGCATCTTGAGATACCAGTGGATGGTGCCGAGCTCCTCGCTGACGCGGCGGAAGGCGAGCAGCCCGGCGTCGGGGTCCGCCTCGTCGGCGAACCAGCCGAGCATCACCGGGAGCAGCGTGCGCTGGATCGCGGCGCGCCTCGACACGCCCGTGGTCAGGGCCTCGAGGTGGCGCATCGCCCCGGCCGGGTCGCGGAAGCCCAGGGCCGCCAACCGCTCTCGCGCCTGGTCGGGGCTGAGGGAGGTGTCGGTCGAGCTGAGCCGCGCAGCGGCGGCGAGCAGCGGCCGGTAGAAGAGCCGCTCGTGGATCCGGCGCACCTCCCGGGCCCGGGACTGCCACTGCTCGACGACGACCCGGGCCGGGTCGACGCGCAGGCCGATGGCCCGTCCCAGGCGCCGCAGGTCGGCCGGGCTGGTCGGCATCAGGTGCGTGCGGCGCAGCCGGTGCAGCTGGATCCGGTGCTCGAGGGTGCGCAGCAGGCGGTAGGCCTCGTCGAGCGTCGCCGCGTCGTCTCGGCCCACGTATCCCCCCTTGGCCAGGGCCGACAGCGCCTCGAGCGTCGTCGCCGACCGCAGCGACTGGTCCGCACGGCCGTGCACGAGCTGGAGCAGCTGCACCGAGAACTCGACGTCGCGCAGGCCGCCCCGGCCGAGCTTGAGCTGCCGGTCGGCCTCGGCCGCCGGCACGTGCTCCTCGACCCGGCGCCGCATCGCCTGGACGTCCTCGACGAAGTTCTCGCGCCCGGCGGCCTGCCACACCATCGGCGCGACGGCGTCCTTGTAGGCGCGTCCGACGGCGAGGTCCCCGGCCGAGACCCAGGCCTTGAGCAGGGCCTGGAACTCCCACGTCTTGGCCCAGCGCTCGTAGTAGGCCTTGTGGCTCGCGACGGTCCGCACCAGCGGCCCGTTCCTGCCCTCGGGGCGCAGTCCGGCGTCGACCGGCCAGAGGCAGCCCTCGGCGGTGGAGACCGAGCAGGCCTTCATGAGGCTCGTGGCCAGGGCCGTGGCGACCCGCAGTGCCCGCTGCTCGTCGACGCCCTCGGCGGGTTCGGCGACGAAGATGACGTCGACGTCGGAGACGTAGTTGAGCTCGCCCCCGCCGGTCTTGCCCATGCCGACCACGGCGAGCCGGCAGTCCTCGTGACCCGCGCCGTACTCCTCGCGGGCGACGGCCAGCGCCGCCTCGAGCGCCGCCTCGGCCAGCCACGCGAGCTGTTCGGCGGCGACGGGCAGGTAGGCGACGGGGTCGGCCGAGGTGAGGTCGAGGGCGGCGATGCCGAGCAGCGCCTGGCGATAGGCGATACGCAGGGCGTCGTATGCCGTGCGGTCGCCCCGGTGCTCGGGCGCCACGGCCTGGACGAGGCTGCGACGCAGGCCGTCGGCGGCTGGCGGGGCGGCGTCGGCCACCGACCTCCAGTGGTCGGGGTGGGCGACGAGGTGGTCGACGAGCGCACTCGACCCGCCGAGCACGGCGACGAGGCGCTCGCGGGCGGGGCCCTGCCGGCGCAGCGCGGCGAGGAGCTGGCCGCCGTCGGTGTCACCCTCGGCGCGAGAGGGCCGCCGGGCGGCGAGCGCCTCGACGACCCGGACCAGCCCCAGGAGCGCTTGGTCCGGGTCCGCGGCCCGGCTCAGGGCGTCGGGGAGCCCATCGTGGAAGAGGTCGTCGAGCGGGTCGGTGAACCCGGCGAGGGCGCGGTCCGCAAGCAGTCGTTCGGCTCGCTCGGGCTCGGCAAAGCCGAGCCGGGCGAGCTGGCCGGTGGGGGACCCGACGCGCGGCACTAGAGCCTGGGGAGGTAGCGGTCAAGCTCGAACTGGGTGATCTGGCTGCGGTAGTCCTCCCACTCGGCCCGCTTGTTGCGCAGGAAGAACTCGAAGACGTGCTCACCGAGGGTCTCCGCAACGAGCTCGCTCTTCTCCATGAGCTCCAGCGCCCGTCCCAGGGACGACGGCAGCGGCTCGATGCCCATGGCCTTGCGCTCGGTCTGGGTCAGGTTCCAGACGTCGTCCTCGGTCTCTGGCGGCAGCTCGTAGCCCTGCTCGATGCCCTTGAGCCCGGCGGCGAGCACCACCGCGAAGGTGAGGTAGGGGTTGCACGCCGAGTCGAGGGAGCGGAGCTCGACCCGGGTGGCCTGGCCCTTGTTGGGCTTGTACATGGGGATCCGGATCATCGCCGACCGGTTGTTGTGCCCCCAGGTGAGGTACTCCGGTGCCTCGCCCCCGCCCCAGAGCCGCTTGTAGGAGTTGACCCACTGGTTCGTCACGGCCGTGATCTCGGCTCCGTGGCGGAGCAGACCGGCGATGAACTGGCGGCCGGTCGCGCTCAGCTGGTAGGGCGCGCCGGCCTCGTGGAAGGCGTTGGCGTCGCCCTCGAAGAGGCTGACGTGGGTGTGCATCCCCGACCCGGGGTGGGCGCTGAACGGCTTGGGCATGAACGTCGCGAAGATGTCCTGCTCGAGCGCGACCTCCTTGATCACCGTGCGGAAGGTCATGATGTTGTCGGCCGTCGAGAGCGCGTCGGCGTAGCGCAGGTCGATCTCGTTCTGGCCCGGGGCGCCCTCGTGGTGGCTGAACTCGACGGAGATGCCCATCGACTCGAGCATCGTGATCGCCGCTCGCCGAAAGTCCCGACCGCTCCCGTGCGGCACGTGGTCGAAGTAGCCCGCCTCGTCGACGGGGACCGGGTGCCGGCCGGGCTTCCACCCCTTCTTGAGGAGGAAGAACTCGATCTCGGGGTGGGTGTAGAAGGTGAAGCCCATCTCGCTCGCCCGCGTCAAGGTGCGCTGCAGCACCTGGCGCGGGTCGGCGAAGCTCGGCGAGCCGTCGGGCAGGCGCAGGTCGCAGAACATCCGGGCCGTCCCCGGGCTCTCGCCGCGCCACGGCAGCACCTGGAAGGTCGACGGGTCGGGCTTGGCGAGCATGTCGGCCTCGAAGACCCGGGCGAACCCCTCGATCGCGGATCCGTCGAACCCGATGCCCTCCGCGAAGGCGCCCTCGAGCTCGGCCGGGGCGACCGCCACCGACTTCAGGGTGCCGAGGACGTCGGTGAACCACAGCCGGACGAACCGGATGTCGCGCTCCTCGATGGTGCGCAGGACGAACTCTTGCTGACGGTCCATGTGCCGATCCTGCCCCATCGAGGTCCCCGAGGCGTCACGCGCCCACGGCAGGGGCCCGTGGGAGCAGCCCCGGTTTCAGGCCAGGACGGCCTGTGCGGCGTTGTGCCCCGGTATGCCGGACACTCCCCCGCCGCGGCGAGCCCCGGCCCCGCAGAGGGTGACGGCCGGGTGGACCGTCTCGACGCCCCAGGTGCCGACCTCCCCGGGGTCCTCGGCCCACGGCCACTGCAGCGGGCGGTGGAAGATGTTGCCGCCCGGTAGGCGAAGGTCCTCCTCGAGGTCCACCGGTGAGCGGACCTCGACGCACGCCGCCCCGGTGTCGTCGGTCATGAGGACGTCGGCGAGCGGCTCGTCGAGGACGGAGTCGAGGGCCCGCAGCACCGCGTCGAGCGCCTCCCGTCGCCGCCGGTCGTGGTCCTCGCGGAAGAGCCGGGCCGGCAGGTGGAGCCCGAAGACGGTCAGCGTCTGCGCCGATGTGGAGGCGAGGTCGGGGCCGAGGATCGAGCGGTCGGTGAGGGTGTGGCAGTAGATCTCGCACGGAACCCGGTCGGGGAGGCCCCCGGCGGCGCTCACGGCATACGCCTCCTGCAGCTCGTCGAAGCCCTCGTGGACGTGGAAGGTGCCCGCGAAGGCGGCGGCCGGGTCGACGCTGGTGTCGCGCAGTCGCGGCAGGCGGCGCAGGAGGAGGTTGACCTTGAGCTGGGCCCCCTCGGGGGCCTCGCCCGACGAGACGGGAGCGCTGCCGGCGGCGTCGAGCAGGCCGTCGAGCACGGCCGGGGCGAGCCCCGCGTGGACGTGGCCGGTGCTGCGGTGCTCGCGCCCGTCGTGTCGCCACACCACCTCGCCATCGCCCGACACGGACACCACCTCCGCGCCGGTCGTCACCACCGCACCGGCGCGCACGGCGGCCATGGCGAGGGCGTCGGTGACCGCTCCCATGCCGCCCACGGGCACGTCCCAGTCGCCGGTGCCGCCGCCGACGAGGTGGTAGAGGAAGCAGACGTTCTGCGCCAGGCCGGGGTCGTCGAGGTCGGCGAAGGTGCCGATGAGCCCGTCGGTGGCGACGACACCGCGCACGACGTCGTCCGCGAAGGTCTCCCGGACCAGGCTGCCGAGCGGGCGCTCGGTGAGGGCGCGCCAGAGCTCGTCGTCCCCGACGAGCGACCGCATGGCGTCGGCGTCGCGCAGCGGCTCGAGCAGGGTCGGCCACAGCCGCTCCGCGAGCCGGCCCATTCGGCCGTAGAAGCGGTGCCACGCCTCCGCGTCCGCGTCGCTCCCGGTGGCCGCGAGGAACGACGCGCGCGTGGCTGCCTCGTCGCCGGTGTCAACGAGCAGCCCGCGGGAGGGGTCGGCGGGCAGCGGGGTGTAGGAGGAGAACCGGCGCCGCGCGAGCCGCAGGTCGAGGTCGAGATCGGCGATGATCTGGCGTGGCAGGAGGGAGACGAGGTAGGAGTAGCGCGACAGGCGGGCGTCGACCCCGGGGAACGGGCGCTGCGAGACGGCCGCGCCACCGACGTGGTCGAGGCGCTCGAGGACGAGGACCCGCCGCCCCGCACGGGCGAGGTATGCCGCCGCCGTGAGCCCGTTGTGGCCGGCGCCCAGGACGATGTCGTCGTAGGTCGCCATGGGGACGGACCCTACCGTTGCGTCCGGGATCCTGGTCGCCCCCGCAGCCGATGTCCCGGACGCACCGCTCACTCCGCTGGGGGCGCCAACTAGGCTCGCTTCCATGGCTCAGCTGCGACTGGCGATGGCTCAGGTCAACCCCACCGTTGGCGACCTCCCCGGCAACGCCCGCCTGGTTCGTGACCACGTTGCCCGCGCCGCCGCCGCCGGAGCGCACCTCGTGGCGCTGCCCGAGATGGTGCTCACGGGATACCCGGTCGAGGATCTCGCGCTGCGGGCGTCCTTCGTCGAGGCCTCCCGGCAGGCCCTCGCCCAGCTCGCCTCGGACCTCGCCGATGACGGGCACGGCGACCTGCCCGTCGTCCTCGGCTACCTCGACCGGGCACCGGAGGAGGCCGGGCTCCCCGACGCCGACCCGGGCCGGGCGCTCCCGCAGAACTGTGCCGCGGTGATCCACGGCGGCAAGGTCGTCGGCCGCTACGCCAAGCACCACCTGCCCAACTACGGCGTCTTCGACGAGTACCGGATCTTCGCCCCCGGCGACACGCTCACCGTGGTGCGCATCCACGGCGTCGACGTCGCCATCGCCATCTGCGAGGACCTCTGGCAGGAGGGCGGGCCGGTGGCGCAGGCCCGCGACGCCGGTGCGGAGCTGCTCCTCGTGATCAACGGATCCCCCTACGAGAGAGCCAAGAACGACTTGCGTCTCGAGCTCGTGCGGCGCCGTGCTGCCGAGGCGCAGTGCCCGCTCGCCTACCTCAACATGGTCGGCGGCCAGGACGAGCTCGTCTTCGATGGCGACTCGATGGTCGTGGCGCGGGACGGCACCGTCCTCGCCCGCGGTCCCCAGTTCGTCGAGCACCTTGTCGTCGTCGACCTCGACCTCGTCCCGTCGACGGCCGACGCCGGCCTTCCCGACGGCGCCCTTCCCGAGGGCGTCGTCCACGTCACCGTCTCCGAGGACCCGGTCCCGGCGTACCCGCCCCAGCCGCCGCCCCTCTTCCCCCGGCTCGACCCGGTCGAGGAGGTCTGGCGCGCGGTCGGACTGGGCCTCGGCGACTACGTGCGCAAGAACGGCTTCCGCACGGTCCTGCTCGGAGTGTCGGGCGGCATCGACTCCACCGTCGTCGCGACCATCGCCGCCGATGTCCTCGGCGGCGAGAACGTCATCGGCATCAGCAACCCCAGCAAGTACTCGTCGGAGCACAGCAAGGACGACGCCCGCGAGCTCGCCGACAACCTCGGCCTCGACTACCGGGTCGTGCCGATCCAGGCGATGGTCGACCCGTTCCTCGACGCGCTCTCCCTGAGCGGCATCGCCGAGGAGAACCTCCAGGCCCGGGTGCGCGGCGTCATCTGGATGGCCGTCTCCAACGCGGAGGGCCCCCTGGTCCTCGCCAACAGCAACAAGTCCGAGGTCTCCGTGGGGTACTCGACGATCTACGGCGACAGTGTCGGCGGCTTCGCCCCCATCAAGGACGTGCCCAAGACTCTCGTCTGGGAGCTCGCGCGATGGCGCAACCGGTATGCCGTGTCGCGCGGCGAGCGGCCGCCGATCCCCGAGTCGTCGATCACCAAACCGCCCTCGGCAGAGCTGCGTCCGGGGCAGACCGACCAGGACTCGCTCCCGCCCTACGACGTGCTCGACGCCATCCTCGCCGGATACGTCGGGGTCGCGCACGGCAGGGACCGGCTCGTCGCCGACGGGTTCGACTCCGCCACCGTCGACAAGGTCATCCAGCTCGTCGACCGCGCGGAGTGGAAGCGGCGCCAGTTCGCGCCGGGACCCAAGATCTCGCCGCTGGCGTTCGGCAAGGACCGCCGGCTGCCCATCACGAGCCGCTGGCGCGAGCAGGAGGAGGAACACCGATGAGTGACCCGACCGAACAGCCGAGCCCCTACGGAAGCGGCGCGAGCCCGGGCACGAGCCCAGGCCCCGCGACCCTCCCGCGCAAGGTGCGCATCCCCCACCTGCACGACCTCAAGGCCCGCGGCGAGAAGTGGGCCATGCTCACGGCATACGACATGTATGCAGCAGAGGTCTTCGACGAGGCCGGCATCCCCGTCCTCCTCGTCGGCGACTCGGCCGGGAACAACGTCCTCGGTTACGAGACCACGGTGCCGGTGACCGTGGATGAGCTGATTCCGTTGGTACGGGCGGTCGCCCGCGCTGCACGGCGTGCGCTCGTCGTCGCCGACATGCCGTTCGGGTCCTACGGCGGGACCCCCGAGCAGGGGCTCGCGACCGCGGTGCGGTTCATGAAGGAGGGGCTGGCCCACGCCGTCAAGCTCGAGGGCGGGCGCGACATGGCCCCGACGGTGCGGCTCATGGTGAGCACCGGGGTTCCCGTTATGGGGCACATCGGGTTCACCCCGCAGAGCGAACACACGCTGGGCGGCTACAGGGTGCAGGGACGCGGCGACGGCGCCGACGAGCTCGTCGAGGACGCCCTGGCCCTGCAGGAGGCCGGCGCCTTCTCGGTGGTCATGGAGATGGTGCCGGCACCGCTTGCCGGGCGCGTCACCGAGGCCCTGCGCATCCCGACGATCGGCATCGGAGCCGGGCCCGACTGCGATGCCCAGGTGCTCGTCTGGCAGGACATGGCCGGGCTCCGGGGCGGTCGCGCGCCCCGGTTCGTCAAGCGCTACGCCGACCTGCGGACCGTCCTCGGCGACGCGGCGAGAGCGTATGCCGCGGACGTCACCGCTGGCACGTTCCCCGCCTCGGAGCACTCGTTCGACTCCTGAGCGACGATCGCCCACACGGGCCCCGGCCGGGCCGCCCACGACGCGCAGTGACCCGTGGCACTCAGCCCCTTGACAGGCGTGAGCATGTCTCGCTCTGTCGCGCCGAGTGGTGTGGGTAGGAGAGTCTCTGCTGCCACTACGGCGCGGGATGACCTGATGGAGGAGGCATGACCAACGGAACGACTGACGAGCTAGTGGCGTGTGTCGTTAGTTGTTTTACGGTTCAAGTTGCGGGACGATGTTCGCATGCCGAATCGTCCTGCTGTCGCTCTGGCGTTGCGTGATGGTGATCGTGAGGAGTTGACCCGGTTGACCCGTTCGTCGTCGGTGCGGGCCGGGTTGGCGCAGCGGGCGCGGATCGTGCTGCTGGCCGCGGACGGTGTGGCGAACACGGCGATCGCGGAGAAGGTGGGGGTCTCGCGCCCGACGGTTCTGCAGTGGCGGAACCGGTATGCCGCCAAGGGGATCGACGGGCTGGTCGATCAGCGGCGATCGGGTCGGCCGCGGTGCACGGATCACCGCAAGATCGTCTCGGCGACCCTGAAGGCGCCGCCCAAGAAGTTCGGGGTGACGCACTGGTCCTCCCGGCTGCTGGGCCGGCATCTGGGGATCAGCAACGGCACGATCGCCCGGGCGTGGCGCGACTACGGCGTGCAGCCATGGCGGGTCGAGACGTTCAAGTTCTCCACCGACCCGGAGCTGGTCGCGAAGGTCACCGACGTGGTCGGGCTCTACCTCGCACCGCCGGAGAACGCGATCGTGCTCTGCATCGACGAAAAGTCCCAGATCCAGGCGTTGGACCGGACCGCGCCGATGCTGCCCATGCAGCCCGGGCTGCCCGAACGACGCACCCACGACTA
>JBBRZC010000077.1:0-16197 GCA_038237075.1 Actinomycetales bacterium
GTTCTGCAGCGCGGACCGGGTCACCTTGACCGGGTCGTTGATGCCCGCCTGGAGCATGTCCACGTACTCGCCGGTCGCGGCGTTGAGGCCGTGGCCCTTCGCGAGGTGGCGGACCTTCTCCGCCACGACGCCGCCCTCGAGGCCGGCGTTGATGGCGATCTGCTTCAGCGGGGCCTCGGCCGCGACGCGGACGATGTTGGCACCGGTGGCCTCGTCACCCTCGAGGTCGAGCTTCTCGAAGACGACCTTGACGGCCTGGATGAGCGCCACGCCGCCACCGGCGACGATGCCCTCCTCGACGGCCGCCTTGGCGTTGCGCACGGCGTCCTCGATGCGGTGCTTGCGCTCCTTGAGCTCCACCTCGGTGGCCGCGCCCGCCTTGATGACGGCGACGCCGCCGGCGAGCTTGGCGAGGCGCTCCTGCAGCTTCTCGCGGTCGTAGTCCGAGTCCGACTTCTCGATCTCGGCCTTGATCTGGGCGATGCGGCCCTCGATCGCGCTGCGGTCCTCGGTGTCCTCGACGATGGTCGTGTCGTCCTTGGTGACGACGACCTTGCGGGCCCTCCCGAGCAGGTCGAGGTCGGCGTTCTCGAGCTTGAGACCGACCTCCTCGGAGATGACCTGGCCACCGGTGAGGATGGCGATGTCGGCGAGCATGGCCTTGCGGCGGTCGCCGAAGCCGGGGGCCTTGACGGCCACGGACTTGAAGGTGCCACGGATCTTGTTGACCACCAGGGTCGCCAGCGCCTCACCGTCGATGTCCTCGGCGATGATGAGCAACGGCTTGCCCGACTGCATGACCTTCTCCAGCAGCGGCAGCAGGTCCTTGACGTTGCTGATCTTGCTGTTGGCGACGAGCACGTAGGCGTCGTCGAGGACGGTCTCCATGCGCTCGGTGTCGGTCACGAAGTAGTGCGAGATGTAGCCCTTGTCGAAGCGCATCCCCTCCGTGAGCTCGAGCTCGAGGCCCATGGTGTTGGAGTCCTCGACGGTGATGACGCCTTCCTTGCCGACCTTGTCCATGGCCTCGGCGATGAGCTCGCCGATCTGGTCGTCGGCGGCGGAGATGGAGGCCGTGGCGGCGATCTGCTCACGGGTCTCGATCTCGGTCGCGCTGGCGAGCAGCTCGTCGGCGACGAGCTGGACGGCCTTCTCGATGCCCCGCTTGAGGGCCATCGGGTTGGCGCCGGCGGCCACGTTGCGCAGCCCCTCGCGGACCATCGCCTGGGCGATGACCGTGGCCGTCGTCGTGCCGTCACCGGCGACGTCGTCGGTCTTCTTGGCAACTTCCTTGACCAGCTCGGCGCCGATCTTCTCGTACGGGTCCTCGAGCTCGATCTCCTTGGCGATGGACACACCGTCGTTGGTGATCGTGGGGGCTCCCCACTTCTTCTCGAGGACGACGTTGCGGCCCTTCGGACCGAGCGTCACCTTGACGGCATCGGCGAGGATGTTCATCCCCCGCTCGAGACCGCGGCGCGCCTCTTCATCGAAAGCGATGATCTTGGCCATTCGGGTGGTTCCTCCCACGCGAAACGTATGTGGAAGACCACGAGGCGCCCGCGACGGACGGCCCGGCTCCCGCACGCTCACGTCGCGTGCGTTCCCCGCGCCTCGCCAAGTGGTCGAGTTGTCACTCTCGGGTCGAGAGTGCCAACGCCATTATTGGCACTCTCGGGGGGAGAGTGCAAACCCCACCGTATGCCGCGCCGCGCCGTTGCAGCCCCGCTCGGTATCCGGCATGGCCGGCCGTCCCTCCTTGAGGCAGCACCGGAACAGTCCGGTCACCAAGGAGGTCCACATGTCCGTGTTCTCCGCGACGGCCCGGTCCCGGGGCGTCCGCCTCGCCCTGACCGCCCTGTTCCTGGCGATGGTCGGCTCCGTCGCCCAGATCCAGCACGCCGCTCCTGCGCACGCACTGTGCGCCGCCTCGCCGATGGTCGGCGACTGGCACAACATCGACGGCGCCACCCGGTCCATGACCCGGGTCGTCGTCGGCTTCACCTGCAGCGACGTGGTCCTGTGCCCCGTCGGCCAGCCGTGCACCGGGGGCGACTCGTACTTCACCCTTCACGGCTACGGCTCCTGCTCGCCGACGGCCTGCGACTGGGGCAGCCGGCGCGCGACCTCCATGGGCGGCGGGTGGGAGCGCGCGACCTACTCCTACGGCTGGGCCACCAAGTACCTGTGGGTCAAGACGTACGTCTACTACGGCCTGACCTACCTGCGGGTCTACACCTTCACCGACTTCACCGACGGGCGCACGGACTACTCGACGGACGAGTGGATGCTGCGGTAGCCCGCTCCAACGCCGGTCAGCCGGACGCCGGGGCCGCGAGGGCGGCCGCCAGCCGGGCGGCATACTCGCTGGCCTCGTCGTCGGAGGCGTAGCGCGTGCGGGGCCAGAAGAAGCCGCGCAGCCCGTCGCCCTTCGTGCGCGGGACGACGTGGACGTGCAGGTGGGGCACCGACTGGCTCACCACGTTGTTCGTCGCCACGAAAGAGCCCTCGGCGCCGAGACCGGCGACGACGGCGCCCGCGACGCGCTGCACCGCGGCCAGGAGCGGGTCGCGCAGCGGGTCGGGAAGCTCGAGCAGGGTGTCGACGTGCTTCCGGGTCACGAGGAGCACGTGACCCTTGAACACGGGCCGGACGTCGAGGAAACCCACGACGTCCGGCTCGTCGAGGACCACGTGGGCCGGCACCTCACCGGCGACGATCGCGCAGAAGAGACAGCTCATCGAGCCAGCTGCGAGCGCAGGGACCCGTCCGCCTCGGACGACACCGGGTCGTCGAGGTCGCCGACGAAGACGACGACAGCCGTGCGGGCGGGGTTTGAGGCCAGGTCGGCGAGGATGCCGCGCCAGGCCTGCAGGTTGGTGTGCTCGTATGCCGTGCCGGCCTCCACCGGGCTGAGGCCGGCAACCGCGTGCTCGAGCTCGTGACTGGTCAGCTCGTGGGTCAGGGTGCCGCTGGAGTATCCGACGGTCTTGGCGATGACCAGGGCGGCGAGGTCGTTCTCGCCGACGTTGACATGCGGGAACTCGGTCTCGGCGGAGGACGAGGCGGAGCTGATACCGACGGCATACGCGGCTGGTTCCTGCCAGCCGTCGATGGAGGCGGTGATCGCCTCCCGGGCGGCGGCGACCTGCTCGGGGGTGCTCCACTGGGCGCTCATGCGCCCAGCCTCGCACGAGCAGCCGACGGGTTGGCGTGGTTCGGGTACCGATTGCCGTGGCGCTGTCTGCGCGCCGTACCTCCCGACCGGTGCGCCACGCCCACCGGCGCTGCGGGGGCGAAGATGTCTTCATGCCGCTGCGGGCGATATCCGGTCGGTGACGAGTCGCGAGGGGGTGCGGCCGGTCAGGTGGCGTGGACATCACGGACTGCCGCTCCTTCGGAGGACGAGCGATGCCGGACCACAAGCACCTCAGTCACCGTGTGCGCGAGCGGATGTCGACGACGGGCGAGAGCTACAGCGCCGCCCGACGGCACGTCCTGGCGCGGGCCGCGGATGGTCCACCTCCCGGCGGGCTGGTGCCCGGATACGACCGGTTCGGGGCGGGTGAGCACCGCCCGAGCTCGCTGGTTGCGCACCTGCTGGCGCAGGCCGGGCATCGGGCGCGGCACACCGGGCAGCCGTACTCCGAGGCGATGGTCTGCGGGCTCGGGGGTGAAATCGGCTTCACGTACGCGATCTTCGAGTACGCGCCAGTGCCTCCGTTGTTCACTGTCGTGGCGCAGCACCATCCCGAGCCGTGGTTGGCCGCCGTGCTGGGCCGGCTCGGCCTGCAGGCGCGCGAGGCGCGCAGCTCGGCCCCGGGGCCGGCCCTCGCGGCCGTGAACCAGCAGCTGGCCGAGGGTCGGGCGGTGTGGTGCACGGTCAGTCGAGGCGGCCTGCCCTGGCACCAGCGAGAGCTGGCGCTGCCGCGCTCTGTTCGGGGCGGATCGCGAGCCTGAACCCTGCGCCGGTCGACCCCGAGCTGCTGGCCGGCTTCGCCGATCTCGTCGACGCTGCGAGGTCCTTGGAAGAGCGCGCCGCGAGCCACCTGGCTTCCTGACACACTCAGGGCTCCAGCCGCTCGCGAGTCAGCACGTCGGGAGGGGGCGGAGTGGTCGTCGTCAGGGCCGGGCCAGGACCTCGCCATGGAGCACCGCGAACCAGGCGTCGGGGTGGCTCGACCAGGCCCGCCACGCCGTTGCGAGGCCGCGCAGGTCCGCAGGGGTGGCCAGCCCCCGGGCCAGCGCCTGCTCGGCGAAGGCCGACCGGGTGACGCGGTCGGCCCACAGGTCGCCCCACCACGCCGCGTCGGCAGCGGCGTAGCACCAGACGCTCGCGCCGGCCGTGACGTCGTCGAACCCGGCAGCCCGGGCCCAGCCGGCGAGCTGCCGACCCGCGTCGGGCTCACCCCCGTTGGCCCGGGCCACCGCCTCGTAGAGCGCCAGCCAGTCGTCGAGCCCCGGCGCCGCGGGGGCCCAGGTCATCGCCGCGTAGTCGGCGTCGCGCACGGCGACGAGGCCGCCAGGCCGCGCGACCCGGCGCATCTCGCGCAGCGCCGCCACGGGGTCGCTGAGGTGCTGGAGCACCTGGTGGGCGTGGACGACGTCGACGCTGTCGTCGGGCAGGTCGAGCGCGTAGACGTCGCCGACCTCGAACACCGTACTGGAGTCGCCCCGCCGGGCCGCCTCCTCCGCCGCCTCCCGCAGCGGCGCCGCCTCGGCGTCGATGCCGACGACGCGGCCCGGGGCGACGAGGCCCGCGAGGTCGAGGGTGATGCTGCCCGGCCCGCAGCCGATGTCGAGCACCGACTGCCCGGGCCGCAGGTGCGGCAGGAGGTAGGCGCACGAGTTCTCTGCGGTGCGCCACCGGTGCGAGCGCAGCACCGACTCGTCGTGGCCGTGGGTGTAGATGTCCGGTGGCATGGCCGGTCCGTTCCGTGAGACGACAATCTCGCCATCTGACCCTACGCGCCATGAGACCGCCGTCGGCGGGTCTCGGGGTGCGGTCATCGTCGGGCGAGAGCGGCTGACGGGAAGGCGTCGCGCCACGACCGCAACACCACCCCGCCGTATGCCGTGCAGTCCACCGAGCGGGCAGCGAGGAGCCCGTGCCCGATGGCTCGGGTGACGCAGGTGGCCGCGGCCGCCATGAGGAGGTAGGTCTCCGGGAGGTCGGGAGCGGGGCGAGAGCCGGTGGCGAGGGCGAAGAGGGTGTCGCCGTCGAAGGGCGTGTGCACGGGGTCGATCGCCCGGGCCATCCCGTCGTGGCCGATGCCGGCCAGCTTCTGGCACTGCGCCTTGGTGAGGGTGGCGTCGGTGGCGATGACCCCGATGGTGGTGGCTATCGCCGGGCGCTGCCCCTCCGGCCCCGAGGCCGCGGCCCGGGCGCGGGCGGCGGCCACCTCGGCGGCCTCCGGCCGGCCGACCGCGTCGAACTCGCCCGCGAGCCCGTGCCGCACGGCATACAGCTCGCCTGTCTCGGGGTCGACCGGGGAGCCGATCGAGTTGACCGCGACGAGGGCCGCGACGACCACCCCGGAGGGCAGGACCACGCTGGCCGAGCCGACGCCGCCGGCGAAGCCCCCGCTCCTCGCGCCGGTGGCGGCCCCGACGCTGCCCTGCTCGACCGGGCCGGTCGTCGCGGCGGCGACGGCCGCAGAGCCCTCGGCGGGGCCGGGGTGGTTGGCGAACCCGCCCCCGCGACCGAGGTCGAAGAGGATCGCGCCGGGCACGATCGGGACCACCTGCCCCGGTCCGCCGACCGGCCAGCCGAGCCCCGCGGCATACAGGGTCGCGACGATGCCGTCGGCGGCCGCGAGCCCGAACGCGCTCCCGCCGCCGAGCATCACCGCGTTGACGCGGTCGACGAGGTTGCGCGGGTCGAGCAGGTCGGTCTCCCGAGTCCCCGGCCCGCCGCCGCAGACGTCGACGCCGCAGACCGCGCCGTCGCCGGGCGTCAGGACGACGGTCGTGCCGGTGAGCCAGCCCGGCTCCCGGCGCGTCGCGTGCCCGACGCGGAGCCCCGCGACGTCGGTCAGCGAGTTGGTCGGCCCCGGCTGCACCGAGATCACGGGCACCAGCTCAGACGTTGATGCCCAGCCGCCGCGCGCTGCGCGCCCGCTGGCGCGAGGCCCGCAGCCGGCGCAGCCGCTTGACGAGCATGGGGTCGGCCTCGAGGGCCTCGGTCGTGTCGATGAGGGCGTTGAGCACCTGGTAGTAGCGGGTGGCGCTCATGTCGAAGAGCTCCTTGACCGCCTGCTCCTTGGCGCCCGCGTACTTCCACCACTGGCGCTCGAACGCGAGGATCTCACGGTCGCGCGACGAGAGACCCGCCTGCATCGACCGCTCCGGTGCGTCCTGCCACTGCGCTTCCATCTGACCCCGTGTCCGTCTCGGGGCGCCGCCCCGTCGCCCAACGATTGCCCGGCTCACTATACGGCGGGAATGACAGGCGTGTCATTCGACTCGCCTGACCACCGGCGCCTGGATCCGCCGCCCTCAGGCCATCGTGTCGAGGATGGCGCTGATGTCCTCCTCCGAGGTGAGCGGGTTGACGATCGCGAAGCGGGTCACCGTCTCGCCGTCGTGCGACGTCGGCACGACGAAGGCGAACTCGTCGGCGAGGAGCCGGTCCGACCATGCGCGGTAGTCGTCCGGTCCCCAGCCAATGCGGCGGAAGACGATGACGGACAGGTCTCGCTCGCGCAGCGCCTCGGTGTAGGGCCGCCGGGCGATCTCACCTTCCGCGAACCGCGCCACCTCGAGGGTCCGCTCGACGGCGTTGCCGTAGGCCTGCGTGCCGTGCACCGCGAGCGAGAACCACAACGGCAGCCCCCGCGCCCGCCGGGTCAGCCCGATCGAGTAGTCGGTGGGGTTCCAGTCGGAGGCGTCGGTGAGGACGTCGAGGTAGGACGCCTTCTGGGTGTGCGCGGCCCGGGCCAAGGCTGGCTCGCGGTAGAGGAGCGCGCAGCAGTCGAACGGCGCGAAGAGCCACTTGTGCGGGTCGACGATGAAGGAGTCGGCCTGCTCGACGCCGGCGAAGAGGTGCCGCACCGACGGCGCCGCCAGCCCGGCCCCGCCGTAGGCGCCGTCGACGTGGAACCACAGGCCGAGCTCACGGCATACCTCGGCCACCGAGGTGAGGTCGTCGATGATGCCGAAGTTCGTCGTCCCCGACGTCGCCACGACGGCGAAGAACGTCTCGGGCCCGTGCTGGAGCAGCGTCGCGCGCAGGTGCTCGCCGCTGAGCCGCCAGCGCTCGTCGGCCGGCACGGTGACGAGCTCCGCGTCCATCACGTCGCACGCGGACTGGATCGACGAGTGCGCGCCGAAGGTCGTCGCGACCCGCCACGGCCGCACGTCCGAGCCGGCCTCCCGTCGCAAACGCCGGGCGGTATGCCGTGCCGTCACCAGGGCGGAGAGGTTGCCGACCGTGCCGCCGTTGACGAACACGCCCCCCGCACCGCCGGGCAGGCCGGCGAGGTCGGCGATCCAGCGCAGCGTCTCGTTCTCGGCATGCACGGCGCCGGAGCCCTCCATCCAGGACCCGCCGTAGATCGAGGAGGCGCCGACGACGACGTCGAAGGCCGCCGCCTCCTTGGTCGGCGCGCAGGGGATGAAGGAGAGGTAGCGGGGGTGGTCGGTCGAGAGGCACGAGGGCGCGAGGACGTCGGAGAAGACGCCGAGGGCCCGCTCCGCGCCGAGACCCGCAGGTGTGATCGTCGGGCCGGCCGCCGCGGTCAGCTCCGCCGCGCTCAGGGGTCCGTCGAGCGGCACGGGGTCGAGACGCAGCCGCTGCGCCGCGTAGTGGAGGATGGCGTCGACGACGGCCGGGGACGTCGCGAGGTCGAAGCGGTGCACGGGCCTGATCGTAGGCCCGTCGCGTGGGCGCCCGTCCCGCCCGGCAGCGCTCAGCCGGGCAGCAGCACCGAGACGAGGTCGTCGACGGTGTCGGCGAGGACGTCGGGGCGGGCGGCCGCGACGGCGGCCCTCGTGCCGGCGCCCCAGGTCACTCCGATGGCGGACATCCCCGCGTTGCGCGCCGCCTGGACGTCGACCACGGCGTCACCGACGTAGACCGTGTCCTCGGCCCGGGCGCCGAGCCGCTGGGCGGCGACGAGCAGCGGCTGCGGGTCGGGCTTGTGCTGCTCGGTGTCCTCGAGCGTGACGATGACGTCGAGGTGCTCCGCCAGGCCGGTCAGGCGGACCGCCATCTCGGCCGGCCCGCGCAGCTTGGAGGTCGCCGCAGCGACGGCGACACCGGCCTCGTCGAGCGCCGCGAGCATCGCGCCGATGCCCGCGTAGCGGCGGATCAGCCGCTCGGTGTTGGCCGAGTTCCACTCGATGTAGGTCTCGAACAGCTCGTCGGCCCGTTCGGGCGAGACCTCGCGGAACGCCCGGATCAGGGGCTGGCCGATCCACGCCCGGATCCGGGCCTCGTCCTCCTCGGCGCCGAGCACGGTGCGGAACGCGTGCTGGTAGGAGGCGACGATGAGCCCGACGGTGTCGACGAGCGTGCCGTCGAGGTCGAAGACGACGGCCGGCCAGCGCGGCGCGGGTGCGGTCATGGACGCCGAGCCTACGGTCGGTGTCGGCGGCCCCGGGCGGAGGGATACGTTGTGTGGCGTGACTGCCCGGCCTCTCGAGGAGATCGTCCACCCGTCGTGGGTGCCGGCGCTGGCCCCCGTCGCGCACACCATCGCGGAGCTCGGTGACTTCCTGCGCGACGAGGTCGCGGCCGGGCGCGGCTACCTGCCCGCCGGGCCCCACGTCCTGCGCGCCTTCTCGCGGCCCTTCGACGCCGTGCGGGTCCTCCTCGTCGGGCAGGACCCCTACCCCACGCCCGGGCACCCGGTCGGGCTCAGCTTCTCGGTGGCTCCCGACGTGCGCCCGGTGCCGCGCAGCCTCCAGAACATCTACACCGAGATGGCCGCCGACCTCGGCGTCGGCCCTCCCGCCAACGGGGACCTCGGGCCGTGGGCCGAGCAGGGGGTCATGCTGCTCAACCGGGTCCTCACCGTGCGTCCTGGTGCGTCCGGCAGCCACCAGGGCAAGGGCTGGGAGACGGTCACCAGCCAGGCCATCACCGCGCTCGTCGCCCGCGGGGGCCCGCTCGTGGCGATCCTCTGGGGACGTCAGGCGCAGACGCTGACGCCGCTGCTGGGGAGCACCCCACGCATCGAGTCGGCGCACCCGTCGCCGCTCTCGGCCCGCTCCGGCTTCTTCGGCTCCCGGCCGTTCAGCCGCACCAACGACCTGCTCGTCCGCGCCGGAGCAGACCCCGTCACCTGGGCGCTGCCGTGAGCACGCCCACCAAGGAGGCCACCGTGACCCCACGACCCACGCCGCGCGTGTGGACCCGCTACGTCGCCGTCGGCGACTCCTTCACCGAGGGCATGTCCGACCCCGACCCGACGGAGGCGGGCCGCCATCTCGGCTGGGCCGACCGGCTCGCCGTGCGGCTTGCCGAGCAGGCCGAGAACGCCGGGCAGGACTTCGGCTACGCCAACCTCGCCGTGCGCGGTCGCCTCCTGGCCGACGTCGCCGGGCCGCAGCTCGACGCGGCGCTCGCCCTGGAGCCCGACCTCGTGAGCATCGTCGGCGGCGGCAACGACATCCTGCGGCCCCGGGCCGACGTCGACCGCCTGGCCGCCCGCCTCGAGGACGCGGTGGCACGGATCCGCGAGACCGGGGCCGACGTGCTCATGGTGACCCCCGTCGACCCGGCCGACGCCCCCCTGGTGAGGGCCACCCGAGGCCGCGTCGCGGCATACACCGCCTTCATCTGGGGCATCGCCCAGCGCCACGGGGCGACCGTCGTCGACCAGTGGAGCCTCACCGCCCTGCGCGACTGGCGGCTCTGGGCCGACGACCGCATCCACATGAACGCCGAGGGACACCGGCGGCTGGCCCTCGCCGCGGCGTACTCGCTCGGGTACGAGACCGACGAGGCCGACTGGCGCGCGCCGCTGCCGGCCGCGCCGCCGCTGGCCCGCCGCGAGGCGGCCGCCGCCGACGCGCGGTGGGTCCGCCAGCACCTCGCACCCTGGGTGCAGCGCCGGCTGCGCGGCCAGTCGTCGGGCGACGGTCTCGCGGCCAAGCGACCCGTTTTCACACCCCCGCAGTGGAAGGCCGAGTGATGGACACCTTCGAGCTCTTCGGCATCGACACGCTCCTCTCGGAGGAGGAGCGGGCGATCCGCGACACCGTCCGGGCGTTCGGCGACAAGGAGCTGCGCCCGCACGTCGCCACGTGGTTCGACGAGGCGAGGCTGCCCGTCCGGGAGATCGCCAAGCAGCTCGGCTCGCTGGGGCTGCTGGGGATGCACCTCGACGGCTACGGGTGCGCCGGGACCAACGCGGTGTCCTACGGGCTGGCTTGCCTCGAGATGGAGGCCGTCGACTCGGGCCTGCGCTCGCTCGTGTCGGTGCAGGGGTCGCTGGCGATGTTCGCCATCCACCACTACGGCAGCGACGAGCAGAAGGACGAGTGGCTGCCCTCGATGGCGACCGGCGAGGCGGTCGGCTGCTTCGGGCTCACCGAGCCCGACTTCGGCTCGAACCCCGCTGGGATGCGCACCGCGGCGCGCCGGGACGGCGACGACTGGGTGCTCAACGGCACCAAGCTGTGGATCACCAACGGCTCCATCGCCGACGTCGCCGTCGTCTGGGCGCGCACCGACGACCGGATCCGCGGGTTCGTCGTCCCCACCGACACGCCCGGCTTCTCGGCCACCGAGATCCACCAGAAGCTGTCGCTGCGGGCCAGCGTCACGAGCGAGCTGGTGCTCCAGGACGTGCGGCTGCCCGCGAGCGCCGTGCTTCCGGAGGCGGCCGGGTTGCGTGGCCCGCTCGGCTGCCTCGACGAGGCCCGGTTCGGGATCGTCTTCGGGTCGCTCGGGGCGGCCCGCGACTCCCTGGAGGTGGCAGTCGACTACAGCCGCACCCGCACCGTGTTCGACCGCCCGCTCGCGTCCTACCAGCTGACCCAGAAGAAGGTGGCCGACATGGCCGTCGAGCTCGGCACCGGGATGCTCCTCGCCGTGCACCTCGGGCGCCTCAAGGACGCCGGCACGATCACCTCGGAGCAGGTCAGCGTCGGCAAGCTCAACAACGTGCGCAAGAGCATCGAGATCGCCCGTGAGTGCCGCACCATCCTCGGTGCCAACGGGATCTCCCTGGAGTACAGCCCCATCCGGCACGCGGCCAACCTCGAGTCCGTCCTCACCTACGAGGGCACCACCGAGGTGCACACCCTCGTCGTCGGCAAGGCCATCACCGGCGTCGGCGCCTTCTCCTGACCTGGCCCCCTCTGGCCGAAGGGGCCGGCGGGCGAGACACTGAGCCATGGCCGTCCAGATGCACGCCCTCCTCACCAGTGCGCTCGGCGAGCTGCGGACCCACCCGGTGGAGAGGTGGGTGCGCGCGGCGCTGCGCGACTCGACCGTCGTCAGCTCGCCCCGGGCCCGTCTCGTCTGGGAGCCGCGGCGCATCGTGCCCCTGTATGCCGTGCCCCGCACCGACATCGCCGGCGAGCTCGTGCCCTGGGTCGACGAAGGGGAAGGCGGGCGAGACGCCGACGAGGGGCGTCCCGTGCTCGACCCGAGCATCCCCTTCGCCGTGCATTCCTGCCCCGGCACGGTCTGGACGATCAGCACTGAGCGCGGCGACCTCCCGGGGGCCGCGTTCGAGCCTGCCGACCCTGACCTCGAGGGGTACGTCGTTCTCGACTGGGAGGCGTTCACCCAGTGGTTCGAGGAGGACGAGCCGGTGATGAGCCATCCCCACGACCCGTTCAGCCGCATCGACTGCCTCCGCAGCCGCCGCCGCGTCGTCGTCTCCGTCGACGGTCAGGTGCTGGCCGACTCGACTCGGCCGACGCTGCTCCTCGAGACGCCGCTGCCGACGCGGTTCTACCTGCCACGGGAAGACGTGCGGATGGGCTTGCTGCAGGCCACGGAGACCCACACGATCTGCGCCTACAAGGGCATCGCCTCGTACTGGTCGGCGACTGAGCTCGGCGCCGCCGGGCGCGACATCGCGTGGAGCTATGAGGAGCCGCTGCACGACGCCGTCCCGGTTCGCGGCATGGTCTGCTTCTTCACCGAGCGGGTGGACCTCACCGTCGACGGGGTGCAACGGGTGCGTCCGGTGACGCCGTGGTCGTGAGCCGAGAGGCCGCAGGTCTCAGGCCGGCTGGTTGAGGAACCACCGGTGCCCGAACGGGTCACGGAAGACGGCGACCCGGCCGTGGTCGGTCGTCTCCGGGCCCCGGTCGAGGCGCACGCCCGAAGCCACCACTCGGGCGGCGAGCGCGTCGACGTCCGTGACCGTGAGGTGGAGGGAGACCGCGTTACCGCGGCCGGGGTCGGGGGCCTGGACGTTCACTTCGGGGTACTCGTCCGACATCATGAACCGGGCTCCCTCGACGGACAGCTCGACGTGCCCGATCCTGTTGTCCTCCATGACGATCGGGTCGAAGGTCACCACGGCGCCCAACACCGCGGCATACCAGTGGACGGCTCGGGCCGCGTCCGCGACGCAGAGGTAGGGGGTCAGCTCACTCATCGTCGGTTCCTCTCGTCGGTTCCCCTTCTCGGGCGCTGTCGTCGTCGAGCGTGCTCATGAAGGACCAGAGGCCGCCCTCGATGTCGCGGGCGTCGTACTCGCGCACGCCGTAGTCCATGTCCCGCGGTGGGGTCACCACGTCGGCGCCGGCCCGCACCGCCCGGGCGTGGTGCGCGTCGACGTCGTCGACCGTGACCGCCATGCAGTGGGTCGCCGCCCCGAGGCTGGCCGGGGACGCGAGCCCGTGCTCCGGCGCGGAGCGGTGCATCCAGACGACGCCGTCACCGACGTGCATCTCCCCGTGGACGACGACGCCCAGGTCGTCGCGGACCAGCCGGCCGGGGCCGAAGCCGAACACCGAGACGAGGTGGTCGTGCACGGCCTCGATGTCGTCGTAGACGAGCAGGGTGAGCCGCTGGGTGATCCCGGGGTCCGTCTCGCTCATCCCCTCGAGGACGGCCAGCAGCTCGGCGTCCGCCGGGGCGCGGGACTCGCGGAGGCTGGCGCTCACCACCCGGACCCGCTCGCGCAGCCGGCCCATCGCCGCGAGCCGGTCGTCGAGGCTCGCCAGATGACGGTCGACCGCGTCAGAGAGCGGGGCGTCCGGCTCGTCGAGCGCCTCGGCGATCGCGGCGAGCGGGGTGCCGAGCTGGCGGAGCAGGCAGACGCGGTACAGGCGGGCGAGATCGGACATCGTGTAGACGCGGTGGCCACCGGCCAGGCGGTCCGAGGGGTCGAGCAGCCCGATCTCCTCGTAGTAGCGCAGGGTGCGGACGGTTAGGCCGGTGCGCCGGGCCACCTCCCCGATTTTCAACAGCCCCGTCGTCACGTCCACAAGCCTCACGCTAGGACCTCACGCCGCGGCAGGTGCAAGGGGCGGACATCGGCGCCGCACGGTGGTTCCCGCGGGTCGGGAACGGGGGCGCGGGGTCGGGGCGTTGACCGGGAACACGGACAACCCGTCAGGACGGAGACCAGCATGACCTTCATGGACAGGCTCAAGCAGAGGGCCGAGGAGCTCGACCTCCAGCACAAGGCCGACCAGTTCGCCGACGCCGCGACGAAGGCGGCCCACGAGGCGAGGGAGCGGGTCGGCGAGCTCGCCCACGAGAACCGGGCCAAGGTCGCCGAGGTCGTCGAGAAGGCGGGCGCCGCAGTCGACGAGCGGACCGACGGCAAGTACGCCGACAAGGTGGCCAAGGCCAAGCAACAGGTCGCCAAGGGGGTGGACAAGCTCGCCGAGCAGCGCGGGTCCGCAGGCCACGACTCGCCGCAGGACGCGTCCCCGGCCGTACAGCACGTCGTGCCGCCGGTCGCGCCGCCTGTCGTGCCGCCTGTCGTGCCGCCGATCGTGCCGGCGCCGGTTGCGCCGCCGATCGTGCCGGCGCCGCCCCAGGACTCCCTGGACTGAGAGCTGGCCCGTCCAGCATGTGGGACGGGCCGGGGTACAGTGCGGGCCATGCCTGCCGTCCGCATCCTCCCGTCCGAGGAAGCCGAGGACCTCGTCGGCCTCACCCGTGAGATCTGCGCCAAGGACCTCGCTCCCCGGGTCGACGACATGGAACGGGCCAGCGCGTTTCCCCGCGACGCCTTCCTGCTCCTCGGGCGGTCTGGGCTGATGTCCTTGCCCTACCCCGAGGAGTTCGGCGGCGGCGCCCAGCCCTACGAGGTCTACCTCCAGGTCGTCGAGGAGATCGCCTCGGTCTGGATGAGCGTCGCCGTTGGCGTCAGCGTCCACGCCCTCACCTGCTACCCCGTAGCGACGTTCGGGACGAGGGAGCAGCAGGAGGCGTTCCTTCCCGACATGCTCGGCGGCGCCCGGCTCGGCGCCTACTGCCTGTCGGAGGTCGCCTCGGGGTCAGACGTCGCCTCGATGACGACCCGGGCCACCCGCCCGGGTGACGGGACGGCATACGCCCTCCGGGGGACCAAGGCGTGGATCTCTCATGCGGGCCACGCCGACTACTACTCGACGTTCGCGCGGACCTCCGACGAGGGCGGGCGCGGCCTCTCGTGCTTCCTCGTCCCGGCCGACGCCGCGGGGATCGACGTGGCGGCGCCGGAGCGCAAGATGGGCCTCCACAGCGACTCGGTCAGCCAGGTGACGTTCGCCGACACCCCCGTCGACGCCTTCCGCCGCATCGGTGACGAGGGGCAGGGCATGGCCATCGCACTCTCGGCACTCGACTCCGGCCGGCTCGGGATCGCCGCTGCCGCAACGGGGCTCGCGCAGGCAGCGCTGGACGCCGCCGCGGCATACGCCTTGGCGCGGGAGCAGTTCGGCAGGCCGATCGCGCAGTTCCAGGGCATCGCGTTCCTCCTCGCTGACATGGAGGCCGCGGTGACGAGCGCCCGCGCCACCTATCTCCACGCGGCCCGGCTGCGCGACGCGGGCCGGCCGTTCTCGCGGCAGGCCGCCGTGGCGAAGCTCGTCTGCACCGACAACGCGATGCGGGTCACCACCGACGCGGTGCAGGTGCTCGGCGGGGCCGGCTACACCCAGGACTTCCCGCTCGAGCGCTACATGCGCGAGGCCAAGGTGACCCAGATCTTCGAGGGCACCAACCAGATCCAGCGGCTCGTGATCGCCCGCCACCTGCTGAAGTCAACCTGAGCCCGAGAGGCTGGATTCCCGTGCAGATCAACGACTTTACCGTCGCCCTCGTCACCGGCGGAGCCTCGGGGCTCGGCGGCGCCACCACCCGCCGGCTCGTCGCCGACGGCGCGAAGGTCGTCGTCGTGGACCTGCCCTCCTCGCCGGGCGCGGCGGTCACGGCCGAGCTCGGGGCGGCGGTGCGGTTCGTCCCCGCCGACGTGCGCGACGAGGCGCAAGTGCAGGCGGCGGTCGACGCCGCCCGCGAGCTCGGCGAGCTGCGGGTCGTCGTGACCTGCGCGGGGGTCGGCACTCCCGGCAGGGTGGTGGGACGCGGTGGGCCGCTGGCGCTGCAGACCTTCCAGGACGTGATCGACATCAACCTCGTCGGCACCTTCAACGTCCTGCGCCTCGCCGCGGCGGCGATGCTCGACAACCCGATCGTCGACGGCGACCGCGGAGTGGTCGTCATGACCGCGAGCATCGCCGCCTACGACGGACAGGTCGGCCAGGCCGCGTATGCCGCGAGCAAGGCCGGCATCGTCGGCCTCACCCTCGCCGCCGCGCGCGACCTCGCCGACAAGCGGGTCCGCGTCATGACAGTGGCCCCGGGCACCTTCGCCACCCCGATGCTGGCCGGGCTGCCGCCCGAGGCGACCGCCGCGCTGGAGGCTCAGGTGCCGCACCCCTCCCGGCTGGGCGACCCGGCCGAGTACGCCGCGCTGGTGCGCCACATCATCGACAACCCGATGCTCAACGGCGAGGTGATCCGCCTCGACGGCGCCCTGCGGATGCCCCCGCGCTGAGGTAGCCGGATCGGTCACTCCATCAGGTCCGGGAGAGCCGCACGCGCCTCACCGGTCACTCGGGTAACACCGATCCACCGATGAGCGCCGAGTCCATGGGATCCCATGGACTCCCCGCTCATCGGTGCCATCCGCGGCGTCGGGCCCAGCCGGCTCCTCAGCGGGCGATGTACCCGCCGTCGATGTACAGCTCGAGCCCAGTGACGAACGAGGCGTCGTCGCTGGCCAGGTA
>JBBRZC010000078.1:0-16140 GCA_038237075.1 Actinomycetales bacterium
ACTCACGAGGCCGGCGCGCTGCGCGCCGGCCACACTGGCCAGACCGTGACCCTCGCCGGGTGGGTGGCCCGGCGGCGCGACCACGGCGGCGTGGCGTTCCTCGACCTGCGTGACGCCTCGGGGGTCGCCCAGGTCGTGGTCCGCGACGAGGTCCTCGCCGAGGGCGAGGCGCACGACCTGCGCAACGAGTACTGCGTGCGGGTGACCGGCGAGGTCCGGACCCGGCCGGAGGGCAACGCCAACCCGGACCTGCCGACCGGCGAGATCGAGGTCGTCGCCACCGGGATCGAGGTGCTCAACCCCAGCGCGCCGCTGCCGTTCCAGATCGACGACCGGATCACCGTCGGCGAGGAGGCCCGGCTGAAGCACCGGTACCTCGACCTGCGGCGGCCGGCCCCCGGTGCCGCGATCCGGCTGCGCTCGAAGGTCAACGCCACCGCGCGCACGGTGCTGGCCGGCCACGACTTCGTGGAGATCGAGACCCCGACGATGACCCGCTCGACGCCAGAGGGCGCTCGCGACTTCATCGTCCCCGCGCGGCTCCAGCCAGGCTCCTGGTACGCCCTGCCGCAGAGCCCGCAGCTCTTCAAGCAGCTGCTCATGGTCGCCGGGATGGAGCGGTACTACCAGATCGCCCGGTGCTACCGCGACGAGGACTTCCGCGCCGACCGGCAGCCGGAGTTCACCCAGCTCGACATCGAGATGAGCTTCGTCGAGCAGGCCGACGTGGTCGCGCTCGGCGAGGAGATCGCCGTGGCGCTGTGGCGGCTCGTCGGCGTCGAGCTGCCGACCCCGTTCCCCCATCTGACCTACGCCGACGCCATGGCGCGCTACGGGACCGACAAGCCCGACACCCGGTTCGGCCAGGAGCTCACCGACTGCACGGAGCTCTTCGGCGACACCACCTTCCGGGTCTTCCAGCAGGACTACGTCGGGGCCGTCGTCATGCCCGGCGGGGCGTCGCAGCCGCGCAAGCAGCTCGATGCGTGGCAGGAGTGGGCGAAGCAGCGGGGGGCCCGGGGCCTGGCCTACGTGCTCGTCGGCGCCGACGGCGAGCTGGGCGGCCCCGTCGCCAAGAACCTCACCAACACCGAGCGCGCGGGGCTCGCGGCCCACGTCGGCGCGCGGTCCGGCGACTGCGTCTTCTTCGCCGCCGGTGCTCCCAAGACGTCGCGGGCGCTGCTCGGTGCTGCCCGCCTCGAGATCGGCCGGCGCTGCGGGCTCGTCGACGAGAGCACCTGGGGCTTCGTCTGGGTCGTCGACGCCCCGCTTTTCGAACCGGCCAGCGAGGCCGTCGCGGCGGGTGACGTCGCCGTCGGCGCCGGTGCGTGGACGGCGGTGCACCACGCGTTCACGGCGCCGCAGCGCGAGTTCATGGACTCGTTCGACGTGCGGCCCGGTGAGGCGCTCGCCTACGCCTACGACATGGTCTGCAACGGCAACGAGATCGGCGGCGGGTCCATCCGGATCCACCGCCGCGACGTGCAGGAGCGGGTGTTCCAGGTCATGGGCCTCTCGCCGGACGACGCGCAGGCGAAGTTCGGGTTTCTCCTCGACGCCTTCGCGTTCGGTGCCCCACCACACGGGGGCATCGCCTTCGGCTGGGACCGGATCTGCGCCCTCCTGTCGGGCACCGACTCGATCCGCGAGGTCATCGCGTTCCCGAAGTCCGGGGGCGGCTTCGACCCGCTGACCGGTGCCCCGGCGCCGATCACCGCGCAGCAGCGCAAGGAGGCCGGCGTGGACGCCGCGCCGGACGCGGTAACCGCGCCGGACGAGGGCGCCCCCGCCGGATGACGGCCACCCCGGCCCGGTATGCCGTCAGCGGCTGCCGTCCGGCGGCTGGCGTGCGGCTCGGGGGCTACTCGGCGATGCCGTGCCGCTCATGCCACCGGCGCATCGGGGCGGGCGCCCACCAGTTCCACCGGCCCAGCAGCGTCATCGTCGCGGGCACGAGGAGCATCCGCACCAGAGTCGCGTCAAGGGCGACCGCCACGACCAGGGCTACGCCGATCTCCTTGATCACCAACAGCTTTCCCGCGGCGAAGCCGGCGAACACGATGATGATGAGCAGCGCCGCCGACGTGATGATGCGTCCGGAGCGTTGCAGGCCGAGCGCGACGCTCCGGTCGTTGGGCAGGCCTCGTCGGTAGAGCTCGGCGATCCGCGCGAGCAGGAAGACCTCGTAGTCCATCGACAGCCCGAACCCGAAGGCCAGGGCGAGGAACGGCACCAGCGACTCGATGGCCCCCACCGACGTGAAGTCGATGAGCGCTTCCAGGTGGCCGTCCTGGAAGACGAGGACGATGACGCCGAGCGCGGCGCCCAGCGAGACGACGTTGAGGACGAGCGCCTTGAGGGGAATGACGAGAGACCCCGTCATGAGGAAGAGGAGGACGAAGGTGCCGAGCACGACGAGCCCCACGGCATACGGGGCGCGGGAGCGCATCCCGGCGAGGAAGTCGTGCTGGCCGGCCGCCTGGCCGGTGACGTAGGTCGGGAAGGCGGGCCGGTGCGCGCGGATCGCGGTGATGACGTCCTCGGTCTGCTGCCCGGTCGACGGCCCGCTCACCTGGATCGCCACGGCGGAGACCTGGGGCGCGAGCTCGCGGACCTGGGCGCCCTCGACGCCGGGCAGCGTGGCAACCGCGGAGGTGACCCACGCCCGCACCTGCGCGGCGGGTGCCTCGGCGGCGACCGTGACGTCGGGGGCGCTGAGCGCGGGGTAGTCCCTGCCCAGGGCGGCGAAGAAGACCCGCTCGGGCGCCGCGGCGGGCAGCAGCTCGGGGCCCGACGAGGTGAGCTTCATCGACGAGGCCGGCACCGCCAGGCCGACGAGGGCAGCGAGGGTGACGACGATGATCGTCACGGGTCGCGCCTGGACCACCTTGGCCAGCCGGGAGAAGACCCCGGTGTCGGGCGAGTGCTCGGTGCCCCGCGCGAGGAGACGCCGCGTTCCGATGGCGCACATCGCCGGGACGAGGGTGAGGGCGACGGCGAGGGCGACGAGGACCACCGAGACACCGGCCGCGCCGATGGCGCGCATGATCTCGGCGTCGAAGATGAGCAGACCGGCGAGGGCGATCGCCACCGTGAGCCCGGAGAAGAGGACCGTGCGACCGGCGGTCGCGACGGTGCGCGACGTCGCGCGGATGACCTCCTCGCGGGTGAAGTGGTGCCGGCGGTGGTCGGTGTCCGCCGCCGCGATGGCGGCGAGCTCCTCGCGGTAGCGGCTCACCGTGAGCAGGCCGTAGTCGATCGAGAGGCCGAGACCGAGCAGGGTCACGACGTTGACGACGCTCGAGTCGAGGTCGATCGCGAAGGTGAAGGCGTAGAGCGAGGCGAGCGCACCCCCGATCGCGACGATCGCACCGGCGATGGGCATCCCGGCGGCGACGAACCCGCCGAAGACGAAGACCATGACGATGAACGAGAGCGGCAGGGCGATGCCCTCACCGGCCCGCAGGTCGGTCTCGACCTGGGAGGTGATGGCGCGGACGAGGAGCTTGACGCCGCCCACGTCACCGGTGGCTCCCGGCAGGGCCGCCAGCACCTCGCCGAAGCCCGACCGGACCGCCGCCTCGGCCGCCTCGCGCTCCGGTGCCTCGAGCCCGGTGCGGAAGTCGACCACGGTGACGAAGCCGCCGGATGCCGCCCTGCCGCCGGACAGCAGAGCGCCCGCGGCAGGGTCGGCGACGCCCCGGGGCAGGAGCAGCGGCGACCGCACGCCACTGACGCCCGGCAGCCGCGACAGCCTGGTCGTCGCCGTGGTCGCGGCCGCCACGGCCGCCTTGTCGGAGAGGTCGGCCCCACGCGCCTGGAGCGTGAGACTGTCGGTGGATGGCTGGTGGCGGGCGAGGAGCTCCGCGCCCTGCTGGGCCTCGCCGGGGGACGTCGGTGACCCGGAGCCGAGGCGCTCGAAGAGCGTCTGCCCGCCCAGGCCGCCCACCGCGACGGCGAACGCGGCGACGGCGACGACCGCCCAGACGACGACGACCCGCCAGGGGTGACGGGCGGTGGCGGCTCCCAGCCGGGCGAGACGCGTCGTTCGGGCTGCGGCGGCGTCGTGCACGGCTCAGCCTCTCACGCGGCCAGGACCTCCCTCGCTCCGGATACTCTGGTGACGATGAGTGACACCGGTTCCGACCTCTTCTCGGCCGCGCGGCAGGCGCCGGACCTGCGCGGCGAGCAGGCGCACCTCTCGTCCGCCACCCGTCCGCCGCTCGCCGTCCGGATGCGGCCCCGCTCGCTCGACGAGGTGCGCGGGCAGTCTGCGGTCCTGCGCCCCGGCAGCCCGCTGCGCCGGCTCGTCGAGGGGTCGGCCGGCGCGGCCGGCCCGCTCTCGGCGGTGATCTGGGGGCCGCCCGGCTCCGGCAAGACGACGCTCGCGCACCTCGTCGCCACGTCGGCCGAGCGGCGGTTCGTCGAGCTGTCGGCGGTGACGGCCGGGGTCAAGGACGTGCGCGAGGTGATGGACGCGGCCCGGCGCGACCGCGACCTCTACGACCGCCAGACGGTGCTCTTCCTCGACGAGATCCACCGCTTCACCAAGGCCCAGCAGGACGCGCTCCTGCCCGGCGTCGAGAACCGGCTCGTGATCCTGGTTGCAGCCACCACGGAGAACCCGTCGTTCAGCATCATCGCGCCGCTCCTGTCTCGCTCGTTGCTCGTCACGCTGACGCCGCTGGCCGACGACGAGGTCGGCGAGGTCGTCGACGCCGCCCTCGTCGACACGCGGGGCCTCGCCGGCGAGTTCCGCCTCGCGCCGGACGCTCGCGAGCACCTCGTGCGGATGGCCGGCGGTGACGCCCGCCGCGCCCTCACCTCGCTGGAGGCCGCCGCGGGGGTCTGCCTCGACGCGGCACCGCTGACCGGCCCCCCGGCTGGGGACGCCGACGACACCGACGACGAGGCCCCCGGGCCGGCGACGATCACGCTGGCCCACGTCGAGCAGGCGGTCGCCCAGGCCGCGGTGCGCTACGACCGCGCCGGCGACCAGCACTACGACGTCGCCAGCGCGCTCATCAAGTCGATGCGCGGCAGCGACGTCGACGCGGCCCTGCACTACCTCGCCCGGATGCTCGAGGCGGGGGAGGACCCGCGCTTCATCGCCCGCCGCATCGTCATCGCCGCGAGCGAGGACGTCGGCATGGCCGACCCCACCGCCCTCCAGACGGCGGTCGCGGCGATGCACGCGGTGGCCCAGATCGGCATGCCCGAGGCGCGGATCATCCTCGGGCAGGCCGTCGTGCACAACGCCCTCGCGCCGAAGTCCAACGCGTCCTACCTCGGCATCAACGAGGCCATCGCCGACGTCCGTGCGGGCAGGGGCGGACCGGTGCCGGTCCACCTGCGCGGCAGCGGGTATGCCGGGGCGGCCCGGCTCGGGCACGGCGACGGCTACCGCTACGCCCACGACGGCGACGACGGTGTGGTCGCCCAGCAGTACCTCCCCGACGACCTCGCCGGCCGCACGGACTACTACCGACCGACGGGCCGGGGCTTCGAGGAGCGGCTGGCCACCCGGCTGACCTGGCTCAAGGAGCGGTTGCGCGGCCACTGAGGCCGGCGTGCCGGGGCTGCCGGCCCGACGGAGTGGGGAGCGCCTGCGCGCCGCTCCGCCGCGTCCCACAGTGCGGGATATCCGGTGCCCCGGACCCCAGGGGGGACGTTCTCTGTCGCCGGCCCCCGTCGGTAACGATTTGTCATTTCTCGTTCCCCACTCCGCAGCGATCCTTCGTTTCTGTGACACGGTTAGCCGCATCGCGACGGCCACCGCTGCATCCCTGGGGGGAGCCGTCGGGCACCTCGGGCCCAGCGCGAGTCATCGGAACCCCACCCGGACGGAGGCGCGGGCTTGTCGCTTGGACCCTCAGCCGTGGCGACCGACAGCATCGAGACCGCCGTCGAACCCGCGCCCGGCGCAGCCGGTGAGGACCGTCGGCACGGACGCTCGCCGTCGCAGATCGCCTGGGACCGGCTCAAGCACGACAAGCTCGCAGTCGTCTGCTTCGCGATTCTCGTCTTCTTCGTGCTCGTCGCCGTGTTCGCCCCGCTGCTCGTCGCGTGGGAGAAGGAGGAGCTCAACGCCTACCACTCGGACCTCATCTCCGCCCGCAACTCGCTGCCGACCATCGGCGCGAACTCCGAGCACTGGTTCGGGGTCGAGCCGCGCACCGGTCGCGACCTCTTCGCGATCTGGGCCTACGGCGCGCGCCCGTCGCTGATCATCGGGTTCGTCGCCGCGCTCTTCTCCACGGTCTTCGGCATCGTCTTCGGGCTGCTCGCCGGCTACCTCGGCGGAGCGGTCGACAAGACGATCAGCTGGGTCATCGACCTGCTCCTCAGCCTGCCCTACCTCCTGCTCGTCATCGCCCTCGTCCCGATCGTCACCAACCGCGTCGGGGGCGGCGAGATCCTCTCCTCGGAGCAGACGTCGAGCGTGCGCTTCGGGGTGCTCATCGGAGTGCTCATCCTCTTCGGCTGGGTCAGCCTGGCCCGCCTCATCCGCGGTGAGGTCTTCTCGCTGCGCGAGCGCGAGTTCGTGCAGGCCGCGAAGGTCATCGGCGTGCCGACCCGGCAGATCCTCTTCCGCGAGATCCTCCCGAACCTCGTCGGGCCGATCATCGTCTCCGCGTCGATCGCCGTGCCCGCCTACATCACCGCCGAGGCGACGCTGTCCTTCCTCGGAGCCGGGCTCGTCGAGCCCACGGCATCCTGGGGACGGACCGTCGCGCTGGCGCAGAACACCTACGCGGCTTACCCGTTGTTCCTGTGGCCGCCCGTCGCCTCGATCGCGATCCTCGTGCTCGCCCTGAGTCTGCTCGGCGAGTCGATCCGCGACGCCTTCGACCCCAACACCCGCCGGTAGCGAACCCCGCCACCGGACCAGGAAAACCCGGCCCCGACACCCGTGGTCGGACCGCAGACGAAAGAGGATCATCTTATGCGCTGGAACCATGCCCTCGCCGTGGGGGCTGCTGCGTCGCTCGGCCTGGTCGCAGCGTGCTCGGCCCCGGCCACCAACGCCCCGTCAGGCGGCTCCTCCCAGGGCGCGCCGATCGACACCGCCGGCGCGGCGCTCGACCCCACCGCCAAGGGCCCCGCCCCCACGGTCTCCGGGGCGAAGAAGGGCGGCACCCTCACGGTGCCCTACTCGACGACGCCGGCCGACATGGACCCGAGCGCCCAGTTCTACCAGGACACGGGGATCATCATGACCCGGCTGACCTTCCGCTCGCTGACCCAGTTCGTCCAGCGCAACGGCAAGCAGGTCCTCGTCCCGGACCTCGCCACCGACCTCGGCCAGGTCTCCGCCGACGGTCTCACCTGGACCTTCAAGCTCAAGCCGGGCATCAAGTACAGCGACGGTTCCGTGGTCAGCGCCAAGGACATCGCGTATGCCGTGAAGCGCTCCTTCGCCTTCACCGACACCGGTCCGACCTACCAGGTCGACTACCTCAAGGGCGGGGCCGACTACAAGGGCCCCTTCAAGTCCGGCGACACCTTCCCCGGCGTCGAGGCCCCAGACGACTCGACGGTGGTGTTCCACCTCGCGAAGGTGTGGGAGACGCTGCCCTACTTCGCGACGTTCACGCAGACCTCGCCGATCCCGCAGGCCAAGGACACCAAGGACACCTCCTACGGCGAGAAGGCACTGGCGACGGGGCCGTACATGATCTCGTCGTTCACCCAGGGCTCCGAGCTCAAGCTCGTCAAGAACCCCAACTGGGACGCGAGCACCGACCCGGCGCGCACCCAGTACCTCGACGGCTACGACTTCAAGTTCGGCGTCGACGAGGTCAAGACCCAGACGGCCATCCTCGCCAGCAACGGAGTCGACGCGACGAGCCTCAACTGGGACGGCGTCGACTCGTCGCTCATCGACAAGGTGACCGGGCCCAAGAAGAGCCAGTTCGTCAGCGGCCCCTCGTCGTGCACGGTGGCGGTCAACCTCGACACCCGCAAGATGCCGCTCGAGGTGCGCAAGGCCCTCGCCGCGGCATACCCGTGGGACGACATCAACAAGGCCAACGGCGGGACCGAGGTCTCGCAGACCTCGGCCCACACCCTCATCCCGCCGCAGATCCCGGGCTGGCTCGACTACACGCTCCCCAACCTCAACGGCCAGGGCAACGGCGACCCGGCGAAGGCCAAGGCGATGCTCAAGGCCGCGGGCAAGGAGGGCTTCCAGCTCGTCTACTACTACACGAACGACGACCCGAGCAACAAGGCCCAGACGATCAACCAGATCCGCAAGACCAAGCTCGTCGCCGCCGGCTTCACGGTCAAGGATCTCGGCGTCCCCAACAAGGAGCGCCGCAAGCTCGTCGCCAAGCCGGACGCCCCGACCAACATGGGCCAGTCGCCCGCTGGTGGATGGTGCTTCGACTGGCCGTCCGCGGACTCGATCTTCCCGCCCACGGTCGCGTCGACTCAGCTCACGTCGGGCGGCACCAACTGGGGCAACCTCTCGGACCCCAAGCTCGACGCGGAGATGCAGCGGATCCAGAAGCTCAAGATCAGCGAACAGGGTGCGGAGTGGGGCAAGTTCGACAAGATGCTCATGACCGACTACCTCCCCGTCCTGCCGTGGTACTGGGACAAGGGCAACTTCACCTTCGGCACCAAGGTGCACAACGTCCTCAACGACCCGAACCACGGGATGCCGATGCTCGACAACATCTGGGTCGACCAGTAGAGGCACCCGTCCACGACGGATGACCCGTCCCGCCGGGAGGCGCGGCTCGCGCCTGCGCCTCCCGGCACCCCCCGACCGAGACCGGCGAGGACCTCATGCTCATCTACATCGCCCGGAGGCTGGCGCTGGCCGCCAGCGTCGTCCTCGTCACCCTCGTGGCCACCTTCGTGCTGTTCTACGCAGGGCCGTCAGACCCGGCGCAGTCGCTGTGCGGTGAGCTGCGTTGCGACCAGGCCAAGCTCGTCGAGATCCGCAAGTCGCTGCACCTCGACCGCCCCCTCGCGGTCCAGTTCTCGGAGTACTTCACCGGGCTGTTCGCCGGGCGCGACGTCGTCGACGGCGGGGTGACGAAGCGGTGCTCGGCCCCGTGCCTGGGCTACTCCTTCCGCAGCCACAAGGAGGTCAAGGTCGAGGTCTTCGCGCGGTTCCCGACGACGGCGGCGCTGGCCCTGATGTCGATGGTCGTCTTCCTCAGCCTCGGGATCACCACCGGCGTGTATGCCGCGCGACGGCGGGGTACGAAGACGGACCGGGCGGTCGTCGGGTTCTCGCAGGTCTTCGGGGCCATCCCGTTCTACATCGTCGCGCTGCTCGCGGCGCTCTACCTCACCATCCTCTACCCCGTGCTGCCGCGAGCCGCCGCCTTCTCGGACGGCATCGGCGTGTGGTTCCTCGGGATGATCGCGCCGGCCGTCATCCTCGGTGCCGTCTACGCGACGAGCTACGTGCGCTACTCCCGCGCCCAGATGGTCGACACCCTCGCGCAGGACTACGTCCGCACCGCGAGGTCCAAGGGCATCTCCATGACGGCGGTGACCTACAAGCACGCCCTGCGGGCCGCGTTGAGCCCCGTCCTGACCATCCTCGGCCTCGACATGGCCGGCCTGCTCTCGGGAACCCTCATCACCGAGTCGATCTTCGGGCTCGACGGGATGGGGCGGCTGTCCATCGTGTCGCTGTTCCAGGACGACCTGCCAATCATCATGGGCTGCGTGCTCATGTCGGCGGTCATCGTCGTCCTCATGAACCTCCTCGTCGACATCATGTACTCCGTCATCGACCCGCGGGTGAGGCTCGCATGAGCGTCGAGGCCCACGAGCAGTCGCGGCGCCAGGTCCTCGACGCCGCGGGTGACGTCGTCCTGCGCGTCGACGACCTCAGCGTCCGCTTCCCGAGTGACGAGGGCCCGGTCAACGCGGTCCAGAACCTCAGCTACGAGGCGCGGCTCGGCCGCACCCTCGCGATCGTCGGCGAGTCGGGGTCGGGCAAGTCGGTGTCGTCGATGACGCTGCTGGGCCTGCACAACCCCAAGCGCAGCCTCATCACCGGCAGCGTCAAGCTCGACGGCACCGAGATCGTCGGCGCGTCCGAGGACACCATGCGCAAGCTGCGCAGCAGCACCGTGGCGATGGTCTTCCAGGACCCGCAGTCGTCCCTTCACCCGTTCTACCGGATCGGCAAGCAGATCGCCGAGGCCTACCGCGCGCACCACGACGTCTCGCACCGCGTCGCGGACCAGCGGGCCGTGGAGATGCTCGAACGGGTCGGCATCCCGAACCCGCAGCGTCGGGCCAAGCAGTACCCCCACGAGTTCTCCGGCGGCATGCGCCAGCGCGCGATGATCGCCCTGGGCCTCGTCAACGACCCCAAGCTGCTCATCGCCGACGAGCCGACGACGGCGCTCGACGTCACCGTGCAGGCGCAGATCCTCGACCTCATCAAGGACCTCCAGAGGGAGTTCGGCTCCGCCGTCATCCTCATCACCCACGACCTCGCCGTGGTCGCCGAGGTGTCCGACGACATCCTTGTCATGTATGCCGGTCGGGCGGTGGAGCGGGGCCTGACCAAGGACGTGCTCGCCAACCCCAACCACCCCTACACGATGGGCCTGCTCGAGAGCCTGCCGTCGGCGTCCGACGACGTCGACGAGCTCAAGGCCATCCGGGGCACACCGCCGAGCCTCGTCAACCTGCCGAGCGGCTGCTCGTTCCACCCCCGGTGCGACTTCCGCACGCAGGTCGAGGGCGACCGCTGCGTCACCGAGCTGCCTGAGCTGCGCACCCTCGACAACGGCCGGCAGATCCGGTGCCACCTGCCCGACCCGCAGCGCGCGATGAGCGCAATGAACCCAGAGAGCCCCTCATGACGTCGAGCCCTGCGGATGCACCAAGACCCGCCGCCGCATCGGAGCCCGCCGACGCACCAAGGCCCGGCGACGCTGAGCCTCCGCAGGACGCGAGACCCGCGCGGCGTGACCGCTCCGGCGGCGAGCCCCTGCTTCAGGTCGAGCACCTCGTCAAGCACTTCGACGTCCGCGAGGTCAGCGGGCTGTCCATGTCCAGGGCGACGGTCAAGGCTGTCGACGACATCTCGTTCACCCTCAGGGAGGGCGAGACCCTCGGCCTCGTCGGGGAGTCCGGGTGCGGCAAGTCGACGACGTCGCGGCTCATCACCCGGCTCGAGACCCCCACGTCGGGGGCGATCCGCTACCGAGGCAACAACATCGCTGCGATGCGCGAGAAGGAGCTGCGCCCGCTGCGCCGCGAGATCCAGATGATCTTCCAGGACCCCTACTCCTCGCTCAACCCCAGGCAGACGGTCGGCACGATCCTGCGCACCCCGCTCCAGGTGCACCACCTGGCCAAGGGCCACGAGCGGGCCCGGACCAAGGAGCTGCTCGAGCTCGTCGGGCTCAACCCCGAGCACATCAACCGCTACCCCTCGGAGTTCTCGGGAGGCCAGCGCCAGCGCATCGGGATCGCCCGGGCGCTCGCCGTCGAGCCCCGGCTCATCATCGCCGACGAGCCGGTCTCGGCCCTCGACGTGTCGATCCAGGCGCAGGTGATGAACCTGCTCGGCGCGCTGCGCGAGGAGCTCAACCTCTCCTTCGTCTTCATCGCCCACGACCTCGGCGTCATCCGGCACTTCTGCGACACCATCGCCGTGATGTACCTCGGCAAGATCGTCGAGATGGGCCCCAAGGGCCGGATCTACAACGAGCCGCAGCATCCCTACACGCAGGCGCTGCTGTCCGCCGCGCCCGACATCAACGTCGTCCGGGGGACTCCGCCCAAGGAGCGGATCCGCCTCCAGGGCGACCCGCCGAGCCCGATCGACCCGCCGAGCGGCTGTCGGTTCCGCACCCGGTGCTGGAAGGCCCAAGACCTGTGCGCCCTCGAGGAGCCACCCCTCGAGACCAAGCCCGACGGCGGCCCCGACCAGGTCATCGCCTGCCACTTCCCCGAGGTCAAGGCCTACCTCACCGCCCAGCTCGGCTGACCGGAGCCCGACGCTGCAGCGGTCGGCTAGGGTTGGCGACGTCCGTCTGCCCGCCGCGTCCACGGCATACCGCAGCCCTCGAGGTGGTCCCATGAAACTCGCCGACGTCACCCTCGGCGACATCGCCGGCGTCATCGCGGCGCTCGCCTTCGCCTACCTCACCTTCCGGCTCGGGCGCGTGGTCGGCAAGGCGGGCGAGATCCTCGAGGAGACCCGCATCGGTGTCAAGGGCGTCTCCGACCAGACCGTGCCGCTGCTCGGCGAGGTGACCCAGACGGTGACGGCGACGAACGAGCAGATCGCGCGGGTCGACACCATCACCACGAACGTCGCGTCGATGACGACCAACGCGAGCGCCCTGACCTCCCTCTTCGCCGCCACCCTGGGCGGCCCTGTCGTCAAGGTCGCGGCGTTCAGCTACGGCGTGCGCACGGCGCTGGGTAGCCCGGGTGGCCTGGGCAGCCAGGGCCGGCACGCCGGCCGGCGCCGGAGCGGGTGAGCGGTGCGCAGGATGCTCTGGGTCGGTGTCGCCGTCGGTGTCGGTGGCACGGTCGGCGCCCTCGTCGTGCGCCGGGCCGGTGGTGTCGGCCGGCTGCGCGAGCTCGCCGGCGTGGTCCGCGAGGGCATGGCCGAGCGCGAGGCTGAGCTGCGGTTCGCGCTGGGCATCGACACCCGGACCCTTCCCGGGACGCGCGGCCTCGACGCCGACGGGGTCCGGGCCCTGCTCGACGACCCGGCCGGGCCGCGAGCCCGGTAGGGCGACCGAGCCCCGCCGGCGCCAGCACCGAACCCGGACCCACCCACGGACCGCCCGACCCGAGGAACTGAAGACCACATGGAAACCGCCGAGATCAGGCGCCGCTGGCTGGCCTACTTCGAGAGCAGGGGCCACACCGTCGTCCCGAGCTCACCGCTGCCCTTCGACGACCCGAACCTGCTCTTCGTCGCCGCCGGCATGGTGCCGTTCGTGCCCTACTTCGTGGGCCAGGAGACGCCGAAGTGGACGCGCGCCACCTCGGTGCAGAAGTGCGTCCGCACGCCCGACCTCGAGGAGGTCGGCAAGACGAGTCGACACGGCACGTTCTTCCAGATGAACGGCAACTTCTCCTTCGGCGACTACTTCAAGGAGGGCGCGATCGCCTACGCGTGGGAGCTGCTGACGATGTCGCAGCTCGACGGCGGCTACGGCCTCGACCCGGACAAGCTCTGGGCGACGGTCTACGAGGACGACGACGAGGCCGCCTCCCTGTGGCTCGAGCTGACGGACCTCCCCGCGGAGCGGATCGTCAAGCGCGGGAAGAAGGACAACTACTGGCACATGGGGATTCCCGGTCCGGGTGGCCCGTCCAGCGAGATCTTCGTCGACCGCGGTCCCGCGTACGGCCCGGACGGAGGCCCGGCCGTCGACGAGGACCGGTTCATGGAGATCTGGAACCTCGTCTTCATGCAGTACGAGCTGAGCGCGGTACGGGCCAAGGAGGACTTCGACGTCCGCGGGCCCCTGCCGGCTCGCAACATCGACACCGGTCTCGGCCTCGAGCGGCTCGCCAGCGTGCTCCAGGGGGTCGACAACCTCTACGAGATCGACGAGGTGTTCCCCGTGCTCGCCACGGCCGCCGAGATGGCCGGCAAGGTCTACGGCGCCAACCCGAGCCATGTCGCGTCGCAGAGCCACCCCGACGACGTGCGGCTGCGCGTCGTCGCCGACCACGTGCGCACCTCGCTCATGCTCATCGGCGACGGGGTCACGCCGGGCAACGAGGGACGCGGCTACGTCCTGCGCCGGATGCTGCGTCGGGCGGTGCGCTCGATGCGGCTCCTCGGGGTCGACGAGCCGTCACTGCCCCACCTCCTGCCCGCGAGCATGGAACGGATGAGCCAGAGCTACCCCGAGCTGCGCTCCGACTTCGACCGGATCAGCCAGATCGCGTATGCCGAGGAGGAGGCCTTCCGTCGCACGCTCGCCTCGGGCACGACGCTCTTCGACACGGCGGTGAGCCGGCTGCGGTCCACGAACGACGGCCCTCGCCAGCTCAGCGGCGCGCAGGCCTTCGCGCTCCACGACACCTACGGCTTCCCCATCGACCTCACCCTCGAGATGGCAGCCGAGCAGGACGTCGCGGTCGACGAGCCGGGCTTCCGTCGGCTCATGGCCGAGCAGCGCGACCGGGCCCAGGCCGACGCCCGGTCGAAGAAGAGCGCGCACGGCGACACCGCCGTCTACCGGCACGTCGCCGACGCGCTGGGCCGCGACGTGGAGTTCACGGGGTACGACGAGGTCGTCTCCGAGGGCACGGTCGCAGGCGTCATCCGAGACGGCATGGCGGTCGACGCCGCCGGCCCCGGCGACGACATCGAGCTCGTGCTCGACCGCACCCCGTTCTATGCCGAGGGCGGCGGTCAGCTCGCCGACGGCGGCCGTATCGAGCTGGCCAACGGTGCCGTCATCGAGGTCCGCGATGTGCAGAAGCCGATCTCCGGGCTCGTCGTCCACCGGGCCACCGTCGTCCTCGGCGAGGTGACCGCCGGGATGTCGGCGCTGTCCGAGGTCGACATCGAGCGCCGCCGGTCGATCTCGCGGGCTCACACGGCAACCCACATGGTGCACAAGGCGATTCGTGAGGCGCTGGGCGAAACGGCGACCCAGGCCGGGTCGGAGAACGCACCCGGGCGGTTCCGCTTCGACTTCAACGCGCAGCAGGCCGTGCCCGCGAGCGTCCTCGGCGACGTCGAGGCGAAGGTCAACGCCCTGCTCCTTGACGACCTGCCCGTCCACGCCGAGGTGATGACCCAGCAGCAGGCCCGCGACATCGGGGCGATGGCCCTCTTCGGTGAGAAGTACGGTGACGCCGTGCGGGTCGTCTCCGTGGGCGAGTGGGCCAAGGAGCTGTGCGGCGGGACCCACGCCCAGCGCTCCGGCCAGCTCGGGGTCGTCAAGCTGCTCGGTGAGGCGTCGATCGGCTCGGGGGTGCGCCGGGTGGAGGCACTCGTCGGGGCGGACGCCTACTCGTTCCTCGCCCGCGAGCACGCCATCGTGGGCCAGCTCACCGAGGCCCTCAAGGTGCGTCCCGAGGAGCTGCCCGAGCGAGTATCCAGCATCCTCGGCCGGCTCAAGGATGCCGAGCGCGAGATCGCGCACGCCCGCCAGGAGAAGGCGCTCGGCGCCGCCGCGGGCCTCGTCGACAGCGCCCGCGACATCGGGGGCATCACCTTCGTCAGCCACGACGCGGCCGACCTCGGCGCCGACGACCTGCGTTCCCTCGTCCTCGACGTGCGCAACCGCCTCGGGGCCGACCGGCCGTCCGTCGTCGCGATGGCCACGGTCGCGGGCACTCGGCCCGTGGTCATCGTCGCGACCAACCCGGGAGCCCGCGACGCCGGCGTGCGCGCCGGCGACCTCGTACGGCGGGCGGCGCAGGTGCTCGGCGGTGGTGGGGGAGGCAAGGACGACCTCGCCCAGGGCGGCGGCACCGACCCCGCGAAGGTGCCCGACGCGCTCGGGACGGTCGAGGACCTCCTGCGCGCTCGCCAGTCGTAGCGTCGGGCCAGGCCTGACCTGCGGGACTTCCCCTGGGATCTGTGGTTCGCTGGCGTGATGGTCAGGCCCGGCGTCAGGCTCGGGGTCGACGTCGGCAGCGTCCGTGTCGGCCTCGCGGCCAGCGACCCATCCGGCACCCTCGCCACTCCCGTGGCGACACTGGCCCGGGACGGCTCCGAGGGGCGCGCCGACCAGCAGCGGATCGCGGGCCTCGTGCGCGAGCGGGAGGTCGTCGAAGTCGTCGTCGGGCTGCCCCGGCTGATGTCGGGTGAGGAGGGTGAGGCGGCCCGGCTGGCGCGGGTCTACGCCAGCGAGCTGGCCCGACTCGTGGGCCCTGTCCCGGTGCGCCTCGTCGACGAGCGCTTGACCACGGTGCAGGCACACCGCAAACTACGCGATAGCGGCGTGGCAGGGCGCTCGCAGCGAGCCGTCGTCGACCAGGCGGCCGCGGTGCTCATCCTCCAGTCCGCGCTCGATGCCGAGCGCGCCTCGGGGCGGGCGCCCGGTGACCCGGTCGGCGTGACGGGGCGACGGCCCCCTCGAGACAAGGACCCCCGACCATGACCGACCGACTCGACCCCGGGCGCGGGATCCCCGAGCACGACGTCGAGGCGCACGATCA
>JBBRZC010000079.1:0-16118 GCA_038237075.1 Actinomycetales bacterium
CGAGGACGGCGAGGAACACGGCGGCGCCCGCCGAGGTCACCGTGCGCGGGTCGGACTCACTGCCCGGGGAGCCGATGATCGCGTTCGCGACCGCCCCGAAGACGGCCACTCCGACGGCGCTGCCGATGGAGCGGGCGAACAGGTTCGTGCCGGTGACGACCCCGCGCTCGTCCCAGTCGACGCTGGCCTGCGCGGCGATGAGGCTCGGGGTGGCGACGAGGCCAAGGCCCATGCCCATGACGAAGCAGCTCACGGCCACGACCCCAAGCATCGGCGTGCGGGCGAAGAGGGCGAGCAGGCCCGACCCCACGAGGACCAACGACATCCCCACGAGCACGGTGGGGCGGAAGCCGAAGCGCAGGTAGAGAAGCCGCCCCGAGAAGGTCGCTGCGAGCGGCCAGCCCAGGGTCAGCGTCGCGAGCGCCAGCCCGGCGACGAGCGGCGGTGACCCGATCGAGCCCTCGAGGTAGGTCGGCACGTAGGACGTCAGTCCGATGAGCATCGCTCCGGTGCCCAGGGAGAGAAGGCTCGAGGTGAGGAGCAGCCGTCGACGCAGCACCCAGAGCGGGAGGACCGGCTCGGCGGCGCGGCGCTCGACGAGCACGAACGCGACGAGCAGGACGGCGCCGGCACCGAACACGGCGAGGCTCGGTGGGGAGGTCCATGCCCAAGCCTGGCCGCCCTCGAGGACGCCGAGGATGACGAGCGTCATCGAGGCGGTGAGCAGCAGGGCGCCGGCGTAGTCGACCTGGTGGGGGCGTCGTTCGACGCGCTCGCTGAAGTTGCGCAGCAGCAAGGCGGCCGCGAGCAGGCACAGCGGCACGTTGACGAAGAAGATCCAGCGCCAGGCGTTGAGCTGCGAGAACAAGCCGCCGAGGGTGGGACCGACGACCGCCGAGATGGCCCAGACGCTGGCGAGGTAGCCCTGCACCCGGGCCCGCTCGGCCACGGTGTAGATGTCGCCGGCGATCGTGATCGCCATGGGCTGGACGGCTCCGGCGCCGAGGCCCTGCACGGCGCGGAAGGCGATGAGGACGGGCATGCTCCACGCGAACCCGCAGAGCACCGAGCCGAGGAGGAAGAGCCCCACGCCGATGAGGATGAGTGGCTTGCGGCCGACGATGTCGGCGAGCTTGGCGTAGACGGGCACCGACACCGCCTGCGCGAGCAGGTAGACGGAGAAGAGCCACGGGAACTGCGCGAAGCCGCCGAGGTCCTTGACGATCGAGGGCACCGCGGTCGCGAGGATCGTCGCGTCGACGGCGATCACCCCCGTCGCCACCATGAGGGCGAGCAGCACGGGGCCGCGTTCCGATCTCAGGCCGACTGCGGTGTCCGTCACGTCTCTCCTTCCGGGCATGCCCTCACGCCACGCTGTCGGCAAGGTTCGTGGCGCCCAGAACATTCCCTCGTCACCAGTGAGTCACACGGGTCACCCCGGTGTCCGAAAGTCCACAGATGAGCAAGCAGTCAAGGGGATCCCATGGACTGCGCGCTCATCGGTGGCCAGGGACGGTGACCGAGCGGCATACCCCTCAGCTGAGCTGCCAGGACCGCTTCGACAGACCGAACCAGAACCCGTCGATGACGCTCTCGCTCACCAGGGAGCCGTTGCCGTGCTCGCCGTGCGCGGCCCCCAGCGCGACGAAGAGGGGCGCGAAGTGCTCGGTGCGCGGGTGGGCGACCCGGGCGGCAGGAGCCTGGTCGAGGAAGTCCAGCAGCGCGTCGACGTCCTGGTGCTCCATGGCCTCCTTGACCCAGGAGTCGAACTCCTTCGACCAGCTGGGGGCGTCATAGTCGGCGCCCAGCGAGGGGTCGAAGGCCGACAGGTTGTGGGTCGTGAAGCCCGAGCCGACGATGAGCGTCCCCTGCTCGCGCAGCGGCGCGAGCTGCTGCCCGACCCGGAAGAGCGTGCGCGGGTCGAGGGTCGGCAGCGACATCTGCAGCACGGGCACGTCGGCATCGGGGAGCATCTCGACGAGAGGCACGTAGGCGCCGTGGTCGAGCCCTCGCGACTCGTCCCGGTGCACCGGTGTGGCGGGGGTCGAGACAAGGCGGGTCACCTCGTCGGCCAGCTCGGGTGCGCCTGGCGCGGCATACGTGACGTCGTAGTAGCGCTGCGGGAAGCCCCAGAAGTCGTAGACGAGCGGCGCCCCGGTCGTCGACGAGAGGGTCAGGGGAGCCTCCTCCCAGTGCGCCGAGACCATGAGCACGTTGGTCGGCCGGGGGATTCGCGCCGACCAGGTCGCCAGCTCGTGCGGCCAGGTGGGGTCGTCGGCGAGGGGAGGGGCACCATGGCTGAGGTAGAGCACCGGCTGTGCAGTCATGTGGGGATCCTAGGGTTCGCGCGATACTGATACATCATTCAACTACCTTGGGCAACACCCCGAGCGTTCTGTGAATTCCCTGACCAGGCGTTACCGTGGCCATCGCGACCCGCGTCGGAGCAGCGACGAATCCGCTGCACGTGGGGAGGAAGACAAGGGGTATGCCGTGGCAGCAGGGAAGGGCCGCAAGCTCGTCATCGTCGAGTCGCCGGCCAAGGCAAAGACCATCGCCGGCTACCTCGGGGGGGACTTCGACGTCGAGGCGTCCGTGGGGCACATCCGTGACCTGCCCAACCCGAGCGAGCTGCCGCCGGAGATGAAGAAGGGGCCGTTCGGCAAGTTCGCGATCGATGTGGACAACGGCTTCGAGGCCTACTACGTCGTCGACGCGGACAAGAGAAAGAAGGTCGCCGAGCTCAAGCGGCTGCTCAAGGATGCCGACGAGCTCTACCTCGCCACGGACGAGGACCGTGAGGGCGAGGCCATCGCGTGGCATCTGCTCGAGACGCTCAAGCCGCGGGTCCCGGTCAAGCGGATGGTGTTCCACGAGATCACCCGCGAGGCGATCCAGCGCGCGGTCGTCGACACCCGCGAGCTCGACACACGGCTCGTCGACGCGCAGGAGACGCGGCGCATCCTCGACCGGCTCTACGGCTACGAGGTCTCTCCGGTGCTGTGGCGCAAGGTCCGCCAGGGGCTCTCAGCGGGTCGGGTGCAGTCGGTGGCGACGCGGATGGTCGTCGAGCGCGAACGCGAGCGGATGGCGTTCGTCAAGGCGTCCTACTGGGACGTCGAGGGTGAGTTCACCACCCGCACCGGCGCGGGAGAGCCGAACCCCGCCGACGCGTTCGCGGCCCGGCTGAGCGCCGTCGACGGCGACCGGGTCGCCTCCGGCCGCGACTTCAGGGACTCCGGCGAGCTGAAGTCGCAGTCGGTGGTCCACCTCGACGAGGCGATGGCCACGGCCGTCGCGGCTGCGGTCCGGGTGGCGCCGGTCGTCGTCTCCAGCGTCCAGGAGAAGCCCTACACCCGCCGTCCCGCAGCGCCGTTCACGACGTCCACGCTGCAGCAGGAGGCCTCGCGCAAGCTGCGGCTGCGCTCCAAGGACGCGATGCGGGTCGCTCAGCGGCTCTACGAGAACGGCTACATCACCTACATGCGGACCGACTCGGTCACGCTCTCGGAGTCGGCGATCACGGCCGCCCGCAGCCAGGCCCGCGACCTCTACGGCGCCGACTACGTGCCGTCCGAGCCGCGGCGCTACACCGCGAAGGTCAAGAACGCGCAGGAGGCACACGAGGCGATCCGCCCGGCCGGCGACCGGTTCCGCACCCCGGCCCAGGTCGCCGGCGCGCTGCGCGGCGACGAGTTCGCGCTGTACGAGCTGATCTGGAAGCGCACGGTCGCCTCCCAGATGGCCGACGCCCGCGGGTCCACGGCCACGGTCAAGCTCACCGCGAGGCTCGAGGGCGTCGAGGTGGCCCGGCAGGCCGAGTTCACCGCGAGCGGCACGGTCATCACGTTCCGGGGCTTCATGGCGGCCTACGAGGAGGGCCGCGACGAGACCGCGGCGAAGAAGCGCAAGGAGGTCGCCGAGGAGGAGCGCCGTCTGCCGAAGCTCGGCGAGGGCGTCCCGCTCGCGGTGCTGCACGCCGACGCCGACGGCCACGAGACCCAGCCGCCGCCGCGCTACACCGAGGCGACGCTCGTCAAGGCCATGGAGGAGAAGGGGATCGGGCGACCCTCGACGTACGCCGCGACGGTCGGCACGATCCAGGACCGCGGCTACGTCGGCATGCGCGGATCGGCGCTGGTGCCGACCTGGCTGGCGTTCGCGGTGACCCGTCTCCTCGAGGAGCACTTCACGAGCCTCGTCGACTACGACTTCACCGCGTCGATGGAGGAGGACCTCGACCGCATCGCCAACGGCGAGGAACAGCGGGTGGCCTGGCTGCAGCGCTTCTACTTCGGGGCCGAGGGCGCCTCGGCCGCCGGGCTGCGCCACCTCGTCGACGACCTCGGCGAGATCGACGCGCGCGAGATCTCGACGATCCAGCTCGGGGACGGGATGGTCGTGCGGGTCGGCCGCTACGGCCCCTACGTCGAGGAGGTCGTCCCGTCGGGCGTCGACCCCGCGACGGGCGAGGTCCTCGGCGACGGCGCCCTGCCCGACACCCCCCGCCGGGCGACGATCACCGACGACATCGCCCCCGACGAGATGACGCCGGCCCGCGCCCGCGAGCTGCTCGAGGCCGCAGCGGACGACGGCCGGGTGCTCGGCGCCGACCCGGCCAGCGGGCACGACATCGTCGCCAAGGCGGGCCGCTACGGTCCCTACGTCACCGAGGTGCTGCCCTCGGACGACGGCGACGCTCCGAAGTCCCGGGCCAAGGCGGCCAAGGCCAAGCCGCGCACCGCGTCCCTCTTCGCGGACATGGATCTCGCGACGCTCGACCTCGACACGGCGCTCAAGCTCCTCTCCCTGCCCCGCGTCGTCGGCGCGGCGACCGAGGAGGACGGGACGACGGCCGAGATCACCGCCCAGAACGGCCGCTACGGCCCATACCTCAAGAAGGGCACCGACTCGCGCTCGCTGCAGTCCGAGCAGCAGCTCTTCGACATCACCCTCGAGGAGGCGCTGGCGATCTATGCCCAGCCCAAGCAGCGTGGGCGCGCCGCGGCGGCGCCGCTGCGGGAGCTCGGCGCCGACCCCGTGTCGGGCAAGCCGGTCGTCGTCAAGGACGGCCGGTTCGGTGCCTACGTCACCGACGGCGAGACCAACGCGACGTTGCGCCGCGACGACGACGTCGAGGCGATCACCCCCGAGCGCGGCTTCGAGCTGCTCGCCGAGAAAAGGGCCAAGGGCCCGACGACCCGCAAGCGCGCGGTGAAGAAGGCGGGCACGTCGGCGGCCACCAAGAGGACCGCCACAAAGAAGGTGGCCACGACCAACGCTGCAGCGACCAAGGGCGGCACGAAGAAGGCCGCCGCGAAGACGACGGCCAAGAAGGCCACGACGTGACGACGGCCGGGAAGGCCTCAACGGTGGAGGACCTCACCGACCCGCCGGGGCTTGATCCGTCGACGCGGCGAGCCCTCTCGCAACGGCTCGCCGTGGAGCAGCGCTTGCGCCGCCTGCCCTCGGTCGCGGCCGGACTGACCCGGCGAGGCGCCCTGGTCTGGGCCGACGCGCGCGGCACCGTCGACGGGCAGGAAGACGGCGCACCCGCGGACCCGGGCACCCAGTACCGGCTCGGCAGCATCACCAAGACCTTCGTCGCCGTCGCGGTCATGCGGCTGCGCGACGCGGGCCGGCTCGACCTCGACGACCGGTTCGACGACCACGTGCCCGGCACCGACTTCGGCCGGGCCACCGTGGCCCAGCTGCTGTCGCACTCCTCTGGACTGCAGGCCGAGACCGACGGACCGTGGTGGGAACGGACTCCGGGCGGCGGCTGGTCCGACCTCACCTCACCCTCACCGGTGCGCCGGTTCCGGGGCGGACGTCGCTACCACTACTCCAACGTCGGCTACGGCGCCCTCGGCGAGCTCCTCGCGCGAGCACACGGCATACCGTGGCACGAGGTCGTGGCCCGTGACCTCCTCGCGCCGCTGGGGATGACCCGCACGACGATGCGTCCGACGGGCTTCGTGGCGCAGGGGCTGGCCGTCCACCCGTTCGCCGACCTCGTGCTCGCCGAACCGGAGCACGACGCGGGTGCCATGGCCCCAGCCGGGCAGCTGTGGTCCACGGTCGAGGACCTGGCCCGGTGGGCGGTCCTGCTCGGCGGCGACACGGGCGACATCCTGAGCCCCGACACCCTCGAGGAGATGCTGGAGCCGCAGGTCCTCAGCGACCTGCCCGGGCAGGCGTGGACCTCGGCACACGGCCTCGGCTGGCAGGTCTGGAACCACGACGGCACCCGGTATGCCGGTCACGGCGGCTCGATGCCCGGCTTCCTCGCGGGGCTGCAGGTCGAGCTCGAGAGCAGCGACGGCGTCGTCGCCTTCGCCAACACGACCTCGGGCATGGAGCCCTTCGCCCGGGAGCTGCTCATCCTCGTCGCCGAGCGCGAGCCCCTCGAGCCAGCGCCGTGGTTCGCGGGCGGGTCCAGCCCCGAGGCGGTCGAGATCGTCGGCCTGTGGCACTGGGGCCCGGCCGTCGTCATGGTCCGGGCGACCGGCGTGGGACACCTCCTTCTCGGCACACCCGGGGAGGGCCGGGGCGCCCGGTTCCGGCCGGTCGGCGACGGGTCGTGGGTGGGCCGGGACGGCTACTTCGCCGGCGAGCCGCTGCGCGTCCTCCGCGACGAGCACGGCGCAGTCAGCCACCTCGACCTCGCGTCGTTCCGCTTCACCCGGCTGCCCTATGACCCCGAACGCGACATCCCCGGCGGCGTCGACGACGCCGGCTGGCACTGAGCGCTCGGCTCACCGCCGCCAGCGGGACCGCTCGCGGCTGGCGAACTCCTCGAAGCTCACCGGGTCGCGGCCGGTGACCATGCGCACGTCGTCGGTCAGCCCGCTCGCTCGACCGAGCCGGGCCATGGTGTAGATCGCCGAGGTCACCGCCACCATTCCCCACGGCATCGCGAGGTCACCGTGGGCGTGCCGCGCGTAGCGGACCAGTCCCGGCGCGCGGTAGCGGATCGGGCGACCGAGCACGTCGCTCAGCGTCGCGGCGATCTCGGCGTAGGTCAGCGCCTCCGGGCCGGTGGGCGTCCACGCGGTGTCGTGGTGGCGCGCCGGGTCGAGCAGAGCGGCTGATGCGACCGCGGCGACGTCCCGGGCGTCGACGAACGCGGTGGCTCCGCTGCCCGCGGGCACCACGAGCTCGTCCCGGTCGCGGATGTCGGTGAGGTGGGTCGTCGTGAGGTTCTGCATGAAGAACGAGGCGCGCACGAAGGTCCAGGACAGTCCCGACTGCCGCAGCCACAGCTCGAGCACGTGGTGCGGCACGACCCGGTTGTGCTCGGCGCCCTGGAGCGACAGGAGCACCATCTGCCGCACTCCCGCGGCCCTCGCCGCCTCCAGTGACGGGAGCATCTCGGTCTTGGGGCGGCCGAGGTGGGGTGGCCGCATGAGGAAGACCCGCTCGACGCCGCCGTAGGCGGACTCCCAGGTCGCCGGGTCGGTGAAGTCGAGGGCCACGCGCGCGACGGTGTCGCCGAACCGGGCCCGCACGCCAGCGACGCTCCGGCCGGCCGCTCGCACGGTGACGCCCGCGGCGAGGAGGGCCTCGACGACCGCTGCGCCGACGTTGCCCGTGGCGCCCGTGACCAGCACGGGAGCGTCACGCGCAGCACCCGTCATCGGCTGCTCGCCCGCCGTCATCCGGTCCTCCGATCGCGCCGTTTCGCACCCCAGTATTCCTTCACGTGCGGCATACGCTGAAACTCTGCCTTGACCCTCACCCGACGTGAGGCCGCAGCCTTGACGTCATGACCGAAGGAACGAGGATGGCCACCCCGGACACGGTGTGGACCGTCGGCCAGGTCGCCGACGAGCTTGGCGTGACCGTGCGCACCCTGCACCACTACGACGAGATCGGCCTGCTGCACCCGAGCGCCCGCAGCCGGGCTGGGTACCGCCTCTACACGGAGGCGGACCTCGAACGGCTGCAGAACGTCGTCGTCTATCGGCGGCTCGGGTTCGCGCTCGACGAGATCGTGGTGCTGCTCGACGGCACTCCCGGCGATCTCGAGAGCCACCTGCGCCGCCAACGCGACGCGATCATGACCCGGCTGGACGAGATGCGTGACCTCGTGACGGCCATCGACCGAGCACTGGAGAGAGAGATGGCAGGAACCAAGCTGACCAAGGCCGAGCAGAAGGAGCTCTTCGGCGACGGCTACTCGGAGGACTACGCGCAGGAGGCGCAGGAGCGCTGGGGCGACACCGACGCGTGGAAGCAGTCCTCGGCGCGCACGTCGCACTACAGCAAGGAGGACTGGGTCGAGATCAAGGCCGAGATGGACGCCGTCGGCGCCGCCTTCGTCGCGGCCAAGCGCTCTGGCGCGCCGGCGAGCAGCGAGCAGGCCATGGACGCCGCCGAGAAGCACCGACTGCACATCCACGAGCGGTTCTACGCGCTCACTCCCGAGTTCCACCGCGGCCTCGGCGACATGTACGTCGCCGACCCGCGGTTCACCAGGACCTACGAGGAGCAGGAGCCCGGGCTCGCCCAGTACGTCCGCGACGCCATCCACGCCAACGCCGACCGCGCCGCCGGGCAGGGGGCGGCGGGCTGAACCCCTGGGTATGCGGTGGGGCCGGCGCGCGTGAGGGCTGACGGTGGGCTGGCCTAGGCTCCCTCCCGTGACCTCGACCACCCCGGAGCCGCCGCCCGCAGCACGGCATACCGGCGTGTTCGTCGCGTTCGAAGGGGGCGACGGGGCGGGCAAGTCCACCCAGGTGCGCCTCCTCGTGGCGCAGCTGGAGCGGGCCGGCCGCGACGTCCTCGTCACCCGGCAGCCGGGGGGCACCGAGCTCGGGGCGGGGATCCGCGAGCTCGTGCTCCACGGCGACCACGTGTCCCCGCGGGCCGAGGCCCTGCTCTACGCCGCCGACAAGGCGCAGCACGTCGAGACGGTCGTGGCACCGGCGCTCGCCGAGGGCCGGGTGGTCGTCACCGACCGCTACGTCGACTCGGCGATCGCCTACCAGGGCGCGGGCCGCGACCTCGGCGCCGACGAGGTCGCGCGGCTCCAGGCCTGGGCCGTCGGCGGGGTCCGGCCCGACCTGACCATCCTCCTCGACGTCAGCCCCGCGGACGGGCGGGCCCGACGCGGCGGGACCCATGACCGCCTCGAGGCCGAGAGCGACGCCTTCCACGCCGCCGTGCGCGAGCACTTCCTCGTGCTCGCGGCCGCCGATCCGGAGCGATACCTTGTCGTCGACGGGGCGTTGCCGCCGGAGCAGATCCACGGCAGGGTGCTCGCGTGGCTCCGGGCGGCGGGGGTGCTGCCGTGAGCGTCTGGGTCGACGTCGTCGGGCAGCCGGACGCCGTCGAGACGCTGAGCCGAGCGGTGAGCACTCCGGCCGCGATGACCCACGCCTGGCTCTTCACCGGCCCGCCGGGGTCGGGCCGCTCGACCGCGGCGCGGGCCTTCGCGGCGGCCCTGGAGTGCCCGCGAGGCGGCTGCGGCGAGTGCCACGAGTGCCGCACCGCCCTCGACGGCACCCACACCGACGTCACTCTGGTGGCGACCCAAGGGCTGTCGATCCAGGTTCGCGACACGCGGGCTCTGGTGCTGGAGGCCGCCCTGCGCCCGTCGGTGGGCCCGTGGCGGGTCATCATCGTCGAGGACGCCGACCGGCTCACCGAGCGGGCTGCCGACGCGCTGCTCAAGGCGCTCGAGGAGCCGACGCCACGGACCGTGTGGATGCTCTGCGCGCCCTCGCTCGAGGACGTCGCCATCACGCTGCGCTCCCGGTCGCGGCACGTGCGGCTGAGGACTCCGCCGGTCGAGGCGGTGGCCGAGCTGCTGGTGCGCCGTGACGGCATCGAGCCGGCCATGGCCATGTATGCCTCGCGGGCGGCCCAGTCCCACGTCGGACTCGCGCGACGGCTGGCGCGCGACGAGGGCGCCCGGATCCGGCGGCGTGACGTCATCGCCATGCCCGGGCGGATCCGCGGCATCGGCGACGCCATCGGGGCCGCGGCCGACCTCGCGCTCATCGCCGACGAGGAGTCGACCGCGTCCTCGGCCGAGCGCGACGCGGCCGAGCGCACCCGGCTCCTGGAGGCCCTAGGGGCCGACCCCGGCGCCCGGGTGCAGCCGCCCCATGTCCGGTCCCAGGTGACGGCGCTGGAGAAGGAGCAGAAGACCCGCGCGACCCGGGCCGGCCGCGACACCGTCGACCGCTCGCTCGTCGACCTGCTCTCGATCCACCGGGACGCCCTCGTCCTGCGCCTCGGGGCCGACGTCGCCCTCGTCAACCAGGACAGCATCGACCTCGTGCGGGCCCTCGCCGGCACGCACTCGGCCGAGCAGCTCCTCCAGGCGATGGATGCCATCGGCGAGGCGCGGGAACGAATCAACCTCAACGCCGCCCCCCTGCTCGCTCTCGAGGCGATGGCGGTGACGCTCCAGCAGCCGCGGTGAGTGTGGCCGCGGTGAGTGTGGCCGCGGTGAGCGGGTCGCGGTCCGGTGCCGACGGCATACCGGGTCGTCGGGCTGGTGGTGGTGCGTGGACCGCGGTGGGAGACCACAGCGTTTCGGGTTACCGTGCACTGGTCCCGCGCGACCATCCCGCGCGACTCTCTCGCCCCACCGTGGATCGTTCAGGAGCACGCATGACAAGGCTGGGTCACCGACGTCCCCGAGCGCGGCGCGTTGCCGTGCTCGCTGCCGGGGCGCTCGCCGCGAGCCTCGGGCTCTCCTCGTGTCTCGTCCTGCCGTTCGTGCCGAGCGATGACTCGGGCTCCGGCTCGGGGAGCCCGGCGACCTTCGCGCCGCAGACTCCTCCGCCAGGGACGACGGGGCTGGGCGGCTTCTACGGCCAGCGTCTCGACTGGGCCTCCTGCTCGGGAGGCGAGTGCGCCAAGCTCAAGGTGCCCGTCGACTACGAGCACCCTGACGGCGGCTCGATCGAGATCGCCGTGTTGAGGGTCAAGGCCCGCGACCAGAACCGTCGGGTCGGGTCGCTGGTCGTCAACCCGGGCGGTCCGGGCGCCTCCGGCGTCGACTACGCGAAGGGCGCCAACGTCATCGTCGGCGCCAGCGTGCGGCGCCTCTTCGACATCGTGGGGTTCGACCCTCGTGGGGTGGGCCGCTCGGCTCCGATCGACTGTGTGACCGACCGCGAGCTCGACGCCTACCTGGGCGCCGACCCGACGCCGGACACCCCCGCCGAGGAGCAGGCCTTCCTCGCCGCGCAGACGAAGCTCGCCGACGGCTGCGCGGCCAAGAACCCGCAGCTCATCGCGCACGTGTCGACGGCGGACACCGCCAGAGACCTCGACGTGCTGCGAGCGGCACTCGGGGAGCGCAAGCTCACCTACCTCGGCAAGTCCTACGGCACGCTGATCGGCTCGACCTATGCTGACCTCTTTCCCACGCTCGTCGGTCGGATGGTGCTCGACGGGGTCGTGCCTCCCGACGCGACGATCAGCGAGACCGCCATCGGTCAGGCCAAGGGCTTCGACCGCGCCACGCGGGCCTATGTCGAGGACTGCGTCAAGGCCGCGGACTGCCCGGTGGGGCGCACCGCCGACGAGGGGATGCAGTGGATCCGCGACTTCCTCAAGGGCCTCGACAGCCAGCCGATCCCCGTGACGGACGACCAGACGGTCAGCAAGCTCACCGAGGGCTGGGGCTCGATCGGGATCGCCGAGCCGATGTACGCCGAGAGGGAGTGGCCGCGCCTCACCGACGCGCTGCGAGCCGCCAAGAACGGTGACGGGAACGGGCTGATGCGCCTGGCCGACGCGTATGCGCACCGCACGCCCGGCGGGCAGTACACCGACAACCTCCTCGAGGCCATCAACGCCGTGACCTGCCTGGACCAGTCGTCCACGGCCGACCCGGTCCAGGTGCGGGCGCTCGCCGCGCAGACCGAGCAGGTGGCCCCCACGATGGGACGCCTCTTCGGCTGGGGGCCTGCGATCTGCGGCGTGTGGCCGGTCAAGCCGAAGGCCCCGATCCACAAGGTCGCGGCTCCGGGCTCGGCGCCGATCGTCGTCGTCGGCACCACCCGCGACCCCGCGACGATCTACGAGTGGTCTGTCCAGCTGCGGCAGGAGCTGTCCAACGCGGTCCTCATCACGTGGGACGGTGACGGCCACACGGCCTACACGCGCTCGAACTCCTGTGTGGACCGCCCGATCGACGCCTACTTCGTCGACGGCACGGTGCCCAAGGACGGGCTCAAGTGCTGAGCCGCTGAGGGTATGCCGTGCCGGCGCGACGCCGGTGCCCCGCTTGGTCGGCCCGGTTCGGGGCCGGTTCGGGGCCGGTTCGGTGATCGGGGCCGGGTTTCCGTATAGTTGACCCGCGCGCCCCCGGGTGCACGCCGCCTTAGCTCAGTCGGCCAGAGCGATTCACTCGTAATGAATAGGTCATCGGTTCGATTCCGATAGGCGGCTCCACCAAGCACCTCAGGTCAGGCCCCCGGTGCGCCACCGTTGGGCCTCTCTCCCAAGTCCTCGTGCTCGTCTGGTGCCCCCGTGGTGCCCCCGAGACTCTCTGCGCAGCGTCCCCAAGGTTTCGTGGTCGGTCAGGTGCGCGTAGAGGCCCACCGTGACTCCTGGGCAGATCGAGGGGCTCGCCCTGCATCCCTCCTCGATGCGTTGCGCCTCGACCATGCGCTGAGCAGGCACGAGCGGCCATTCATCGGGTAGACAGAGCGCCGTCCGCGCTCGGGCCGCGGACAGCAGCAGCGCGGGCCGGGAGCGTGACACGAAGCCGATGCTGCGGCGCGGCTCTCCACCGACGTCAGCGGGGTGGTCCCGGCCGAGACCTGACCCAGCGGGGTGCACCGCCTTGTCCGGGACGGGTGAGGGTGCCTTCGGGCTCGCCGGGACGCGGGTGGTCACGGAACGAAGTCGATGAGCCAGGCAGCCGCGCTGGCCTCGTCGTCGAACAGCTGTGTCAAGGACTCCGGCTTGGTCACCCTGAGGAAGAAGTTCCCCGTCATCCGGCTCAGCGGGGTGCTGACGATCAACCCGACGGCCGACACGAGGTCGCTGTGGCGGGCGTACTCCGTGCGGGCGAGCTTGTCTACCGCGCCGGTGGCATGGGCGTCCACCAGCAGTGGACGTGGTCGGCCGTCCAAGAGCGTCCGCATCGCGTCGGTCGACGCGATCGCGTCGTCGAGCCTGATCGCGACGCCCGGCTCCCAGACCAGCTGGACGATGCCGTCCGGCCGCAGCCACATGCGGAACTTCGGGTTCGTGATCTCACCGGACGTGTCGGTCATTGGATCCTCGGTTGTCGCGGGACGACTCGCTCATTGCCTGCCACCAGAACGCCGCGGCTCACGGTGCCACCGACTGTACGCCGGGCGTATCGCGTTGTCCGTCCAGTGATCCTGTGTAGCGTGGCTTGTGTCGCGAAGGTCGCAGCTGGCTGACGGCGCGCTTGGATGATCGCGACCATGCCTGATGGTCTGCCGGCGCCGACTCGGGTTGCTCAGGGGTCTGGTCCCCGCAGGCCTGCAGGGACTGCAGCCCCGTGCGCGGACGCGTGAGGGGGCCCTTGCGTGCGGCTCAGGCCTGGCTACGGCGCGAACTCGCCAAGCCAGGCGAGCGCGCTGGCCTCGTCGTCGAACAGTCGCATCGGTGGCGTCGGCTTCCTCATTGCGAGGAAGATGTTGCCCGACAATCGGGCGAGCGGGGTGTTGATGACCACGGCGATGGCCGACACGGATTCGTCCCGGCGGCCGAGCTTCATGCGCGAGGCCCGGTCCAGCGCGACGGCGCCGGCGCGCGCGTCCACCATCAAGGGATGTCGGTGCCCGCCCGTGAGCGTGTCCACCGCGCCGGACAAGGCGACAATGTTCTCGAGCCCAATCTCCGCGCCTGGCTGCCAGACGACCTGGACGATGCCGTCCGGCCGCAACCAGACGCGGAACTTCGGGCTCCTCAGCGCATCGGACGTGTCGGTCATCGGGTCCTCGGCTTTGGCGGGAGGGTCGCTCGTGCATGTCGCCAAACGCCGCCGCTCACGGTGGTTCGAGTCTACTCGCCGGGCAGTCTTCGCAAGTTCCCGTCGGCATCCACTCGTGCCTGAGCCGACGAGACCGGTGCACAGTGGAGGACTGCGAGGCCCGGGTGAGCCGTGCCTGCAGTTCGGCGTTGCCGTCATACTTCAGCGGCGCATTCGCCACGACGCTGGCGGGCGGCAGGAGGATGGAGCCGTCCTCGTTCTCCTGGACCAGGAAGCGTTCTCCCGGTGCCGACCTCCTCGGAAACCGCGTGGAGCGACTGAGGCGAAGACGAGGTGGTTCAAGCCTCGCATGGCCAGGTCCACGCGACGCGGTCGACCCAAGTCAGGGCTCGCTCCAGAGCGACTCGAGCGGCAGCATTCTCATCGAGGGATGTGTCTGGTTGTTGGAATGGCCGGTCCACGTGTACCAGTCGGCTTCGTCGACGACCGCGACGACGACGTCGCCGCGGGCGTCAAGCATGGGTTCGCTCATCGCGCGGAGGTCTCGCTCCGCGAAGCCCTCCTCGTCGACGCACTGCACTCGCTGGCCCACGAGGCTCGGCACGTCGCGAGCCGGCACGGCATACGCGACTCGTTCGGCGGCGGGCGGGACCAGCAGCTGGGCCAGCCATCGGTGCCGACGGTTCCCATCGGTGTCCTTGATGGGGGTCGGTGAAGCTCGGGAGGAGACGAGGACGTCGACCCAGGTGCGGGAGACGCCAGCGAGGAACCGAGGTAGTCCGCGCTGCCCGGCGAGCGTTCGGTACCAGTCGCCTTCGTCCTGGAGCCACACCCCGGGCTCGGTCACGCGCTCGTCCTCGCCGCGCAGGTCCACCACCTCGGAGACGACCCGGAGGCTGTCCTTCCAGCCGATCGCCAGGAGCTGCCCGGACTCGGCGTAGCTGGTCATCCAGTACCGCGCCCGCAGCCCCAGAACGCGTTCCAACAGGTCGACCGCTCGGATGCGGAGGATCGCTGGTGGGTGGACGTCCGGGACATGCCATCCGGCGAGCTCTGCGAAGTCATCGCCGAGGTCGTCCTGGGCGGCGACGATCTCCTTCAGCTCGAGGTCCGGCTGGCCTTCACCGCCGGACATCGGAGCTGGCTCGTGGGTCATCCGTGGCTCCCCGCCGCCAGCACAGGCGTGCCCCCGGGCCTCGTGGCGAGGGCGAGCTCGCTCTTGTAGTACGGGTCCGCGAGCACGTTGTGGACGACTTCGACGGTCTTGCCAGGCCGGGGAGCCTGGAGCATGTTTCCTTGCCCGTCGTAGATCCCGACGTGGTGGTAGATGCCGGCAGGGTCGCCCGGGGAGTGGAAGAAGAGCAGGTCCCCGGCGATGAGCTGCGCGCCGGGCGGCAGGTGCGGCGTCGCGGCGGCCTGGGCGTCGGTGACCCGGGGCAGCGTCACACCGCTCTTGGCCCAGACGAACTGCGCGAGCGAGGAACAGTCGAAGCCGACCACGCCTGCGCCGGAGCCGAACCCGGTCGAGGGCCCGTTCACGGTGCCGCCTCCCCAGCTGTATGGCGTGCCGAGGTAGGCCATCCCGGCGGCCACGGCGGTCGCTCCGGCTGACCCGTCCGAGGTGAACGCCGCCGAGCACACCGCGGAAAGCACCGCGGAGCTGGAGACGATCTGCTCGGCCTGGGCCGCCCACCTGGTGTAGGCGGAGGGGAACGCGCTTCGCTGGACGGCCTGGGCCGCAGATGCGAGGTCCATGCTCTGCCAGTTCGGGATCTGCAGGAGGCCTGGTTGGCCACCGTGCCCGCCGGTGAAGAACATGGCCGCGGCGGTAGCCGGGTCGAGCCGTTCCGTGTTCGGCGCCCAGCCGGCGCGTTGCTGGAACAGGCCGAGGCTGTCGCGGTCCCCGAAGGTGAGGTTGTGCAGCGACGACTCCTGCAGGGCCGTGGCGACGCCGATGACCCAGCCGTAGGGAGGGACGTCGTGCTGTCTGCCGACGGCGACGATGGTCTGGGCGTTCACGAGCTGGTCGGGCTGCAGCGCCGCGACCTGTCCGCTGCCGGCCGGGGTGACGCCGACGCAGCCGTTCGGGGCAGCGGTCACGCTCTGGTTGGAGCCGCTCTGCAGGACGAGGACGAACAGCAGGCCGGCGACCGCAGCCCCGACGAGCAGGACTGGTGCC
>JBBRZC010000080.1:0-15841 GCA_038237075.1 Actinomycetales bacterium
CTTGAGCTGCACCATCCCACCCGGGACCACGCTCATACTCGTCGCGAAACCCTGGATCGACGCATCGCCTGCACCGGCCCCCGCCGGCAGGTCCCACTCCGACGCCGGGCTGCCCGGCTTGAGGTTCTCGCACACGACCGGCGTCGAGCCGGCGCAGGGGTCGGTGGCCGCCGACGCGCTGGTGGCGGTGGCGGTGGTCGACACGAGGGCGACGAGCAGGGCGAGGACGGTCACGACCGCGAGCCGCCCTCGCCGTCCTAGCCCTCGCCGGCGGTCGTCAACGCGCCCATCCGAGCCGGACGCGCCAGACATCCACGCCGAAGTCACCACAGCTGCCCCCAAGCCTTATGTCTTGGCGCTCCATGCGCCCCACGCCCCCGTGCACCCGGCGGCTGCCGCGCACACCCCCAACCCGTCCAGGGCTTCCGAGAAACCCGTTGGACCTTCAGGACCGCAGTCCCCCCGAGGAAATACCTCCGCACCCCGCACCATTGAATCGCACCCGCGCCGGGAGACTTGGCTGAATCCCCGGAATCCGCGTCATCGCCGGAGGCGGACTCGCCCGCAACCACGGGGTAACCACGGCAAGCGGACACCGGCTGCCGAAACGGCCCCGGTCAGTGCCAGTCAGGGCGCGTGGAAGCGCTGCTGGCTCTCAAGCAGTCCGACGGCGACGAGCGACTCCACGGCGTCGGCCGCGCTGTCGAGGGTCAGCGGCAGCTCGACCCGCTCGGCTGCCGAGAAGTCCTTGAGCACGTAGTCGGCCGGGTCCATCCGCCCGGGCGGGCGTCCGATGCCCACGCGAACCCGCAAGTAGTCCCGGGTGCCCAGGGACTTCGACACCGAGCGCAGCCCGTTGTGACCGCCCTCGCCGCCATCCCGCTTGAGCCGGACCGACCCCGCGGGGATGTCGAGCTCGTCGTGGACGACGACGAGGTGCTCGACGTCGATGGACCAGAACTTCAGCAGCGCCGACACCGAGCCCCCGGACTCGTTCATGAAGGTCGTCGGCACCGCCAGCACGGCGCGCGGCCCGGGCGCTCCGCCCGGCCCGGTGCCGAGCCGCACCTCGCAGACCAAGGCCCGCGTCTTGTGCGCGGTGAAGGTCGCCGCGGCTCCCGCGGAGCGGCGGGCGAGCCGTCGCGTCGCCAGCGCACCGAGGCCGTGCCGGTTGGCCAGCTCCCGGGCGACCATCGCGCCGACGTTGTGGCGGTTGCCCGCGTAGCGGGGGCCCGGGTTGCCAAGTCCGACGACGAGCCAGGTGTCCACGAGCGGCAAGTATGCCGAACGGCGCGGTCCGTGCCGACGGCCCGGGTCAGCCGCACGAGAAGGCCGACCGCGCGGCATACGCCGGTGGTCGTGGCCCGAGAGCAGCGAAAGGCGCTGGTATGCCGTGGTGCACGGCATACCAGCGCCCGTCGTGCGAGCGTCCCGAGAGGTCAGCCCTCGGAGCCGGCCTCGGGAGCAGCACCCTCGGCGGCCGCAGCCTCGCCTTCCGCGGCCTCTGACTCGGGGGCGTCGTGCTCGATGCCGGCCTCGGCCTCGAGCTCGGCGAGCTCGGCGTCTAGCGCCTCCTCGGAGATCTGGGCCGTGATGTTGACGATGAGCGCCTCGGGGTCGGAGGCGAGCTCGGCGCCCTCGGGCAGCTCGATCTCGGAGGCGTGGATCTGGGTGCCGGGACGCCGCCCTGCAACCGAGATGACGACGCTCTCGGGGATGTTCGTGGCGAGCACCTCGAGCTGCACGGTCTGGGACTCGACGGTGACCACGGTCTCGGGTGCGGCCTCGCCCTCGACGTGCACCTGGACATCGACGGTGACCTTCTCGCCGCGGCGGACCACGACGAGGTCGACGTGCTCGATGACCGGCCGGACGGGGTCGCGCTGCACATCCTTGGCCAGCGCGAGCTGCGAGGTGCCGTCGACCTCGATGGTCAGCAGCGCGTTGGCGGTCTTGAGCGCCATCATCGTCTCGTGGCCCGGCAGGGTGATGTGGACGGGCTCCGTGCCGTGGCCGTAGATGACGGCGGGGATCTTGTGGTCGCGGCGGATCTTGCGGGCCGCACCCTTGCCGAACTGGGTGCGGGTCTCGGCGACGAGCTTGTTCTCGGACATGGGGCTCTCCTCGGTGGAACGTGGTGTCGGCGGCCTGTGACGGGCGCGCAGCGTGGGGTGGGCCTCGACGCGGGACGCGGCACGGAGATGACACGTGGGCCCGGTGGACGGGCGCCCGCGTCGATCACGGACGGGCGACCGCGCACCGTCCCTCGCCGAGGCAACCCACCGATCGTACCCAAGGCGCCGGACAAACGACGAATTGCTGCAGGTGACCGGGCGGCGGTCCGTATTCTGTCCTGGACGAGTCGGCACGCACGGCTGACCCGGCGACAGCGGCGGTCCGGCCACGACGACGGGCTTCGACATCGGAGGGGTGACGATGTACCTCTCCGAGCGCCCGGCTGCAACGACCGCGCCGGGCGCGAGCAGTCGGAGGGCGGGCCGCTGGGGAGCGGGCCGCGGAAGCGCCGGCCGCGTCGCCCCGACGGTCGTCCTCCTGGGCTTCGTCAGCCTGCTCACGGACGTGTCGTCCGAGTCGCTGTCTGCCGTGCTCCCCATCTACCTCACCGCCGTGCTCGGCCTCACGCCGGCCGCCTACGGTGTCATCGACGGCCTGTACCAGGGCGTCAGCGCCCTGGTCCGGATCCTGGGCGGCTGGCTCGCCGACCGGGCCGACCGGCCCAAGTGGGTGGCCTTCCTCGGCTACGGGCTGTCGGCGGTGACGAAGCTCGCCCTCATCCCCCTGCACGGGTTCGCGGCCGTGACCGCGGTGATCACCGTCGACCGGCTGGGCAAGGGGCTGCGCACTGCCCCCCGAGACGCGCTCATCGCGGCGGTGAGCCCGGCGGAGTCGCTCGGGCGCGCCTTCGGCGTGCACCGCGCCCTCGACACCACCGGGGCCGCCCTGGGCCCCCTCCTCGCCTTCTCGCTGCTCTGGCTCGTCCCCGGCGACTACACCACCGTCTTCGTCGCCTCGTTCGCGGCAGCCCTGCTCGGGCTGCCCCTGCTCGGGCTCATGGTCCCCGACCTGCGTCCCCGGCGAGCCGCGGCAGCGGCGACGGCGGCCGAGCAGGCGCCGGCGGCAGAGCAGGCGGCAGAGCAGGCGGCGGCGGCAGAGCAGGCGGCGGCAGAGCAGGCGGCGGCACCAGCTCCGCTGGTCGCCCCGTCGCTGCGGGCCGTGCGGAGGACGGGCCTGGGCCGGCTCATGGTGGCCACGGCCCTGCTCAGCGTGCTCGCCGTCAGCGACGGGTTCCTCTACCTCTCCCTCCAGCAGCGCGACGCCTTCGCCGCGACCTGGTTCCCGCTGCTCTTCGTCGGCACCAACACGGCATACCTCACCCTCGCGGTGCCCCTCGGTCGCCTCGCCGACCGGGTCGGCCGGGCCCGGGTCCTGGTCCTCGGGCACCTGCTCCTCGTCGGCGCCTACCTCGCTGCCGCCGGCCCCGCTGTCGGTGTCCTGACGACCGCCCTCTGCCTGCTCCTCCTCGGCGCCTTCTACGCGAGCACCGACGGTGTCCTCGCTGCGCTCACTGCGAGCCTGGTGCCCACCCCGGTGCGCGCCGTCGGCATCGCGACGACCCAGACGGTCGTCGCGGTCGGCCGCTTTGCGTCCTCGCTCCTCTTCGGAGTCCTGTGGACCTGGCTCGGTCGCGGCCCGGCCGTCCTCGCGTATGCCGTCGCGCTCGCCCTCGCTGTCCCCGTCGCGGCGTGGCTGCTGCGGGGACTGCAGGCCCCGGCGCAAGAGACGACTCAGGAGCCGGCGCGATGAGCCGACGCCTCCGGCTCGTCGCCCTGGTGGCCGTCGTCGTCGCCGTCGTCGCGGGCACGGTCGCCTTCGTGGCCATCTCGCGGGCGGCCCAGCAGCGGGCCGTCGCGACAGCCCCGGCCCAGCCCACCGTCGCGCCCTCGGCGGTCACCGGTCCGCGAGTCGTGTTCCGCAACAGCGCGATCGGGCCCAACTACGGCCGGGTGGCGGCGGTCCGGCTGGCCGACCCCTCCGGGCCGAGGGCCGTCCTGTCCCCGTCGTGCGACCGGGTCTTCGCGAGCACCGACCGCATCCTCTGCCTCGCCTCGGACCGCGGCCTGGTGACGACCTACACAGCGACGGTCCTCACCACGGCCGGCGCCCACGTCGTCGACCTGCCGCTGACCGGCAGCCCCAGCCGGGCCCGCCTGTCGCGCGACGCCACCCTCGCCGCCACGACGAGCTTCGTCGCCGGGGACTCCTACGCGTCGACGTCGTTCTCGACCCGCACCGTCGTGACCCACCTCGGTGACCGTCGCAGCCAGGACCTCGAGAACTTCACCCTCCTGCACGATGGGCGGGCGACCGCCCCCGCGGACCGCAACCTCTGGGGGGTCACCTTCGCCGCCGACGACGACACGTTCTATGCCACGGCGGCGTTCGGCGGCCGGACCTGGCTCGTCCGGGGGCGGCTGTCGACACAGACGCTGGAAACGGTCCGCGACGACGCCGAGTGCCCGTCCCTCTCCCCCGACGGGACGCGGGTCGCCTTCAAGACCCGGGGCACGCGAGCGCCCGGCGACTGGCGGATCTCGGTGCTGGACCTCGCGACCGGGCGCGAGACGCCCCTCGCCGAGCCACGCAGCGTCGACGACCAGGTCGAGTGGCTCGACGACGCGAGGGTCATCTACGGCCTGCCCGGCGTCGGCACCGCGGCGGCGGAGTCCAACATCTGGGTCGTCCCGGCCGACGGCACCGGGGCCCCGCAGCTGTTCATCGCCAAGGGCTGGTCACCGGCCGTGGTGCGCTGAGCTCAGCAGATGACTGACCGCCAGCGGGCCGCGCCGGACCGCGCGCGGGTCGGCACCGGCCGGCTCAGCGCACCAGCCGCCGGGCCGGGTTGCCGGCCCAGGTCTCACCGGGCGGCACGTCGGCGAGCACGACCGACCCCATGCCGACAACGCAGTCGGAGCCGAGGGTCGCGCGCTCGCGCACCGACGCCGCCATGCCGACGTAGGCGGCGCGTCCCACGACGACGCGCCCGCCGAGCACGACCCCGGCGCAGAGGGTGGCGAACGCCTCGGCCCAGCAGTCGTGGGTGATTACCACGTGCGGCATGCAGACGACGTGGACGCCGAGGGTGACGTCGGCGGTGAGGACGACGCCGGCGAGGAGGATCGACCCGGCGCCGACGCGGGTGCCGTCGGGGACCCGCGCCGACGGGTCGACGACACTGGCAAAGCGCGAGGCGTCCACGCCGAGGGCGGCGAGCCGCGCGGCGATGGCGGCGCGGCTGCTCCCCCGCCCGGCGCAGATCGTCAGCGCCGCGTCCGGGTGCTCGGTGGCCGTCTCGATGCCGCCGAGGACGGGCAGGCCGGGGGCCACCTCGGTGCCCCACAGCCCCTGGTCGTCGTCGAGGCAGCCCGCCAGGTCGACACCGGCGGCGCGCGCCGCGACGGCGGTCTCCCGGGCGAGCCCGCTCGCGGCGACGAGCAGCAGGGGGCGGGGGTCGCGGGGCGTCATCAGGCGCGGACCGCGTCGAGGCGGGACACCAGGTGCGCGGCGATCTCGAGGCTCGCGGTCGCCGCCGGTGAGGGGGCGTTGATGACGTGCACCTGCCCGGGCGCCTCGCGGACGAGGAAGTCGTCGACGAGCCGGCCGTCTCGGGTCAGCGCCTGGGCCCGGACCCCCGCCGGCGCCGGAACGAGGTGCTTGGCCTCGATGCCCGGCACGAGCCTCGACAGGGCCTTCGCGAAGGACCGGCGCGACAGCGACCGCAACACCTCCGCCGCACCTGGACGCAGGTTGCGGGCGGCGAGCCGCCACAAGCCCGGCCAGCGCAGGGTCTCGCCGAGCTCGCCGAGGTCGACGTCGCGCCAGGTGTAGCCCTCGCGGCGCAGCGCGAGGACGGCGTTCGGGCCGGCGTGGACCCCGCCGTGGACCATCCGGGTCAGGTGCACCCCGAGGAAGGGGAACCGCGGGTCGGGCACCGGGTAGACCAGCCCGCGCACGAGGTGCTCCTGCTCGTGCGCCAGCTCGAAGTACTCGCCGCGGAACGGCATGATCCGGGCGCCCGCGTCCAGCCCGCAGGCGGCGGCGACCCGGTCGGCGTAGAGCCCGGCGCAGGCGACGAGGCCGTCCGCACCGAGACCACGTCTGGTGGTCTCGACCTGCACCCGGCCGCCGGCCGCTGGACGCGCGCCGACGAACCCCTCGCCGAAGCGGATCTCCCCTCCCGCGGCGACGACGTCGGCGGCGAGCGCCATGCACACGGCCCGGTAGTCGACGATTCCGGTGGACGGCACCCACAGGGCCCGCACGCAGGACACGTAAGGCTCGTGCTCCCGGGCCTCCTCGGCGCCGAGCAGCGTCGCCGGCACGTCGTTGGCCGCGGCGCGCTCGGCCAGCCGCATGAGTCCGGGCAGCTCCCCGGCGGTGACGGCGACGACGAGCTTGCCGCACCCGGCATGCGGGATGCCGCGCTCCTGCGCGAAGCGGGCCATGGACGTCGCGCCCGCCGTCGCCATGCGGGCCTTGAGGCTGCCCGGCGGGTAGTAGAGGCCCGAGTGGATGACGCCGGAGTTGCGGCCGGTCTGGTGGGCCGCGAGGTCGGGCTCCTTCTCGACGACGACGACCTCGTCACCGCGGGCGGCGAGGCGCGCGGCGGTGGCCAGCCCGACGATGCCGGCCCCCACGACGACGACGCGGCCCATGCGGCGCAGGCTACACGGCCCGGCGCAGCTCCCCGGCGCGCACGGCGACGACACCGGCGACGATGAGCCCCCCGCCCAGCAGCTGCACGGGGCCGGGCAGCTCGCCGAGGAGGAGCCAGGCGAAGAGGATGGCGAACAGCACCTCGCTGAGCCCGACGAACGACGAGACGGTCGAGCCGAGCCGGCGAGCCGCGAACGTCCCCAGCAGGTATGCCGCTGCCGCGGCGACCGCGGCCAGCTCGAGGATGGCGGCCCACCAGGGCACGACCTGCCCGGCGAGGGGCACGTCGGCGGTCCGGAAGGTCATGGGCAGCACGCGGACCGCCGCGAGGACGACGAGGGCGACGGCGCCCGTGGCCATCCCGAAGGCGGCGAGGACCACCGGCGGGAGGCCGCCGTCGCCGTGGGCGGCGGCGACGAAGAAGACGGCGAGGCCGACGGCTGCGAGCAGGCCCCAGAGCACGCCGACCGGGTCGGGCCGCGACTGCCCGGCGAGGTCGAGGACGAGGGCGAGACCGGCCATCGCCACGACGATGCCGAGCCAGGTCAGCCGCCCGGGCGCGCGGCGGGTGCGGAGCCACACCCAGAGCACGACGAGGATCGTGCCGCAGTACTCGAGGAGCAGGGCGACCCCCACCGAGAGGTGCTGGACGGCGTTGAAGTAGGCGACCTGGCAGCCGGCGACGGCGACGACGCCGTAGACGAGGACCAGGGGCAGGTTCGCGCTCAGGAGGTGCCAGCGGCCGCGGCAGGCCAGCAGCGCCGGCACGAGGAGGACCATTGCGGCGATGCCGACCCGCAGGAGGACGATCGCGCCCGAGCTCCATCCGGTGTGCTGCAGCGCCTTGGCGAAGGGTCCCGACGTGCCGAATGCGGCCGCCGAGAGCAGCGCCGCAGCGATGCCGAGGTCGGCGCCGCGGCGTCCGGCCGACATGCCGCGCGGTGCGGTCGGACGGCGCGTGCGGCTCGTCTCGGTCGTCATGGCGTCATCCCTCGTCCTGAATCATCGGCCGGTCGCACTGGTCATGGGCAAAATGAATTATGCTCATGACGGTAAGGTAGGATGCTGTCAGGAGTCAAGATGATCTTCGCCCATGACACCGAGGTGGCGCTCCTCGGTGCGGCGGCGCTCGTCAACACCATGGCCGGGTCGGTCCCGGGCGACCACGACGTCGACCGGCTCGTCTCCGTGGAGCAGCTGGCTGCCTTCGTCGACGCGTGGTCCTGGACCGGTTCCCGGGCCGGTGACGCGGTCGAGCTGGCGGCCGTGCGGGCTCTGCGGCCGCGGCTGCGCGGGCTCTGGTTCCTCGACGAGGACGCGGCCGTCGATGCCGTCAACGGCCTTCTGCGCGAGGGAGAGGCACTGCCTCAGCTCGTGCGACACGGCGGGTTCGGCTACCACCTCCACGCGACGTCGCCCGAGGCGCCGCTGCCGACCCGGATGGCCGTGGAGGCGGCGATGGCCTTCGTCGACGTCATCCGGCTCGCGGCGACGGACCGCCTCAAGCTCTGCGACGCCCCCGACTGCGACGACGTCGTCGTCGACCTCTCCAAGAACCGGTCCCGGCGGTTCTGCGACGGAGGGTGCGGCAACCGCGCCAACGTCGCGGCATACCGGGCCCGCCGGGGAGAGGACACCTGAGCCCGCCGCGGCATACCGGCCTGGCGAGCGGAACGGCTCAGGCTCGGCCCTCGAAGAGGCTCGTCACCGAGCCGTCCTCGAAGACCTCCTTGATCGCCATGCTGACGAGTGGCGCGATGGAGAGCACGGTGAGCTTGTCGAACTCGCGGTCCGGCGTGATCGGCAGGGTGTCGGTGACGATGACCTCGATCGCGCCGCAGCTCTTGAGGCGGTCGACAGCGGGGCCTGACAGGATCGCGTGGGTCGCGGCGATGACGACGCCGGCAGCCCCTTCGGCCATGAGGGCGTCGGCGGCCTTGGTGATGGTGCCGCCCGTGTCGATCATGTCGTCGACGAGGACGCAGATGCGGTCCCTGACGAGCCCGACGACGCGGTTCGCGACGGTCTCGTTGGGACGGTTGATGTCCCGGGTCTTGTGGATGAACGCGAGGGGAGCGTTGCCGAGGCGGCGGGACCACTCCTCGGCGACCCTGATCCGGCCGGCGTCGGGGGAGACCACGGCCAGCTGCTGGTCGCCGTACCTCTGCGACACGTAGTCGCTGAGGATCGGCAGGGCCATGAGGTGGTCGACCGGGCCGTCGAAGAAGCCCTGGATCTGCGACGTGTGCAGGTCCACCGCCATGAGCCGGTCGGCGCCCGCGGTGTGGAAGAGGTCGGCCATGAGCCGCGCCGAGATCGGCTCGCGGCCGCGGTGCTTCTTGTCCTGCCGGGCGTAGCCGTAGAAGGGCAGCACCACGGTGATCCGCTTGGCGGACGCCCGCTTGAGGGCGTCGATCATGATGAGCTGCTCCATGATCCACTTGTTGATCGGCGCGGTGTGGCTCTGGATGACGAACGCGTCGGACCCGCGGACCGACTCCTCGTAGCGGACGTAGATCTCGCCGTTGGCGAAGTCGTAGGCGCTGGTCGGGACGAGCTCGGTGCCGAGCGCGGCGGCCACCGACTCGGCCAGCTCAGGATGGGCCCGGCCGGAGAAGACCATGAGGTTCTTCTGGGTCGCCTTGAGGATCCCGATCACGGCTGGCTCACCTTCTGCACGTCGGCGGCGTTGGTCTGCGACGCCGCGGCCGCGGCTGCAGCCGCTGCGGCGCGCGTGCCCGGACGGCGCCGCGCGACCCAGCCCGCGACGTTGCGCTGACGGGCGCGGGCCACGCCGAGCTCCCCCGGACCGACGTCCTGGGTGATCCCCGATCCGGCGGCCACGTAGGCCCCGTCGGCGATGGTCACCGGCGCGACGATGACCGAGCTGCTCCCGACGAAGCTGTGGGCTCCGACCGTGGTGTGCGTCTTCGTCACCCCGTCGTAGTTCGCGAAGATCGTGCCGGCCCCGATGTTGGCGCCCTCCCCGATGGTGACGTCACCGGCATACGTGAGATGGGGGACCTTCGCGCCCGCCCCGATCACCGCGTTCTTGGTCTCGACGAAGCCCCCGATCTTGCCGTCCGCGCCGAGCTCGGTGCCGGGCCGCAGGAACGAGAAGGGCCCCACCGTCGCTCCCGGACCGACGACGGCGAGCTGGGCCTGGGTCCGGACCACGGAGGCGCCGTCGCCCACCTCGACGTCGACCAGGGTGGTGTCGGGGCCGATGGTGCAGTCGGCGCCGATGGTGCTCGCCCCGTGGATCTGGGTGTGCGGGTGGATCACCGTGTCCTGCCCGACGGTGACGTCGGCGTCGAGCCAGGTCGTGGCGGGGTCGACGACGATGGCGCCCTCTCGCATGGCCTGCTCGACGATGCGGCGGTTGAGCTCGGCGCCGAGCCGGGCGAGCTGCACCTTGTCGTTGACGCCCTCCGTCTGCCAGAGGTCGTCGACGAGGTGGGCGCTCACCGCAAGCCCGCGAGACCGGGCGATGGCGAGGACGTCGGTGAGGTACTTCTCCCCCTGGACGTTGTCCGTGCCGACCTCGGCCAGCGCGCTTCTCAGCACGGCGAGATCGAAGGCGTACAGCCCGGAGTTCACCTCGGTGATGGCCCGTTGCTGCGGCGTGGCGTCCTTCTGCTCGACGATGCCGGCCACCCGGCCGTCCTCGTCGCGCAGGACGCGGCCGTAGCCCGTCGGGTCGGGAAGCGTCGCCGTGATGACGGTGACGGCACTGCCGGACTCGGCGTGTGCCTCGAGGAGCCCGAGGAGGGTCTGTGACGTCAGCAGCGGCACGTCGCCGTAGGTGACGAGGACGGTGCCGTCGAGGTCGCCGGGCAGCGCCGCGAGACCGCACTCGACGGCGCGGCCGGTGCCCCTGACCTCGTCCTGGTCGGCGATCACCACGTCCGGGTCGAGCTGGGCCACGTGCTCGGCGACGAGGGCCCGCCCGTGCCGCACGACCACGGCGAGGTGCTCGGGAGCGGTTCCGCGGGCGGCAGCGATCGCGTGCCCGACCAGCGAGCGACCGCCGATGGTGTGCAGGACCTTGGGTCGACGAGACTTCATCCGGGTGCCCTCACCTGCGGCGAGGACGATGACGGCGGCCGGACGGACTGTGCTCACGGGTGGGGATCTCCCAAGGTCAGCGGCAGGAAGCGGCCACCGGCGGCGTATGCCGCGGGGCCGAGGGTCATGCTACCCGCCGGTTTCGAGCGCGCCCGCCGAGCGGCATACGTCACTGGGGCATCGCAGACCACTCGGGCCACAGCGCTCCACGGATGAGCGCCGGATCCATGGGATCCCATGGACTGAGCGCTCACTGGTTGTGCCGATCTCGTCCGGCTCGGTCCCTGCCGTGACGCGCTCCCCGGGATGGAATCGAACCATCGTCGCTAGTCCTGATTCAAAGTCAGGCGGGCCCTGCCAGCAGACCAACCGGGGAACGACCGGCCGGAGCCGGACCCGAGAAGGGTAGTGGACCGCCCGCCCGCGCCCCACCGGCCGAGGCCCTCACAGCCGCTGCCGGAAGACCGCGACGTCGGCCGCCTGCCAGTCGCTGTGGTCGTTGCGCCACCCCAACAGGTCGTGGAACTGCGTCGCCGCGTTCGCGGTCGCGTGCCCGATGACGTTGCTCGTCGAGATCCCGAACTGCGCCTGCAGCATCCGCACCAGAGCCAGGGCGGCCCCGACCTGCGCCGGGCGGGAGAGGATCTGACGGTCGGCCCAGCTCGACGACGACCCAGCCTCCTGGACCATCTCGATCCCGATCGCGCTGTCGTTGAGCCCGATCGCGTGCCGGCAGCGGACGCTCGTCGGCACCAGCTGGTAGACCGTGCCGTCCTTGGCGATGACGAAGTGGGCGCACGTGCCCGGCTTCTCGCCCATGTTCGCAGCGTCCGAGGCGAAGATGTCGCGCGCGCCCGTCCAGGACGAGCCGGCGGTGAAGTGCAGGACGATGACGCGGGGTGTCAGCTGCCACGTCGCCGACCCGTAGTGGCGCAGCGAGAAGGCGGCCATCTCCTGCTTGCGGCTCGCGGGAAACGGAAAAGGCGCCTGGACGATACGCAGCGGCCCTGCAGCTTGCGGCGCGGGTGCGGCGGGCCCAGGGGGAGGGGTCGTACTCCGGCTCGCCCCACCTCCGGGCGCAGCCGCCGGTGGAGCGACGGGACCGGCCGGGCGACTCGGCGGCCGGGTGGTCACGGCCTGCGGCGGCGCCGGGGCCGGCGGGGCTGGCACCGGCGCGGCCACCGACGACGGAGCCGCCGGGACGGCCGGCAGCGTGGTGGAGGTCGGTGACTCAGGCGATGTCGCCGACGGCAGCGTCACCGCGTGCTGGGCGCCCGTCGTGAGAGCCACCACCGGGACCGGGGCCCCGCCGCACCCGGCCACCGCGCCGAGCACGACGGCCGCAGCGAGCGGCACGGCATACCTGCTCGTCGTCATCACACGGGTCGAGGACACGGCCCCCACGCTAACGCCCCTCCCGGCTGCGGGCGCCCCGGCAGGCAGAATGGCACGGGTGACCCCACGCGACGCCACCCACAGCACCGGCAGCGGCCGGGCCCGGATGACCGGCAAGGAGCGCCGCGAGCAGCTCATCGAGGTCGGGCGCCAGCTCTTCGCCGAGAAGGGGTTCGAGGGGACCACCGTCGAGGAGATCGCCGCCAAGGCGAGCGTTTCGAAACCCGTTGTCTACGAACACTTCGGCGGCAAGGAGGGGATGTATGCCGTCGTCGTCGACCGCGAGATCCGCAGCCTCCTCGACGGCATCACCAACGCCCTCACCGCCGAGACGACGTCGCGGGGACTCCTTGAGGCGGCGGCCCTCGCGCTGCTCGACTACGTCGAGGGCTCGACCGACGGGTTCCGCATCCTCGTGCGGGACTCCCCCGCGGGTCAGTCGACCGGCTCGTTCGCCAGCCTCATCAGCGACATCGCGTCACAGGTCGAGCACCTCCTGGCCGACGAGTTCCGGACCCGCAAGCTCGACCCGAAGACGGCCCCGCTCTATGCGCAGATGCTCGTCGGCATGGTCGCCCTCACCGGCCAGTGGTGGCTGGACTCGCGCCGCTTCAAGAAGACCGACGTCGCCGCGCACCTCGTCAACCTCGCGTGGAACGGGCTCAGCGGCCTCGAGCCCAAGCCCACGCTCCGGGCCGGGCGCCGCTGACGCGGCTCAAGGGCGGTGCCCGACCGCGAAGGTCCGCCGGAACGGCAGGACGACGCCGTGTGCCTGCCTCGGATAGGCGACGTCGAGCGCAGCCGTGTAGTCCTCAAGGAAGGCGCCCCGCTCCGCCGGGTCGGTGAGCACCTCGAGGACAGGGCGCAACCCCGTGCCCCGCACCCATTCGAGTACTGGGGAGCGTTGTGCGCCAACGGCATCGAGGACGTGGAGGTACGTCGTCTCCCAGACGTCGACCTCGAGCCCCAGCCCGGCCAGCACCCTCAGATAGGTCGCGGGCTCCTCGACGGCGACGGCCCGCTCCAGTCCCGGGGCCAGGTCTGCGGCCCGGGTATGCCGTGCGGCCACCTCGCGCATGAGGACGTGCGAGGGTGCCGTGAAGTTCGCCGGCACCTGCATCGCGAACCAGCCACCGGTTGCGAGGGCCTCGACCCACCGGGGGATGAGGTCGCGGTGGCCGGGGACCCACTGGAGCGTCGCGTTCGTGACGAGGACGTCGACCGGGGCGCCGAGGGCGACTGGGTCCCAGTCCTCCGCGCGGGCCTCGACCCACTCGACCCGGCCGCGGTCGTCGTGGTCGCGGGCGGCGGCCAGCATCTGCGGAGACGAGTCGACCCCCATGACGCGCGCGTCCGGCCAGCGCTCGGCGAGCCCGAGGGTCAGCGGACCGTCACCGCATCCGAGGTCGACGACGAACCCGGGGTCCCGCGCCCCGACCCGGGCCAGGAGGTCTGCGAACGGCCGGCCCCGGTGGCTGTCGAACAGCGCGTACTGCTGCGGGTCCCACATGGCGCTCCCTTTGTATCTCGACGTCAAGATACTTGATGCTAGGTAGACTCGGACGGTGACCGCAACTCCCGACGAGGTGGACCGCATCGTCGCGGCATGGAGCCGGGAGCGGCCGGATCTCGACGTCTCGCCCCTGCAGGTGCTGTCCCGCATCTCGCGGCTGGCCCGGCATCTCGACCTCGCTCGCGCCGGCGCCTTCGCCGACCACGGGCTCGAGCAATGGGAGTTCGACGTCCTCTCAGCGCTGCGGCGCTCCGGTGTCCCCTACGAGCTCTCCCCCGGGCAGCTCGTCACGCAGACCCTTGTGACCTCGGGCACGATGACCAACCGGGTGGACCGGCTCACCGCCCGCGGGTTCACCGACCGCAGCCCCGACCCAACCGACCGGCGCGGCGTCATCGTCGCCCTGACCTTGGCCGGGCGCGAGGTCGTCGACGCCGCGCTGGCCGACCTCCTCGAGCGCGAGCGGACCGTGCTCGCTCGCCTGCCCGAGCCGCAACGCGCCCAGCTCGCCGAGCTGCTGCGCGGCCTGCTCCACACCTTCGACGCCTGAGCCAGGTCCCCCCGCACCGGCCCGGTCGGCACCCGCCCGGAGCCGTCGGCACCGGCGCGCCAACTGGCACCGGCACGCCAGGTGGCACGTCGGTCAGCCGACGACCTCCGCGGCCGTGAGCCAGGCGAGCTCGAGCTCCTCCCGCTCGTCGACGAGGGCACGGAGGCTGTCGTTGAGGCGCAGCACCGCCGCGTGGTCGGTTGCCCGCGCGACCATCTCGGTATGGAGCCGCTCCTCCTGCGTCGAGAGGCGCGACAGCGCCCGCTCGATCCGGCTCATCTCCTTGCGGGCCTCCCGAAGCTGCGCCGAGCTGGCCGGGGAGGGCGGCGAGGCAGCCGCCGTAGCCGCGAGCCCGTCCGAGGGCCCGTCCGCGGGCCCATGCCCGGCCTCGTCCCCGGCCGCGGGACGACCCGTCCCGCCCGCCTGCCGGGCCGCACCGAGGAGCTGGAGGTACTGGTCGACGCCGCCGGGCAGGTCACGCACCCCGCCGTCCCCGAGCAGCGCCACCTGCCGCTCGGCGACCCGCTCGAGGAGGTAGCGGTCGTGCGACACCACGAGCAACGTTCCGGCCCAGCCGTCGAGGACGTCCTCCAGCGAGGTGAGCGTCTCGATGTCGAGGTCGTTGGTCGGCTCGTCGAGGATGAGGACGTTGGGTTCGGCCATGAGCAGGCGCAGCAGCTGGAGCCGGCGTCGCTCCCCGCCGGAGAGGTCGCTGACCCGGGTCTGCTGACGACCGCCGCTGAAGCCGAGGCGCTTGGCGAGCTGGCTCGCGGTGACCTCCTTGTCACCCAGGGTCGTGACGGTGCGCACGTCCTCGATCGCCTCGATCACCCGCCACGACGCGAACCGCTCCAGCTCCCGCACCTCTTGGCTGAGGAAGGCGACGGAGACGGTCTTGCCGACCTTGCGCTGCCCCGAGGAGAGGTGCAGGTCGCCGGTGAAGGCACGCAGCAGCGTCGACTTGCCGGCGCCGTTGACGCCGACGATGCCAACCCGCTCGCCGGGCGCCAGCCGCCAGGTGACCCGGTCGAGCAGGCGCCGGCCGTCGGGTAGCTCGACGCTGACGTCGAGCAGGTCGATGACGTCCTTGCCCAGACGGGTCGTTGCGAACCGCACCAGCGACACCTCGTCGCGCGGCGGGGGCTCGTCGTCGATGAGCTCGTTGGCCGCGTCGATCCGGAACCTCGGCTTGCTCGTGCGGGCTGGCGGGCCCCGGCGCAGCCAGGCAAGCTCCTTGCGCAGGAGGTTGTCGCGCCGCTCCGCGGTCACCGACGCGAGCCGGTCGCGCTCGGCCTTGGCGAGGACGTATGCCGAGTAGCCCCCCTCGTAGGTGTTGACGCCTCCCTCGACGACCTCCCATGTCGCCATCGCGACGGCGTCGAGGAACCACCGGTCGTGGGTGATCGCGACGAGGGAGCAGTCGGGCCGGGTGCGCCGGGTGACGAGGTGCTCGGCGAGCCAGGCGACCCCCTCGACGTCGAGGTGGTTGGTCGGCTCGTCGAGGAGGAGCACGTCGGGGTCCGCGACGAGGAGCCGGGCCAGGGCCAGCCGCCGCCGCTCCCCGCCCGACAGGGGCCCGA
>JBBRZC010000081.1:0-15719 GCA_038237075.1 Actinomycetales bacterium
AAGATCCACAGGCCCCGAGATGGCCGCGTATTCGCTGTACGACCTCGCGCTGTACGACCTCGCGTTGCACAACCGCCGGGTGCCCGAATGCGACCCAATTGCCCAATTGCGGAAACTGACGGTCGGCGGGGCTCAGTTCGTTCCTGGTGTCCCTCATCACTGACCCCCTCGACCTCGTACGCCAACACAGAGGCAGTGACCGGAAGCGGTTGCGCATACTCAACACGCTGATCGGGCCGCGGTCGCATCCCGTCTGGGCGAGCCTCGGCGCTCGGGCCGGCGATGCCCAAGCCACCTGGCAGCTGCTCACCCAAGGGATGACATCCAACCTCTGACACCAGACTGACCCGCGAGGGCTCACTCATACCTTGAGCTGCAGAGAGCGAAAGGGCGCATCGAGAACCCCGGCGAGCGCCGTCTCGCGGTCACCGGCCCATCCCGATCACCCTCAAACGTCCCCAGACATCTCAAGGAAGTGAGACGCTGCGGGACAACCGAGACGTCCGTGGTCAGGGATTTGGTCAGAACGCACACCTCCCCGGACATGCCACAGGCCCGCAAGCGTGAACTTGCGAGCCTGTGACCTGCGGTTATACCGTTGACGCGTTGGTAGCGGGGGCAGGATTTGAACCTGCGACCTCCGGGTTATGAGCCCGGCGAGCTACCGAGCTGCTCCACCCCGCGTCGGTAGCCCAACTATAGGTGAGCGGTGCGCGCCGCACCAAATCCGCCTCACGACATCCGCCCTCACCGCAGCGGCTGGTATGCCGGGCGGCCGGCGCTCGCGGCCAGCCCACCCGGCATACGGGTCAGCCGGTGGGCTTCGCGGTGCTCGTCGCCGCGGCCGAGGGGGTCGCCGTGGGCGTGGCGCCCGGCTTGAGCGTCAGGGCGCCGGTCGGGGAGGCCGCGACCGCCTTGGCGATGGCGTCCTTGAGCCGCGTCTGGGCGGCGCCGTACTTGGCGAAGTCGCCGACCTTGAGCGCCGCCTCCCCGTCGCTGAACGCCTGCTGGGCGTCCTGGAGCGCGGCGGTGAGGGCAGGGTTGTTCGCCGTCCCGCCCGGGGTGCCGGGTGGCGCCGGAGTGCCCGGCGGTGTCGTCGTCGTCGGGGTGTTGTCGCTCGACTTCGCCCCGGAGTTGCCGCCGAAGAGGGCGTCGAGGGCGCCGGCCAGGGTCGACGACCAGGCCAGCTTGTCGCCGAAGGCGACGATGACCGCCCGGTTGAGCGGGAAGGCAGAGTCGGTCTTGGCCTGGACGTAGATCGGCTCGACGTAGAGCAGCCCACCGCCGACCGGGAGCGTGAGGAGGTTCCCGAGGACCACCGTCGAGCCCTGCTGGCGCTGCAGGTTGAGGAACTGCGACAGGGCGAGGCCGCCCTCGGCCTGGGCCACGCTCGACGACGAGATGTCGTTCTGCACCTGGCCCGGCCCGCGCACGTTGCTGTCGCGGGGCAGCTCGAGCAGGCGCAGCTGGCCGTAGCCGGGCCGGCGCTGCCCCTTGGTCGACCCGGGGTTCGAGTCGACGGCGAGGAAGCCCGAGAGGACCTCGCGGGTGCCGAACGGCATGAACGTCGTCGTCAGCGAGAACTCCGGGGAGGTCTGGCCCGGCATGGCGATGCTGAGGTAGTAGGGCGGCTGGTCGGTCGTGCGCTGGTCCTTGGTCGGGTCGGCGGGCACCTTCCAGAAGTCGTTGCCGCCGTAGAAGGAGCCCGGTTCGGTGACGTGGTAGTGGGAGAGGATCTCGCGCTGGACCTTGAAGAGGTCCTCGGGGTAGCGCAGGTGGGACATCAGGGACGCGCTGATGTTGGACAGCGGCTCGATGGTGCCCGGGAACGCCCCGGACCACGCCTTGAGCATCGGGTCGGTCTCGTCCCAGTTGTAGAGGTGCACCGAGCCGTCGTACGCGTCGACGGTCGCCTTGACCGAGTTGCGGATGTAGTTGACCTGGCCTGCGTTGATCGCCTTCACCGAGGTGCGGGTCGTCGTGATCGAGTCGGAGGTGGCCGACTCGATCGAGGTGAGGTCGGAGTTCGGGTAGTCCGCGGTCGTCGTGTAGCCGTCGATGATCCACAGGACCCGGCCGTCGACGACGGCGGGGTAGGCGTTGCCGTCGAGCGTCAGCCACGGCGCGACCCGCTGGACCCGCTCACGTGGGCTGCGGTGGTCGAGCAGCCGCGACTCGGTGTTGACGGCGTCGGAGAGGAGGAAGTTGGCCTCGCGGTACTTGACGGCGTAGGCCACCTTGCGTGCGAGGGAGCCGATCTCGACGCCACCGGGGCCGGTGTAGGTCGTGTTGGCCTGCCCCGCCGCCGACCCGTCGGGGTAGTCGAACTCCCGCTGCGGGGCCCCGGACGGCGCACCGACGATGGAGTACTCCGGCGACTGCTCGCCGAAGTAGATCTGCGGCTCGAACTTGCCGAGCTTGCCCGACGAGGGGATGTTCTGCTCGAAGAAGACCGGCTTGCCGTCGGCGTCCTTGCGGTTGCCGTATGCCGCGACGAGGCCGAAGCCGTGCGTGTAGACGGTGTGGTCGTTGAGCCAGTTCCGCTGCGCGTCGGGGACGCCGTCGAGGTCGAGCTCGCGCACGGCGATGACGGTGTCGCTCAGAGTGCCGTCCACGGTGTACCGGTCGACGTCGAGGGTGTCGGGGAACTGGTAGTAGCTCTTGCCGGCCTGGAGCTGCTTGTAGGTCGCCGACACGACGTTGGGGTCGAGGATCCGGATGCCGGGGACCGTGGTCGCGTCGTTGCGCAGCTGCCCCTGGGTGGCCTGGGTGGCGGCGTTGTAGTCGGTCTTGTCGATGGCCGAGAGCCCGAAGGCGTCGCGTGTCGCGGCGATGTTGTTCGCGAGGTAGGGCGACTCGAGGGACTTCTCGCTCGGGCGGACCTTGAGCGACTGGATCAGGGCCGGGAAGATCCCTCCGACGACGATGGAGACGACGACGAGCAGCACGACCCCGACGATGGGCAGGCGCCACGACTGCGTCCAGATCACCGAGAGGAACATCGCCGCGCACATCACCGAGGCGAGCGCGAGGATCGCCTTGGTCGGCAGCACCGCCGTGGCGTCGGTGTACTGGATGCCAGTCATGAGCTCGGTGCTCTTCGTCGTGAGGGTGTAGCGCTCGAGCCAGTAGCTCGCCGCGCGGGCGAGGACGATCGCGGCAAGCAGGGCGGAGAGGTGCAGCCGCGCCGCCGACGTCGTGCGCCGGTTGCGGCCCTGGAAATGCAGGCCACCGAAGACGTAGTGGGTGAAGGCCGCGACGAGGACCCCGATGACGAGGGCCATGCTGAGGTAGGCGACGACGAAGGTCAGCCACGGCAGCGTGAACACGAAGAAGCCGACGTCTAGGTGGAACTGCGGGTCGGTCTTGCCGAAGTCGACGCCGTTGCGCCACAACAGGTAGGTCTCCCACTGGCCGGCGGCCCCGAGCCCGGAGATGAGCCCGACGAAGAGGGGGATCCCGATCGTCGCGAACCGCCGCAGCGGCTCGATGGCCTCCCGGTAGCGCTCGAGGGAGTCCTGGTCGGGCGTCGTGGGCGCGTAGATGGGGCGGGTTCGGTAGGCGATGAGCAGGCTCGAGCCGACGATGGCAGCGGTGACGATGCCGCCGACGACGCCGAGGAGGATCTTGGCACCGAGCTCGGTCACGAAGACCGAGCGGAAGCCGACCGAGTCGAACCAGAGGATCTCGGTCCAGAACTGGGCCACCAGCGAGAGCGCGACCACCACCCCGAACAGCACGAGCAGGGTAGGGACGAGCGGCCCACGCCGCCGTGGGGTCCGGACGACCGTCCGGGTGCCTCCCGGGCCACCGCCCCCCTCGGAGTCAGGTTCCCCGCCAAACCAGTCGCGTTCACTCACCTTGGACCCGATCTGTCATCCGCACGCGTCGCGCACGTGGTGCCAAATATACGTTCCGCTGAACGAGTGGCCGCCTCGGTGCGTGCCCGGGCGACACGGTATGCCCTCCGGCGTGCGGCAGGATAGCGCGGTGACCTCCCCCGTGCGTCCGGTCTTCGACCCCCTCTCCGTGGCCGCCCTCGACACGGAGCGCCATGTCGCCGGCGCCGGCTGGGACCAGCCGCAGCGCCTGTTCGCCCTGGTCCGCACCGCCGCGCTCCTTAAGCGGGAGCCGCAGCTCCGCGCCGGGATGAGCGGCTCGGACCTCGTGCCGGGCGCGCTCACCGCGATCGAGCAGGAGGGCCTGCACCAGTCCACCAACCTCGAGTCCGTCCTCGGCCGGGTCGCCTGGCCAGACGGGGTGGACGGCTGCGCCTTCGCCGTCGAGCGGATCGTCGTGCCGCCGGACGCAGAGCGCGACCTGCCCGACGACCCGGACGCCGCCGTCGCCGCGCTGGCCGACCACCCCGCCCGCAGGGACGTGCGGCTGCTCGTCGCGGTGCTGCGGGACGGCACGTCGGTATGCCTCCTGCGGCAGCGCGAGCACGACGCCGACGATGCGGTGGCCACCGGGCCCGACCTGGCACCCGGGGTGGTGGCCGCACTGAAGGCGACCTTCGAGGGCTGAGCTCTCTCAGCAGTGCGGCAGCGCGGCCGTGTCGCCGGAGGCGATGTGGGTCACGGCGTTGAGGGCCTCCTCGAAGGTCGCCACCTTGAACGCCTCGAGCCCGTCGGGGACGTGGCCGCGGACCTCGTCGCAGTTGCGTGCCGGCGCGAGGAAGAAGGTGGCCCCGCCGCGTCGGGCACCGGCCATCTTCTGCTGGATGCCCCCGATCGGGCCGACGGCTCCCGAGCTGTCGATGGTGCCGGTGCCGGCGATGTTGCGGCCCCCGGTCAGCGGCCCTTCGGTGAGCTTGTCGTAGATGCCCAGCGAGAACATCATCCCTGCCGACGGGCCACCCACCGCGCCCGCGTCGATGGTCACCGGGAAGGGGAAGACGAAGTCGGCGGCCAGCCCGATGCCGAGCACCGTGCGCCCGTCGGCGGCCTTGCCGGTCTTGGCACGCACCGTGAGCGGGGCCCCCTTGCGGGTGACTGCGACGTCGACCACGGAGCCGGCGGTGACCTTCTGGATGCCGGCCCGGGCGGAGGTCGGGCCGGTGACGGCGGCGCCGCCGATCGAGACGAGGACGTCGCCGGCCTGGAGCGCGCCACCCGACGGGGCGTCCTTGGCGACCGTGCCGACCTTGACCCGTTCGGTCAGGGCGAACCCCGCCTTGCGCAGCGCGACCGCGGTGGCCTCCTGCTGGGAGCCGACCATCTCGGCCTGGTTCTCCTTCTCGACGTCCTGCTGGGTCTGCTGCGGCGGGAAGACCTCGTCGACGGGGAGCACCTCCTGGGTCGGGTCGACCCACGCGGCGACGACGTCCCAGACGTCGACGGGGAATCCCGGGCCGCCGTTGATCCGCACCGTGGTGAAGTCGAGCGAGCCGGTCGTGGGGTAGGTCTTCCGTCCGCCGATGACGATGAGGTCACCCTGCTGGCCGTTCTCGTGGGTCGCCTGGCCGAGCACGTTGGAGATCGGGCCCGGCATCATCACGGCATACGGGAGGTGGACGACCGTGCCCAGCGCGCCGAGGAGCAGCCCGCAGAAGACCGCCACGAGCGCCGCGACCGAGGCCCGGGACGGTCGCGGCGGCGCCGGTGGCGGCGCCGGTTCCACGTCGAGCCGGTCTCCCGTCGCCGTCCCCCCAGGCCACGTCATGGCAGCCCCACCCACTCGTCGGAGCCGTCGGTGAAGACCTGGTGCTTCCAGATCGGCACGCTCGCCTTGAAGTCGTCGATGAGGGCACGGCATACCTCGAACGCCTCATGTCGGTGCTCCGCGCTCACGGCGGCCACGACGGCGATGTCCCCCACCGCGAGGTGCCCGACCCGGTGGACCACGGCGAGGCGCACGCCCCGGCCCTCGCCGGCGAGCCGGCGCGCCAGGGACTCGGCGACGTCGGCCGCCGACGGGTGGCACGAGTAGTCGAGGACCTCGACACCGGCGCCGTGGTCGTGGTCGCGCACGTAGCCGATGAACGTCACCACGGCGCCGGCCCGGGGGTCGCGGACGGCAGCGACGACCTCGTCGACGGACAGGTCCGTCGGCCGGATCTCGGCCAGTGCGACCTCGGTGACAGTCATCGATTCCTTCTCGTCCTCGTCGTGCCCAATCCTCGCCCGCTCATCGCGGACGGCGACATCCTCGCGCACTCCCGTCACCGGCGCCTGGTGCGGCGCAGCAGCGCGGCGGTTCCGACCAGGGCGACCGCGGCGCTGGCCGCGCCGAGCGCGGCATCCCTGCGGTCCAGGCGACGGGCCGCCAGGGCGTACCGTCCGGCGACCGCCTCGAGGAGGATGCCGAGGCAGGTGACGTTGTCGTATGCCGGGTGCCACCCGTGCGCGGTGAGCGTCTGGGACGAGACGACCCAGGGGTGCAGGACGAAGGCGAGGTCGCCGGCGGGAGCGGGCAGGACCCCGACCCGGTGGAGCTGATGGGCGATGAGCATCGCGGCAGCCTCGCTCAGCTCGATGCGGCGCATGCCCGACAGCCGCTCGACCTCGTCCTGGTGCAGGAACCCCTCGCAGCCCACGGTGGCGACCGGGCCGAGCCCGTGGTCCAGCACGACCAGAACGGCGGTGGCCAGGTCGTCGAGGTGGCAGAACTGCCAGGCCGGAGCCGACCCCCGAACCGCGAGGAGGCGGGGTGCCTCGAAGTGACGCGTGATGACCGTGTCGACCCCGGGGCCGACCAGCGCAGCCGGTCGCAGCACGGTGAGACGCACCTGCGGGTGTCGCGCCTGAGCCGCCCAGACCTCCTCCTCGACGAGGATGAGGTCGCCCACGAGCCCGCCGTCGGTCACCGGGTCGACGGGGGCGTCCTCGCGCAGCGGGACGGGGTTGCCGGCGCGGGCGCCATGCACGGTCGCCGACGTGACGACGACGACGTGCCGCACGCCGGCTGCGGCGGCTCCCGCGAGGACGGCCCGCGCCGTGCGGATCGTGGCGGCCCGACGCTCCTGGGGCCGATGGGCGAGCACCGCGTCGAGGTCGGTGTCCTGGGCCACCCAGACGACGGCGTCGACGCCCTCGAACAGTGGTGTGAGGTCCGACTCGGTAGCGTCGACGATCCGCCAGCTGACCCCTCGGGCCGCGCCGCGGCGGTCGGAGAGCGCCCGGACCTCGCGGACCCGCGAGCCCGGCACCGCCGACTCGGCACCGAGGAGGTCGGCGATCCGGCCAGCGGCTGCGCTCGCCGCGCCGACCACCGCGATGGTCAGCGCGGCCGGCTCGCCGCGCGACGGCGCCGCGGGGGAACTCACCGGGGCCTCCTAAGGTTGTCTGGGGAGTACATCCTCTCAGGAGGCAAGGAGCCACCATGTCCGATCGACCGCGGAGCCCTGACGAGAACGCCGACGAGCCAACCGAGCCGGGCGCTGCCGGACCGGGCGCTGACGCAGCCGCCAGCGGCGATGCCTGGTCCGACGCGGTCGACCGCCCGGGAGCCGATACCGGCCAGTCCCGGATGGGCTTCTCCGGCTCGACGTCCGGCGCCCAGCCGACCGGGGACGACCTCGGCGCGCTCGGCGAGATGATGCAGAGGCTGCTCGGCGGCGCCTCCGGCGGCACCGGCATGCCCGACCTCGGCGACCTCGTCCGCCAGCTCGGCGGCGCGGGCGGCGGCGGCCAGGTGCCTGACCTCTCCGAGCTCATACGCCAGCTCGGCGGGATGACCGGCGCGGGCGGCGACCCCCTGCAGCAGCTGTTCAAGAGCATGGGCGTGGACCCCAACGACTCCGGGCTCCTCGCGATGCTCCAGGGCCAGCTCGCCCAGTTCCTCAAGCCCCAGACGCCGCAGTCGCGGATGACCATGGCCACCGACATGGCCCGCAAGACGGTGGCGTCCGGCGACTCGGACCCGACGGTCACCGCGGCCCAGCAACGCGAGGTCACCGACGCGGTGCGCGTGGCCGAGCTGTGGATCGACCCTGTGACGACGCTCGACGCCCCGCACGGCACGGGCCTGGCATGGAGCCGCGCCGAGTGGGTCGAGGCGACGATGCCGACATGGCACCGCCTCGTCGAGCCCGTCTCCTCCGGCGTCACCGCGGCCATCGCCAACGCCCTCAACGCCCAGATGGGACGCCTCGGCGCCGAGGGCCTCGGCGAGGGGATGCCCCAGATTCCCGGCCTCGACCTCGGCGGCCTCATGGCGCAGCTGCGGCCGGCCCTCGAGCAGCTCGCCGGCGGCATGTTCTCGGCCCAGCTCGGGCACGGCGTCGGCGTGCTCGCTGCCGACCTCCTCAGTGGCACCGAGGTCGGCCTGCCGCTCCTCGCGACCGAGGACGTCGCCCTGCTGCCCACCAACGTGGCCGTGTTCACCGAGGGTCTCGGCGTCGATCCCGGCGAGGTGCGGCTCTACCTCGCCGTGCGCGAGGCCGCCCGGGCCCGCCTCTTCGCCGAGGTGCCCTGGCTCGGCCCGCAGCTCGAGGCGGCCGTGCGCGACTACGCCAACAACATCACCATCGACACCGACGCCATCGAGGAGCAGCTGCGGTCGGTGGACATCCAAGACCCGGCGGCGATCCAGGAGGCGTTGCAGCACAAGCTGTTCTCGCCGTCCCCGACGCCGGCGCAGCAGGCCGCGCTGGGCCGCCTCGAGACCTCGCTCGCCCTCGTCGAGGGCTGGGTCGACGTCGTCACCGAGCAGGCCACCGCGCCGCACCTGCCCCAGGCGGACGCGCTCGGCGAGGCACTGCGGCGGCGCCGTGTCGGAGGACCGGCCCAGAAGACCTTCAGCGGGCTCGTCGGCCTCGACCTGCGTCCCCGGCGGCTCAAGGACGCCAAGAACCTCTGGCTGGCCCTCGAGAACGCGGGCGGCAAGGAGTTCCGCGACGCCCCGTGGGCGCACCCCGACATCGCGCCGACGGGGGCCGACCTCGACGACCCGCTCGGCTACGTCGAGAAGCGACGCGACGCCGGGGCCGGCGACGACGTCGACTCCGCGCTCGACGCGCTGCTGCGTGGCTCAGAGCCGCCGACCGACGACCCCGGGGCCGCCCCACGTGCCTGAGGCGACGCACCCCGCGACCGGCGGGCACCCGGCATACCTGCTCCTGCACGCCGACGCGACCCGAATCCTGCGCGCCTTCGAACCGGCCGACCGGCAGCAGGAGCTCGCCCGGCTCGACCTGCTCAGCCACCTCACGGCGCACCCCGACGCGATGGCCAGGTCCGGGCCGCCGGCGCACCTCACGGCCAGCTGCCTCGTCCTCGACGAGAGCCTCGAGCGGGTCCTGCTCACCCACCACCGGCGGGCGCGGGAGTGGTTCCAGCTCGGCGGGCACCTCGAGGCGACCGACCGCAGCGTGCGGGCGGCCGCCGAGCGCGAGGCCCTCGAGGAGTCCGGCCTGCCGAGCCTGCGGCTCACCCTGTCGCCCGTCCACCTCGACCGGCACCGGCTCGTCGGGTCGTTCGGGAGGTGCGAGGAGCACCTCGACATCCGGTATGCCGCCCTGGCGCCAGCGGGTGCCGCGACGCGGGTCAGCGAGGAGTCCCTCGATCTCGCGTGGTGGCCGGTCGACGCCCTGCCCGAGGGCACCCGGGCCCAGCTCGCGACGCCGGTCCGGCTGGCCATTGCGGAACTCGTCAGAACAGGGTGACCGACGTCCCGTCGCCGGTGAGGTCGTCCGGCTCCGGCACGTCCTGCCCCCAGTCGCTGCCCAGCCCGGCAGCCGCCGCCACTCCCTCGAGGTAGCCCCGCGCCCGCTCGACCCGCGGGTACCCCTCGAGGAGCCGCCAGAAGGCCGGGTCGTGGGCAGGCTCCAGCAGGTGCGCCAGCTCGTGGAGGAGCACGTAGTCGAGGACGTAGCCGGGCGTCCCCTTGAGCCGCTCCGAGACGCGGATCGAGCGGTCGGCGGGCGTGCACGACCCCCACCGGTTCTGCTGGTTGCCGACCCAGCGCACGGTCGACGGCCGAGCCAGGCCGCCGAGGAAGCGCCCGGACAGCAGCTCGGCGCGACTCGTCAGCTCGACGTCACTGGGGCGGCGCCGACGGTCACCGGCCGCGAGCCGGCCGAGCATGGTGTCGACCCACCGCCGCTCCTCGGCCACGGTGAAGCGGGCCGGGATGAGGACGATGGTGCGCCCGCCCTCCCGGTAGGCGCTGACCGTGCGGCGGCGGCGACGGCTGCGGCGGACCTCGACCCCGTCGCCTCCGTCGCGCTCGTTCGCCATGACCCGAGAGTACGACGAAACCCGGCCGGAGCGGCCGGCGGCGGCGGGTCGTCGGCACGCTCGTCATGCCGGGTTTTGTGCTCAGCCTGGTCTAGGGTGACAGGAGTCCAGCGCCGACATCCGTGGCGCGACAGACAAGAGGAGACGTCGATGGCTGAGAAGAAGGCTGCTGTGGAGACGGGTGAGACCTACCAGGGTGAGTTCTACTGCGTCAAGTGCAAGGCGAAGCGTGAGGCGGAGGGCAAGGTCGTCGTCAGCGACAACGGACGTCGGATGGCCAAGGGCGTATGCCCGGTGTGTGGGACGAACCTCAACCGGATCCTCGGCAAGAGCTGACCGACCACCTCACCCGTAGAGATCTGACCGAGGGCGGGACCGCGCGAGCGGTCCCGCCCTCGGTGTTGTGTCTGACTCAGCGCTGTGGATGACGGCCGAGGGGCCAGTTCGCTTGTGACACAGTGCTGTCACCGGCATCAGGAGGTCCCCGACGATGGCACCGCGCCCGCGGTTCAAGCCGTACTTCCGTCCCCTGCGGCGCGGACCCGACAGCGTCCAGCTGGGCCTCAGTCCCGAGGCGGGTGGCATCATCCTCACCGGCCTCGAACCCGCCGAGCTCGCCTGGCTCGACCGCCTCGACGGCTCGCTCAGCGAGGCGGAGGTGTATGCCGTGGCCGCGGCGTGCGGCGTCTCCCGGCACCGCGCTGACCGGCTGCTGACGCTCCTGCGCGAGCACCACGTGCTCGTCACCGATCCGGTCGACCGCGTCGAGCTGGGGGGCCTCGGGGCGAGCGAGAGCGACGCACTCGTCCACGACGCTGACGTGCTCGCCCTGGCCCACGACACGCCCGGAGGCCCGTTGGCGCGGATCCTCGAGCGACGTCGGCGTCACGTCGTCGTGGCGGGTGCGGGGCGGCTCCCTTGGTCCATCGCCTCGCTGCTGCGCTCCACGGGGGTGGGCACGGTCGACCTCGGCGACTGGGCCGCCGATGCCGCCGAGCACGAGGACCTGCGCGGGCTCGAGAGCGCCAGCCGGCCGGACCTCGTCATCCTCGTGGCGCAGGGCGTCCTCGACCCACGCCGGGCCCAGCCCTGGCAGCGCCGGGGGGTGCCGCTCCTGCCGGTCGTCAGCGACGGCCGCCGCGTCGTCGTCGGGCCACTCGTGGGCCGCGACCCGGCCCAGCCGTGCCTGCGGTGCGTCGAGATGGTCCGGGCCGAGCGCGACGCCGGGTGGCCGGCCGTCATGGCGCAGGCCGCCTCGGCCGGCGGCGCGCAGGTCGGCAGCGAGAGCACTCTCGTGGCCATCGCCTCCGGGGTCGCCGCGATGATCACCCACGCCTGCCTCGCTGACGACCCGGTGCCGGCCGGGGTCTCCGTCGAGGTGGTGATGCCCTGGCCGCGGCTCGACCACCGCCGCTGGCACCGCCATCCCGGCTGCGCCGAGCACCACGGGCCGAAGTTGGGCACGACCCCGGGCGTCGGGACGGGCGTCGCCCGGGTGACAATGACGGGGTGAACGACCTTCCGCGCAACGCGGTGACGCGGGCAGCCAAGCTCGCGAGCCTGCCGATGGGCTACGCGGGCCGGGCCGCCCTGGGCCTCGGCAAGCGGGTGGGCGGGCGTCCCGCGGAGATCGTTGCCGCGGAGCTCCAGGCGCGGACCGCCGAGCAGCTGTTCTCGGTGCTCGGCGAGCTCAAGGGCGGGGCGATGAAGTTCGGGCAGGCGATGTCGATCTTCGAGTCCGCGCTCCCCGAGGATCTCGCGGCGCCCTACCGGGTCATGCTCACCAAGCTCCAGGACAGCGCACCCCCGCTGCCCGCCAAGGTCGTCCACGAGGTGTTGGCGAGGGAGCTCGGTCCACGCTGGCGCCGCGCCTTCACCGAGTTCTCCGACGTGCCCGTCGCCGCTGCCTCGATCGGTCAGGTGCACCGGGGCACGTGGCGCGACGGCCGCGACGTCGCCGTGAAGATCCAGTACCCCGGCGCCGGCCCCGCCCTGCTCAGCGACATCGCCCAGATCTCCCGGGTGGCCAGGGTGGCCACGGTGTGGGTGCCGGGGCTCGACGTCAAGCCGATCCTCGACGAGCTGCGCAGCCGGATGGCCGAGGAGCTCGACTACAACCTCGAGGCCCGGTCGCAGGAGCGGTTCGCCCGCGGCTTCGACGGCGACCCCCATTTCGTCATCCCCCACGTCATCAAGCACAGCGAGCACGTCATCGTCAGCGAGTGGATCGAGGGAGAGGCCCTCTCCAAGGTCATCGCCCACGGCACGCGGGCCGAGCGGGACGCCGCGGCCCAGCGCTACATGGAGTTCCTCCTCGTCGGTCCCGGGCGGGTGGGCCTGCTCCACGCCGACCCGCACCCCGGCAACTTCCGGCTGCTCGCCGACGGCCGGCTCGGTGTCATCGACTTCGGCGCGGTGAGCCGGCTGCCGCACGGCCTGCCGCCGGAGATGGGCCGGTTCCTCACCCTCGCCATCGACGGCGACTCCGCGGGCACGCTGCGCGGCCTGCGCGAGACCGGCTTCGTCCGGGCCGGGATGGATGTCGACGCGGACCGCCTCCTGGAGTACCTCGCGCCTTTCATCGACCCGCTGCGCACCGACACGTTCACCTTCGGCCGGCCGTGGCTTCGTAACGTCTTCGCCCACATCAACGACCCGCGACGGCCCAACTACACGGTGGGGATGAAGCTCAACCTCCCGCCCGAGTACCTGCTCATCCACCGCGTGTGGCTCGGCGGCATCGGCGTGCTGTGCCAGATCGGCGGCGAAGTGCGAGGCCGCGAGACGGTCGCCGCCCACCTCCCCGGAGCCGACCTGCCCCCCATCGCCGCTGACCCGCTGAGCCGGTGATCCTTCGACTCGCTGACTCGCTGACTCGCTGACTCGCTGACTCGCTGACTCGCTGACCTGCCGCGGTCACCACCAGGCGCTGTCGAGTTTGCCCTCGATGCTGCGCAGGTGCTCGCGGCTGCACCGGTCGCAGGTCCAGACCACGCGTGCGTGCTCGACGCCGCGCGCCCAGGTGAGCCGCGCCTGCGCGCCCTCCCCCGCCGCGGGGGCGCGCCCGCAGACGGCGCACACCATGGCCTCGTCCTGCGTCACTCCACCAGTGAACACCCGGCGCGACGACAGCAGGGGTATGCCGCCGGGTCAGGGCCGCTTCGCGGCGGCCTTCGCGTCCTTCTTGAAGGCGCGAACGCGGTCCAGCGACTCAGGGTCGACGACGTCGGCGACCGAGCGGAACGACCCCGTCTCTGCGTAGGCTCCGACGGCCTCCGCCCAGCCCGGAGGCCGCGTCCCGAGCTGCTTGCCGACCAGCGCGGCGAAGATCCGGGCCTTCTGGTCACCGAACCCCGGCAGTGACCTGAGCCGGGAGAGCAGGTCCTCCCCGGAGGTGGCCTCGGTCCAGATCCGCTCGGCGTCGCCGTCGTGGTCCGCCACGACCCGGGCGGCCAGGTCCTGGATCCGCCCCGCCATTGACCGGCCATAGCGGTGGATCGCCGGCGGGGTCGCGCAGAGGGTCGCGAACGACTCGCGGTCTGCGGCTGCGACCACGGCCGGCTCCAGCGTGCCGAACCGCTCGAGCACCTTGGCCGGCCCGGCGAAGGCGCGCTCCATCGGGAACTGCTGGTCGAGAAGCATCCCCACGAGCAGGCCGAACGGGTCCGTGCTGAGGACCTCGTCCGCGGCCGGGTCCTGGGCGATGCGCAGCGAGGCCTTCATCGCGCCAGACTACGACCGCGGTGGCCCGTGAGCCGCAGCGGTCACTCGGGTCACATCACTCCACCGATGAGCGCGGAGTCCATGGGATCCCATGGACTCCGCGCTCACCCGCGCTCGACACCCGCTGCGCACCCGCGCCGGACACCCGCTGCGCACCCACGCCCGAACTGGCGGTCGCGCTCGCGCTCGTGGGTCAGAGCAGGTACACGAAGCCCGGACCCTCGTCGCGATAGGCCAGGCCCAGGTCGTCCAGGGCTCCGCGCCACGACCCCGTGACCGTGGGGTCCGCACCCTCGAAGCCGTGGTCCGCGGTGAGCACGACGGCCACCTCGTCGAGGGCTCCCACCCGTCCCAGGTGGTCGAGGAACACCCCTAGCCGTGCGTCCGACTGCCGCAGCGTGGCGCGGGCGAGCGCAGACCGGGGTCCTGCGGCGTGGTGCCCGGCGTCGGTGACGACGTTGGCCCACCAGGTCAGGCGCGGCGCCCGCGCCGGGTTCTCCCACAGGCGCATGACCTGGTCGAGCCCGAGGTCGTCGACCTGCACGCCCCACCGCACGGACGGGTCGAGCAGGACCGACGGGTCGGTGACGAAGGCCGAGGCGTGGGGGTCGGGCAACCGGTCGCCGAGCCCGCCGGCACCGCGCTCGCTGCCGCTCGCCCGGACCAGCTGCATCGTCGAGTAGTCGGCGCCGCGGTCGATCGCCTCGTTGACGCTCGCCGTCCGCGGGTCCCCCGGGCCATCCCCGCCCGGCACGACGGCGTTCACCATCTCGAAGACGGTGCGCACCGCCGGCCGCAGCCACTGCGCCGAACGGTGCCATGTCGTCTCGTCGTTGGGGACGACGCGCTCGCCCGTCTGCCGGTCGAAGAAGACGTTCCCGAGCACCCCGTGCCGGCCTGGCCCGAGACCGGTGAGGATCGACGTGTGGTTGGTCAGGGTGACGCTGGGGAACTGGGCGAGCGCGCCGCCGCGCAGGGCCACCCCGCCCTCGACGAGCCGCGCGACCGCGGGCAGCTCCCCCGCCTCGGCCAGGTGGAGGAGGTCGCCGCAGGGGGCCCCGTCCCAGAGGACGCCGACGACCCGCCGGGGTGCACCCCCACCCTCGAGGTATGCCGTGAGCACCCGGCCGTCGAGCGCGGCGCCGTCGGCGTCGGTGAGGTCCTCGGGCGCCACGCCGGCGAGGGCGGCCATCGTCGGTCCCACGTCGACGAGCCGGGCGTGCTGGGCGACGACACCGCGGCGCAGCACCCCGGCTCCGGAGAGCACGAGCGGGGCCCGTGACTGGATGACGTCGAGGGAGCCGTGCTCCCCGAGGTGGCCACCCTCCTCGGGGAAGTAGTGGCGCGGGGTGTGCACGACGACGAGGTCCGGGCTGCGGGTCGCGTCGGCGAAGAGGGAGAGGAGGCGCTCGGCGGCCTCGGGGTAGGCGTTCTCGACCGAGGTGCGCGGGCTCGGGTGGGCGAGCTCCACGGCATACGGGAGGCACGCGAGCGGGTCCTCGCTGGCGACCGGGTCCGTGCCGGAAAGGAGCTCGTGGCGTCCACCCGGCCGGAGGCGGACCCTCCCGCCGTGGTTGGCCGCGTGCGCGACCCGCTCCCCGTGCACCTCCTCCACCCAGACCACGAGGTCGACCACGGTGGCGAGGTCGGGGACGGTGAGGGCGTCGACGACGCGGGCCCGGTCACCGGCTCGACGAGCCGTGACGGCCGGCGCGTGGCTCATTCTCCCAGTCTGGCAAAGGACGAGGGCGGGGAGATCGGGCGATCTCCCCGCCCTCGGCGGTGCAGCGGTTCGGCGGTGCAGCGGTGCGGCGG
>JBBRZC010000082.1:0-15701 GCA_038237075.1 Actinomycetales bacterium
CGGTCCTCGGGGTCGAAGAGGACCCGGTCGCCCACCTGGACCTGTCGCACGTTGCCACCGGTGGCGACGACCTCGGCCCACGCGAGGCGCTTGCCCACGGATGCCGTGGCAGGGATGAGGATGCCGCCGCCCGAACGACGCTCGCCGCCCTCGCGCTCCACGGAGACGAGCACCCGGTCCTGGAGCATCCGGATCGGCAGCCGCTCGGCCGCCTTGGCGGGTTTGGACGGCATACCTGCGGTGTCAGCCGCGGCGTCGGCGGAGGAGCCCGAGCCCGATGAGCACCACGGCGACGGCCGCGAGGACTCCGGAGACCCGTTCGGCGCGCAGGTCGCCCTCGGGGGTGCGGGTGGCGTCGATGAACCTGAGCCGGACGTCCTCGGCCTGCCGTCGGGCCAGCTCCTTGGGCTGCGTCCGGGTGACGAGCTCGTCCACCGTGCTGGCGAGATGGGCCCGCGTCGCGGCGAGCTCGGCCTCGAGGTCCTCGATCGAGGCCGGTGCGGTCTGCGGCTTGCTCGAGTCGCTCATCGGCGCTCTCCCTTCGTCGTGAGTGGTCAGGCTGTTGAGTGGTCAGGCTACAGACCGAGGTCCTTGCGGAGCTTGGCCACGTGGCCGGTGGCCTTGACGTTGTAGCGGGCGTCTGCGACCGTGCCCTTCTCGTCGACCACGAAGGTCGACCGGATGACGCCCTGCACGACCTTGCCGTAGAGCTTCTTCTCCCCGAACGCCCCGTAGTGGGACAGCGTCGCCTTGTCGGGGTCGGACAGGAGGGTGATGGTCAGGCCGTCGCGCTCGCGGAACTTCGCGAGCCTGGCGGGGGCGTCCGGGCTGATCCCGAGCACCTCGTAGCCGGACGCGTGCAGCGCGTCGATGGAGTCGCTGAAGTCGCAGGCCTGCGTGGTGCAGCCGGGGGTCATCGCCGCCGGGTAGAAGTAGACGATGACCTTGCGGCCGCGCAGGTCCGAGAGCGTCACCTGCTCCCCCGCGTCGCTCGTCAGGGTGAAGTCGGGGGCGGTGTCCCCCGGGCTGAGCCTGGCGTTCACGTCAGCTCCTTCGCGGGTCCGGTATGCCGTGGGGCCGGCTGGTGGCCTCACGGCACCCAACGTAGCCGACCCGTGCCGGTGGGTTGACCGCGGATGTCGTGGTGCGCAAGGGGGGACTTGAACCCCCACGCCCGAAGGCACCAGGACCTAAACCTGGCGCGTCTGCCGATTCCGCCACTTGCGCGCGGCGACCACTCTACTGAGCGGCGGTCAGGCGACCGTGACCGAGACGGTGTGGTATCCGGTCGATCCGTCGGGAGCGGGCGGCGCCTCGGCCTCGACCTGGACCGCGCCGGTCCTGTCGGTGGCCCTGACCCGCAGTCGGTGCTGCCCCGGCGTGGCGGCCCACATGAGCACCCACTGCCGCCATGAGTCGACGGTCGGCTCACCGGCCAGCCTGGCCTCCTGCCACGGGCCGCTGTCGACCTGGACCTCGACCTTCGCGATGCCCCGGTGCTGTGCCCAGGCCACTCCGGCGACGGCGACGGTCCCGGCCTTGACCGAGGCGCTCGTCCGCGGCACGTCGATCCGCGAGGCGGTCTTGACCGGCCCCTTCGCCGACCAGCCACGGGGGGTCCAGTACCCCTGGTCCGCCGCGAACCGGGTCACCTTGAGCTCGGTGACCCACTTCGTCGCCGACACGTAGCCGTAGAGCCCGGGAACGACGAGGCGGGCAGGAAAACCGTGCTCGAAGGGAAGCGGCTGGCCGTTCATCCCCACGGCGATGAGGGCGTTCCGGTCGTCGGTGAGGGCCTCGATCGGCGTCCCGGCGGTGAAGCCGTCCGAGCTGCGCGAGAGCACCATGTCGGCACCCGGCTTCGGCCGGGCCTGGGCGAGCAGCTCCCGCACCGGCCACCCGATCCACAGGGCGTTGCCCGCGAGGTCGCCGCCCACCTCGTTGGACACGCAGGTCAAGGTGACGAGGTGCTGCTCGAGCTTCTTGCCGAGGAGGGTCTTCCAGTCGAGGGTGACCTCCTGCTCGACCTCGCCGTAGACCCTCAGCGACCACGTGGTCGTGTCGAGCCGCGGGACGACGAGGGCGGTGTCGATCCGGTAGAAGTCCTCGTTGGCGACGACGTAGGGGGTGACCCCCGGGACGTCGACCGAGGCTCCCGAGACCGACTGCCCGGCGGCGGAGCCCCCGCCGGCGATGGCGGCCGGCTTGGGGATGACCACCTGGGCCCGCGACTCGTTGGCCGTCGCGCTCCCGCCGCTGAGCCGGGCCCCGAGGAGCGCGGCCAGGCCCGCGCCGCCGCCAGCGAGTACCCTGCGGCGGGTCGGGCGGGTCGCGTCACCACGGGCGCCGCTCGCGCCCGGCCGGAACCGGCTCAGCAGCGTGACGCCGGCGAGCGTGCCGAGCAGGGTGGGGAGGGCGTCGACCGCACCGGCGCCGGGCCGTGACAGCACGGCCAGCGCACCCAGCGCTCCGACGACGGCAAGCAGCACGAGACCCAGGGTGCGTTGCTGCCGGGTCAGCACGCCGATGGCCGCGCACAGCGCGGTGAGCACGACGGCCATGCCGGCAAAGAGAGCGAGCTTGTCGTGGGTGCCGAAGGTCGACACCGCGAAGTCCTTGAGCCACGGAGGGGTGCGGTCGATGAACGCCCCACCGACGGCGGGCACGGGCGAGGGGGTCCCCTTGGCCATGCCGACCCACGTCATGACCCCGGCCAGCAGGGTGGCCAGGCCCAGGGCCAGACCCCCGGCGAGTATGCCGTCGAGCGCAGCCTGCGCCCACGAGCGGCCTTCGGCCCCCGGCCCGTCGCCGGGGGGCAGGTCCGACGGGCGCCGCGGCGGCGAGTCCGGCGAGTCCGGCACATCGGTCGGGACGTGGCGCGCTGACGTGTCGGCAGTGACGTCGTCGAAGCGCGCCTGCGACATGCTCATCGTGGACCTCTCATCGTGACTCTCTCATCAAGCCCATCGACTCTCTCAGGACGGGGACCATGGCCCGGAAGGCCCGGCCGCGGTGCGAGATCGCGTTCTTCTCGGTGTCGGTGTACTCGGCGAGCGTGCGGGTGCCGCCATCGACGAGGAAGACGGGGTCGTAGCCGAACCCGTTGGTGCCACGCGGTGCTCGTGCGAGCGTCCCGTGCACGCGGCCTTCGGTCGCGGTCACGCTCCCGTCGGGCAGGGCGAGAACGGCCGAGCACACGAAGGCGGCGGCGCGGCGCCCGTCAGGCACGTCGGCGACCTGTTCGAGCAGGAGCGAGACGTTGGCCCGGTCGCGAGCGGCCCGGTCGAGGCCGGCGCCTCCGGTGCTGCCGGACCACCGGGCGCTGAAGACGCCGGGCGACCCGCCGAGCACGTCGACCGCCAGCCCCGAGTCGTCGGCGACCGCCGGCAGGCCGGTGGCCGCCGCGAGCGCCACGGCCTTGAGCCGGGCGTTGCCCTCGAAGGTCACCTCGGTCTCGGGCACGTCGGGCGCGCCGGGCACGGCTGCGGCACCGACGACCTTGAGCCCGAGCTCAGTGACGACGTCGCCGAGGATCAGGCGCAGCTCGTGCACCTTGCGCTCGTTGCGGGTGGCGAGGACGAGGGTGCTCACGTGCGCTCCCGCGCCGGGGCGTCGAGGGCAGCCCGCTGGAGCACGGTGAGGCCGGCGCAGCCGGTGGCGGCGAGGTCGAGGAGCCGGTCGAGCAGGTCACGGTCGAAGGGGTGGCCCTCGGCGGTCCCCTGCACCTCGACGAAGCGCCCGTCGCCGGTCATGACGACGTTCATGTCGGTCTCGGCGGTGGAGTCCTCGGGATAGTCGAGGTCGAGGACCGGCTCGCCCCTCACCACGCCGACGCTGACCGCGGCGATCGAGCCGATGAGCGGCTGCGCCGTCTTCTTGAGCAGTCCCTTGGCCCGGGCGTCCTCGACCGCGTCGACGAGGGCGACGTAGGCCCCGGTGATGGCCGCGGTGCGGGTGCCGCCGTCCGCCTGGAGGACGTCGCAGTCGAGGACGATGGTGTTCTCCCCCAGCGCCGCGGTGTCGACGACCGCCCGCATCGAGCGCCCGACGAGCCGCGAGATCTCGTGGGTGCGGCCCCCGACGCGGCCCTTGACGGACTCCCGGTCGGAGCGGGTGTTCGTCGAGCGGGGCAGCATCGCGTACTCCGCCGTGACCCAGCCCTTGCCCTGCCCCTTGAGCCACCGGGGGACACCGGCCGTGAACGAGGCGGCACAGAGGACCCGGGTCCGCCCGAACTCGACGAGCACGCTCCCCTCGGCGTGGTCGAGCCAGTTGCGGGTGATCCGCACCTCGCGGGTCTCGTCGTGGGCACGGCCGTCATGGCGCTGTTCGCTCATGAGCGCAAGGCTAGCCACCTGCTCAGGCTACGTCGGCGCCCGGCGCAGGGGCGTCGCCTCAGCCTTACCGAAGCCTGACGTCAGATCTCGTATGCCGCGTCGGGCTCGGCGAGCTCGACCACGCCGGGCCAGTGCGCGGCAGCCTGCGCACGGCATACCTCGGGGTCGTTCCAGGGGGGTAGGTGGGTCAGCATGAGGCGCTCGACCTCTCCGGCGGCGACGGCCGAGCGGGCGCACTGCGCCCCGTTCATGTGGATGCCCGCGGTGGTGTCGCGCCCCTGCACGAAGGCACAGTCGGCGAGCACGAGGGCGGCGCCGGTCATCAGCGGGGTGAGCGCGTCGCACTCGTCGGTGTCGCCGGTGTAGGCGAGGACCGCGTCGTCCGCCTCGACCCGGATGCCGTAGGCCTCGATGGGGTGGTTCACCGCGTAGGGCGTGACGGTGAACGGGCCGAGGACGAACCGCCGGCCGTCCACGAGGTCGCGGTAGTCGAACTCGGTGGCCATCGCTTGGGCGTCGTCGAGACCGTATGCCTCGCTCATCCGCTTGCCGGTGCCGGTTGGGCCATAGACGGGCAGCGGCTCGGAGGGGCCGTCGGGGTGGTAGCGCTGGACGACGTAGAGCCCGCAGAGGTCGATGCAGTGGTCCGGGTGGAGGTGGCTGAGCACGACGGCGTCGAGGTCGCGCGGGTCGATGTGCCGCTGGAGGGCCCCGAGCGCGCCGGCGCCGATGTCGAGGGCGAGGTTCCACGTGCGGTCCTCGTGGTGGGCCTGGACGAGGTAGCTGGACGCGGGTGAGCGCGGGCCCGCGAAGGAGCCCGAGCACCCGACGACGGTGAGCCTCATCGCGCCGCCGCGAGGTTGCCGAAGACGGTCTCGACCTCGGGCCCGAGGAAGCGCCGCGCCAGCCGCCGGAACTCGCCGGCGTCACCGGTCGTCGAGAACGCGAGCGTGGGCGGCTGCAGGTCGTCGGGCCGTAGCAGGTCGGCGTCGGCGAGCACCCGGTAGACGTCCTTGGCCGTCTCCTCCGCCGAGGAGACGAGGGTCACCCCGTCGCCCATGACGTAGGAGATGACCCCGGTGAGCAGCGGATAGTGGGTGCAGCCGAGCACCAGGGTGTCGACGTCGTGGGCCGCCACCGGCTCGAGGTAGCCGCGGGCCACGTCGATGAGCTCCTTGCCGCCGGTGACGCCGGCCTCGACGAACTCGACGAACCGCGGGCACGGCTGGCTGAAGACATGGATCTGGGGGGCCGCCGCGAAGGCGTCGACATAGGCCTGCGACTGGTGGGTGCCCAAGGTCGAGACGACCCCCACCCGGCGGTTGCGCGTCGCCGCGGCCGCCCGCCGCACGGCCGGCCGGATCACCTCGACGACCGGCACGTCGTAGCGCTCGCGCGCGTCGTGCAGGACGGCAGCGCTGGCGGTGTTGCAGGCGATGACGAGGATCTTCACGCCGTGGTCGACGAGTCGGTCGAGGCACTCGAGGGCGAACTTGCGCGTCTCGGCGATGGGACGCGGGCCGTAGGGGGCGCGGGCGGTGTCGCCGAAGTAGACGACCGACTCGTGGGGCAGCTGGTCGAGGACCGCCCGGGCCACGGTGAGGCCGCCGAATCCCGAGTCGAAGATCCCGATGGGTGCGTCAGCCACCTCGAAAGCATATGGACGAGCCGCGCCAGGCCCGCCGCGGTGGCTACGTCACGTCCGTCACAGTCGCCTACCGTTGTCGCGCGCCGATCGCACCGACGGGACCACCTCGTCGCGGAACGCCTCGTGGAGGCGCACGTCCTCGGCGTCCCCCTCGTGCGGGCCCGAGAAGCGGAGCGCGAGCAGGGCTGTCTCGCGCAGCCACCACTCGAGGTCGAAGAGCTCCACCATGTCGGCGTCCAGGTCGACGGTGCCGCCGCTCGCGACGTAGGCGCTGAGGGGTTCGGCGCCCTCGGCCCCGCGCAGGACGGTGCGCAGGTCGCGCTCGCGGGGCGCCACGCGCAGCGACTCCCAGTCGACGAGCACCGGGCCGGCCGGCCCCCAGAGCACGTTGGCCGTGTGCGGCTCGCCGTGCGTGAGGACCCACCCGTCGCTGCCGTCCAGCGCGCGGTCGGCGAGCACGTCGAACCGCGCCGAGAGCGACAGCAGGTGCGGGCGGGCCTCGCGGAGCGCCTCTCGCACCGGCTCGCCGAACGGACCCGCCGTCCAGGCCGGCCCGTCGACGGTGCCGAGCAGCCGCTCGAGGTCGGCCCGGCCCGGCGGTCCTGGTCGCCAGCGGGGCGCGCCGTCGGGGACGGGCGCGCCGTGTAGTGCCCCGATCTCGCGGGCGACGAGGGTCCGCTGGCTGTCGTCGGCGAAGGTGCCGGTGCCCGGCTCGCCCTCGAGGTATGCCGTGACGGTGAGCAGGTGGCGGCCGCGCCGGATCCCGATGTCGCCGCCGGGAGTCGGCCCGGCGCGCGGCGCGATCGTCGGGACGACGAAGTGGAGGCCGTCGGCGGCGAGCCGACGCGCCACGGCATACGCCGCCTCGAGCTCCTCGAGCCGACCGGGACTGGAGACGTCGTCGGCGGTGAGCACCCAGCGGGCCGCGCGCCAGCCGCCACAGACCCAGTGGTGCGCGCCGGCACCCCACGACACGTTCGCGGCGCTGTGGGCGCGCTCGTCCCAGTGCTCGCGGACGAGCCGCAGCACCGTCTCGCTGCGGAGGTCCTCGGGCTCGGTGAGCATGGCGTCAGCCGAGCAGCCCACGACCCATGAGGGCCGTCGTGAGGGACTCCTGCATCCAGGTGAGGAAGTCGTAGAGGGAGGCGGCGTAGACGGCAGGGTCGTCCGGGTCGAGCTCGGACACCCGCATCCCCAGCTCGAGGGCGTCCTCGTCGGTGCGCAGGCCGAGCCGCTCGCCGAGCAGCAGCCGGGTGTCGGTGAGGGCGACGAGCATGGCCTGGGCCTGCTCCCGGGTCAGCGAGAGCCGGTCACCCGAGGCGGCGCGCAGGACCGCGACCGACGTCGCGAGGTTGTTCGCCTTGCGGTCCCGCAGGCCGTGCTCCGTGAGGCGGCGGAACTCCGCGGCGACCTGCTCGTCGCCGCGGTGCGCCGTGGGCAGGAGCCGGTCGAGAGCAGGGTCGCGGCGGTCGAGCTCGCCGACGTCGTCAGGAGCCTGGTCGGCGGCGGAGAGCGAGACCCCGAGCCCGGCGACGAGGTCCTCGAAGGCGTCTCCCGTCGGCTCGCGGTCGGGCGGGGCGAGGAGGTCGCGGGTCTGGTCCATGAGCCCGGCGACGATGCCGCGCTCGACCGCGTCGAACCTGCCGACGAGCCGGTCGCCCCTGCGCTTGAACGCGCGGGCCATGCCTAGTCGTCCTTCTCGAAGGTCGCCCACAGGCCGAAGCCCTGGAGGGCCTCGGCGTCGCGCTCCATCATCTCGCGCGCCCCGTGCGAGACGACGGCCTTGCCCTTGGTGTGGACGTCCATCATGAGCCGCTCGGCCTTGCGCCGGGGGTAGCCGAAGTACGCCTCGAAGACGTAGGTGACGTAGGACATGAGGTTGACCGGGTCGTTCCAGACGAGCGTGATCCACGGGCGGTCGAGCTCGAGGGCCTCGTCGACGCGCTCGGCCGTCGAGGTCCGCTGCTCCTCCACGGGGGCGATGGGCACGGCCTCCACAATAGGGTGTCGGGTGTGACGACGACCGGGCCCTCGGCGAGCGCCCCCTCCGCGAGTGGCGCCTCCAGCACCGCACCCGCGCCCAGCACCGCGCTGCTCACGGACCACTACGAGCTGACCATGCTCCAGGCTGCGCTGCGCAGCGGCGCGGCCCTGCGCCGGTGCGTCTTCGAGGTGTTCGCGCGGCGCCTGCCCGACGGCCGCCGCTACGGGGTGGTCGCCGGCACGGGGCGGTTCCTCGATGCGCTCGAACGGTTCCGCTTCGGCGCGGCGGAGGTCGAGCTCCTGGCCCGCTCACACGTCGTGGACGACGCGACGTGCGCCTGGCTCGCGGACTACCGCTTCAGCGGCGACGTCAGCGGGTATGCCGAGGGCGAGTGCTACTTCCCCGGCTCACCGGTGCTCGTCGTCGAGTCGACCTTCGCCGAGGGGGTCCTCCTCGAGACGCTCGCCCTGTCGATCCTCAACCACGACACGGCGATCGCCTCGGCGGCCTCCCGGATGACGTCGGTCGCCGCAGGACGGCCGTGCGTCGAGATGGGCTCGCGGCGCACCCACGAGGAGGCCGCGGTCGCCGCGGCCCGCGCGGCATACATCGCGGGGTTCGCGACGACGAGCAACCTCGAGGCAGGACGCCGCTACGGCGTGCCGACGAGCGGCACCGCTGCCCACGCGTTCACCCTCGTCCACGACGACGAGCGCGAGGCCTTCCAGGCGCAGGTCGACACCCTCGGAGCGGGGACGACTCTGCTCGTCGACACGTACGACGTCCCCCAGGGGGTGCGCACCGCGGTCGAGGTGGCCGGGACCTCACTCGGCGCGGTGCGGCTCGACTCGGGCGACCTGCTCCCCCAGGCGCACGAGGTGCGGGCCCAGCTCGACGCGCTCGGCGCGACGGCGACGAGGATCATCGTCACCTCGGATCTCGACGAGTACGCCATCGCGAGCCTGGCCTCCGGGCCGGTGGACGCCTACGGCGTCGGCACCCAGCTCGTCACCGGGTCGGGCGCCCCCACGGCGAGCATGGTCTACAAGCTCGTCGCGCGCTCGAACGACGACGGGGTCATGGAGCCGGTCGAGAAGCGGAGCAAGGACAAGGCGTCCGTCGGCGGCCGCAAGTGGGCGCTGCGCCGGCTCTCCGCGCGCGGCGTCGCCGAGGCGGAGGTCGTCGGGGTCGGCGAGCGGCCCGGCGACGACGGCGACGACCGGCCGCTCATGGTCGACCTCGTCCGTGGCGGCGTGGTTCTCGACCACCAGGACATCCACGAGGCCCGCGCCCGCCACGAGGCCTCACGCGCCGAGCTCCCGCGGGCCGCCCTGCGCCTCCAGCGAGGCGACGTCGCCATCCCCACCGTCTACGAGAACGGAGTCTGACCGGCCGCTGCTGTCGATTTCGGCTGACCCCGTTCGTTGAAGGGATATCAGCACACCACTACCGAGGAGTGATCATCCGCATGGCCGAATACCTGGTGCTCATCTACGAGAACGAGAACAGCTACGCGAACGGCGGCCCCGGGCTCTACGGCGAGGTCATGGACGCCCACAACCGGTTCGCCGAGAAGTTCGGCGACGCGGTCAAGGGCGGCAAGGCCCTCCAGTCGGCGACGACCGCGACGACGATCCGCGGCGACGTCGTCACCGACGGGCCCTTCGTCGAGAGCAAGGAGCTCCTCGGGGGCTACTACCTCATCGAGGCCGCCGACCTCGACGAGGCCCTCGACATCGCCAAGGCCGTCCCGGCCCAGTTCGGTGGCGTCGAGGTGCGGCCGGTGATGGTCTTCAACGAGGCCTGAGCCATCGACGACGGGGGGGCCAACCCATCGGCCGACGAGGTCGGCCGGGCGCTCGCCGAGGCGCACCGTCGCGAGTGGGCCCGCGTGCTCGCCGCGACGGTGCGCGTCACGGGTGACCTCGACCTCGCCGAGGAGTGCACCCAGGACGCGTATGTGCGCGCCCTGGAGACCTGGCGGCGTGACGGCGTCCCGGACAACCCCGGGGGCTGGCTCACGACAGCCGCCCGCAACCGGGCCCTCGACAGCCACCGGCGGGCGGCGATCCTGCGCAGCAAGCTGGCGCTGCTCGCCGGCGACACGGCATCAGTGGGGTCGACCGCCAGCGAGATCGCCGAAGACGACGAGATCGTCGACGACCGGCTCCGGCTCGTCTTCACCTGCTGCCACCCCGCTCTGGCCCGGGAGGCGCAGGTCGCGCTGACCCTGCGGCTCGTCTGCGGGCTGACGACCCAGGAGATCGCCCACAGCTTCCTCGTCAGCGAGTCGACGATGGCGGCGAGGGTCACCCGGGCCAAGAAGAAGATCGAGGCGGCCCGGATCCCCTACCGGGTGCCGGCGGCCCACGAGCTCGCCGAGCGGCTCGACGCGGTGCTCACCGTGATCCACCTCGTCTTCACCGCCGGCCACACGGCGTCCACCGGGCCGGAGCTCGTGCGAGTGGACCTCACCGAGCGGGCCCTCGATATGGCCGAGACCCTGCGGACCCTGATGCCCGACGAGCGCGAGCTCACAGGGCTGCTCGCCCTCATGGTCTTCACCAAGGCCCGCGCGGCGACCCGTTCCAACGCTGACGGGGCGTTCGTGCCACTCGAGGAGCAGGACCGCGGCCGGTGGGACCGCGCTGGGATCGAGCAGGGTCACCGGCTCGTCCACGCCGCAGTGCGCGGGGGGCGTCCGGGTCGCTTCGCCCTGCAGGCCGCCATCGCCGGACTCCACGCCGAGGCGCCCAGCATCGAGACCACCGCGTGGGACCAGGTGGTGACCCTCTACGACCTGCTCATGCGCGCCTGGGCCTCTCCCGTCGTGGCCCTCAACCGGGCGGTCGCGATCGGCTTCCGCGACGGTCCCTCGGCGGGTCTCGACGCCCTCGACGCGGTGGTGGCCTCCGCCGCCGACGACCGGGCCGCGAGTGCCCTGCTCGACGGCTACCACTACCTGCCTGCCTGCCGGGCCGACCTGCTACGCCGGGCCGGGCGCCGCGAGGAGGCGCGAACCGCCTTCCGGGCGGCGCTGCGGCTCGTGGACAACGACCGCGAGCGGGCCTTCCTCGAGCGGCGGCTCGCCGCCCTCGACTAGGGTCCGCAGCATCGCCCCGCCCCCCCGGGCGTGCCATGCCGTCGGAGGTTGCCATGTCGTCGCTCGCGTCCGCCGGAGACTCCATCTGGTCCAGCATGCTGGCCTTCCAGGTCCCGCCTGCGGAGAAGGTCATCCGCACCGTCGTCGTCTACCTCGTCATCGCGCTGCTCATCCGGGTCGCGGGCAAGCGGACCCTGGCGCAGATGAACGTCTTCGACCTCGTCGTCGTGCTGCTGCTGTCGAACGTCGTCCAGAACGCCGTCATCGGCGCGGACAACTCCCTCGTCGGCGGCGTGCTGGGCGCCGTCGTCCTCGTGGCCTTCAACGCGGTCGTCGACCGCGTCGCCTTCCTCGGCCCGCGCTCGGAGCGGCTCTTCGAGGGCACGCCGACCGTGCTGGTGCGGGGCGGCCGCATCGACGAGGCGGCGATGCGCCACGTCGGCCTGCGCGACCACGAGCTGCGCACCGTGCTGCACCAGCAGGGCGCCGACGCGCCGGGCGAGGTGGCGCTGGCCGAGATCCAGCCGGGCGGCACGGTCAACGTCGAGCTGATGCCCGAGCACCAGACCGCGAGCTCGGGCGAGCTGCGGCACGCGGTCGTCGAGCTGACCCGTCACCTCGACGAGCGGCTGGCCGAGCTCGAGTCGCGGCTCTCGAGGCCGGGCCGATGACCCCGCCGCGCCGCGGCCTTCTCATCGTCGACGTCCAGAACGACTTCTGCGAAGGCGGCTCGCTCGCCGTCGCCGGCGGCGGGGAAGTGGCGGCCCGGATCGTCGAGCACCTCGAGTCACAGGCCGTCGACTACGCCGCGGTCGTCGCGACGGCGGACGTCCACGAGGACCCGGGCGCCCACTTCTCCGACCACCCGGACTTCGTCGACAGCTGGCCGCCGCACTGCCGCGTCGGCACCGCGGGCGCCGACTTCCACCCAGCGGTGGGGCCGGCCGTCGCCCGGGCGGAGGCGGTGTTCCGCAAGGGCCGGCACGCCGCGGCATACAGCGGGTTCGAGGGGTATGCCGGTGAGCCGGGTTCGCGGGTCGGGCTTGCGCAGTGGCTGCGGGAGCACGACATCGAGGCCGTCGACGTCGTGGGGATCGCCACCGACCACTGCGTCCGCGCCACGGCGGCCGACGCCGTGCGCGCGGGGTTCGCCACCCGCGTGCTGCTGTCGCTGACGGCCGGCGTGGCCCGGGCGACCACCGACCGGGCGCTCGACGAGCTCGCCACGCTGGGAGCCGAGCTCGTCGGCGAGCCGGTGGTGCGCGAGCCCGGGGCCACTCCCTGACTTCCCCCCCGGCTTGTCTCGTGGGGCTCAGCCGGCGCCGTCGACCTCGCCGGCGCCGGCACCCCGGTTCCACGACAGTGCGTAGACCCCGTCGTCCACGGCCCGACCACCCTCGCCGAGCTCAAGGGGTCGGAACGTGTCGACCATGACTGCCAGCTCGTCGAAGTAGTCGACCCCGATCGAGCCCTCCGCCGCCCCCGGCTGCGGGCCGTGCGCGTGCCCACCGGGGTGCACCGACACCGACCCCTTGCCGATGCCGGAGCCCTTGCGCGCCTCGTAGTCGCCGTCCACGTAGAACATGATCTCGTCGCTGTCGACGTTGGAGTGGTAGTAGGGCACCGGGATCGACAGCGGGTGGTAGTCGACCTTGCGCGGCACGAAGTTGCAGATGACGAAGCTCCCCCCCTCGAAGACCTGGTGCACCGGCGGGGGCTGGTGAACCCGCCCCGTGATCGGTTCGAAGTCGCGCACGTTGAACACGTAGGGGTAGAGGCAGCCGTCCCAGCCAACGACGTCGAGGGGGTGGAACGGCAGCGTGTGCACGGTCCCGACGACGCCCTGGCTCGACCCGGGGCCGCTGCCGCGGTGCTTGATGAACACCTCGGTCTCGTCCCCGGCCCGCTCGCCGACGTCTTCCGCGAGCAGCGGCCCGTCGGGCACCCGCAGGTCGCGCTCGCAGTAGGGCGCGTGCTCGAGCAGCTGCCCGAACTTCGACAGGTAGCGCCGCGGCGGCGTGATGTGCGAGCTGGCCTCGATGGCATAGGTGCGCAGCGGATCCCTCGGCGAGCGCCTCGGCAGCCAGCGGTGGGTCGTCGCGCGCGGGATGACGACGTAGTCCCCGGCGGCCACGTCGAACGCCCCGAACACCGTCTCGACCCGGGCTCGGCCGCGTTCGACGTAGACGCACTCGTCGCCGATCCCGTTGCGGTACCACGGACTCGGCTGCGCCGACACGGCATACGAGATGCGCACGTCGCCGTTGCCGAGCACGAGCCGCCGCCCGGTGACCGGGTCGGCCGCGCGGGCCGACCGGGCGTCGAAGAGGTCGTGCAGCCGCAGGTGGCGCGGCGTCAGCGGGTGGTTCGGCGTCGTCGAGAGGTCACCGATCGCCCACTCCCGGGCCGCGCTGATCATCGACGGGATGTTGCGGTGGTAGACCAGGGACGAGTCGCTGCTGAACCCCTCCTCGCCCATGAGCTCCTCGAAGTAGAGCCCTCCCCCGCGGCGCCGGTGCTGCGTATGCCGCTTGTGGGGCACGTTGCCCATGAGCTGGTAGTGCGCCATGACCTCGACTCCTGTCGCCTCTGAAGTAGCCTGCCACGCATGTCAACCTGGCTCGACATGCCACAGGACCACCCCTTCGGGATCGCGACGCTGCCCTACGGCGTGTTCTCGACCGGCGACCCGCAGCGGCGCCGCGTCGGGGTGCGCATCGGCGACCACGTGCTCGATGCGGCGCGCGCGGCGGAGACCGCGGGGATGGAGTCGGGGATCTGCTGGGAGCAGCCGAGCCTCAACCACTTCGTCTCGCTCGGGCCGCACGCCTGGTCTGCCGCCCGTGCCTGGCTGACCCAGGTGCTCACCGACGAGTCCTACCGCGACGCCGTCGAGCCGCATCTCGTGCCGCTGGGCGACGTCGTGATGCACCTGCCCGTGGAGGTCGCCGACTACGTCGACTTCTATGCCAGCGAGCACCACGCCCTCAACGTCGGCAGGCTCTTCCGCCCCGACAACCCCGCCCTGCCGGCGAGCTGGAGGCACCTGCCCATCGGCTATCACGGACGGGCGGGCACCGTCGTCGTCAGCGGCACCGACGTCGTGCGCCCCACCGGCCAGCGCAGGGGGCCGGACAACGGCGTGCCGGCGTTCGGGCCGAGCACCCGGCTCGACATCGAGGCGGAGCTCGGCTATGTCGTCGGGGGTGCGACGGCTCTCGGCTCGCGGGTGCGCGTGGGCGAGGCGACTGATCACCTCTTCGGTGTCGTGCTCCTCAACGACTGGTCGGCGCGGGACATCCAGGCGTGGGAGTACGTGCCGCTCGGGCCCTTCCTCGGCAAGTCGTTCGCGACGACGGTCTCGGCGTGGGTGACGCCGCTGGCTGCTCTCGATGCGGCCCGGGTGCCGCTGCCCGGCCAGGACCCGGAGCCGCTCCCCTACCTGCTAGGCGGTCCCGGCGAGGTGTTCGGGCTCGACGTGCGCTACGAGGTGCGGCTCAACGGGACGCTGGTCGCGACGCCGAGCCACGCCGACATGTACTGGTCGCCGGCGCAGATGCTCGCCCACCTCACCGTGAACGGGGCGTCGCTGCGCGACGGCGACGTCTTCGCGTCCGGGACGGTCAGCGGACCGACCCGTGAGAGTCGGGGCAGCCTGCTCGAGCTGACCTGGAACGGCACCGACCCGCTGACGCTCGACGACGGGTCGACACGGGGCTTCCTCGAGGACGGCGACACGGTCACCCTCACCGCGTGGGCGCCCGGAGCCGACGGGACCCGCATCGGCTTCGGCGAGGCGAGCGGCACGGTCCGCCCCGCGACGGCCTGAGCCCGACGTCCGCCGGACCTCAGCGCGAGCGGCGCAGGACGACGTTGGTGCCCGCGACCTTGTCGTGGAGAGCCTGCCGCTTGCTGTCCCAGAGCGGCCACAGCCCGTCGAGGAGGGGCAGCGGCCACGTGATGAGGCTGAGGAGCGGCACGAAGCTGAGGATGTTGCAGCCCACGGTGATGGACTGCCGCTTGAGGGCGTCGAGCACGGTGAGCCCGCCCGGGTCGCCGCGCCGGCGCACCCGGATGCCGGCAGCCATCTTGCCCGGGGTCGCGCCCGAGCGGACGAGGAAGAGCGTCTCATAGACGAGCCCGACCGCGATGGTGATGAGCACGAGCGGGATGATGAACTGGGTGATCTGCGACTGCATCGTCGTGATGTCCATCGGGGTCTGCACCCCCCGCTCCGCGTCCTGGAAGACCTGCTGGAAGTAGCCGCGGAGCCAGTCGACGTAGCCCGACACGTACTTCGCCCCGAGGATGCCGGAGATGACGCCGGTGATGACGCCGTCGATGACCCGGGCCCACAGCCGCAGGCCCCAGCCCGACAACGGCTCCCCGTCGGGGGTGGTCGGGCCGCCGAGGGACCGCCCGAAGCCCGCGGCAGGGGGGTAGCCCCCGTACGGGTTCTGCTGCCCGTACGGGTTCTGCTGCCCGTACGGGTTCTGCTGCCCGTACGGGTTCTGCTGCCCGTACGGGTTCTGCTGCCCATACGGGTTCTGCTGCCCATACGGGTTCTGCTGCCCATACGGGTTCTGCTGGCCGGGCTGCTCAGCGGGCGGCGCCTGCCCGGGGGTGCCC
>JBBRZC010000083.1:0-15673 GCA_038237075.1 Actinomycetales bacterium
CGGAGCCTGCCCTTGGCCATGCCTCAGCGCCGGTTCACGTGGGGGTATGCCGTGTGCGCGGCGCTCAGCGCGCCGGGTTGTCGTGCCGGGACGGGTCGGGCGTGCCGTTCGTGGCATCCGCGGGCGCGTGCTGCGGCGCGGGGGCGGGCGCGTACTGCGGCTGCTGCGTGGTGGGGGCCGGGCCCTGCTGGGGGGCCGGCGCGTACTGCGGCGCGGGGGCGGGCGCGTACTGCGGCGCGGGCGCCGGGGCGTACTGCGGCTGCTGCTGGGGAGCGGCATACCCCTGCTGTGGTGCCGGCTGCTGTGGTGCCGGCTGCTGCGGGGCGGGCTGCTGCGGGGCGGGCTGCGGCTGCGGGACCGTGCCGTCGACGGTGTCGGTCGCGGCGGGGCTTGGCCGGCCCTCCTTGCCGTCGTTCTTCATCTCGGAGATCTCCGACTTGAAGATCCGCATCGAGCGGCCGATGCTGCGCGCGGCGTCGGGCAGCTTCTTCCAGCCGAACAGGACGACGATGATGCCGGCCAGGATCAGCAGGTGGCTGGGCTGGGCGAGGTCTCTCAACATGGTCTTACCGAGCCTTCCGCAGGTTGATGGCACTCATGAGTCTACGCGGCGCGCCCACCCGGGGCGGGCGAGTTCGCGCCTTGCCCGCCGTTGCTCGCCCAACGTGCGACGCACCTCGTTGCGTTCCGCCCGCAGAGCCCGCCGGTCGGCGAACACGGCGAGGGTGGCCAGCTCGTCGGAGGCGGCGTCGAGGTCGTCCAGCTGGGCCCGTACCCCGGCGAGCTGTTCCTCGGCCGCGGCCAGCTCGGCCCCGAGCCGCCGGCTCGAGCGGAAGACGGCGCGGACCGCAACCCAGAGGTATGCCGCGGCGCCGAGCACCAGCACGACCCAGACAAGGGCCCAGACGAGGAGGCGCATCGGCGGAGCCCTAGCCCGTCGCAGTCGGGCTGGCTGGGTCGGCCACGTCCGGGCCGTAAGCGGCGAGGGCGGCCAGCGCTCCTGCGGTGACGCTCTCGGCCAAGTCTGCGGGGCGCAGGACCCGCAGGTGGCCGCCCATCCGCCAGGCCAGCCGGCGCACCCACGAGGGGTCCGACACCCGCAGGGTGACCCGACGCCGACCCTCGCCGAGCTCTTCCACGGTCTGCGTGGGGTAGTAGTCGACGATCCACCCGCCGGAGCGGTCCGTCTCGACGACGACCTCGAGGTCGTCCGGGCGGGAGGTGAAGGCGGCGCCGCCGAGGTCGCGTGGCTGCGCCTGTGGCGGCGGGGTCCCGTCGATGTCGAGGACCTCGAGGGTCTGGACGCGGTCGACCCGGAAGAGGCGCACGTCCTCGGCGCGGTGGCACCAGCCCTCGAGGTACCAATGGGCGTCGAGGCTGACCACGCGCATGGGGTCGACGTCGCGCTCGCTCACCTCGTCTCGGGCGGGGACGAGGTAGGCGAGGTGGACCCGCCGGTGGTCGCGCACCGCGCGACGGGCCGCCGTGAGCACCGACGCCTGGGCTCCGTCGTCGATGGAGACCTGGACCTTTGCGCTGGCCGCGCCGACGGCCCCCGTGGCCTCCTCGAGCTTGGTGAGGGCGCGCGCGACGGGCTCGTGCTCGGCGATGCCGGGGGTCGAGGCCAGCGCCCGCAGCCCCACCATGAGGGTCAGGGCCTCGTCCACGGTGAGGCGCAGCGGCCGGGCGATGTGCTCGGCGTTGCCGACGTAGACGCGCCCCTCCTCCCAGTCCGCCTCGATGAGGTCGTCCGGCATCCCTCCGGGCGTGCCGCAGAGGAACAGCAGCTCGAGGTCGGAGACCAGCTGCTCCCGCGTGACGGCGAACTCGGCCGCCGCGACGTCGATGTCGACGCCCTGGTGGGCGAGCAGCCACGGCACCATCGTCAGCAGGCGGGACAGGCGGGTCGTTGCCGACTCGGAGGCCGGGCTCATCGGCGCGCCGCCCCGTGCAGCCGGCGCACCACGGCGTGGCGCACGTCGGGTGGCCCGAGCGCGACGACCTCGGGCCCGAAGCCGGCGATCTCGTCGGCGAGCCGGTCGGCATCTTGGAACTCGACGTCAACGAGTGACCAGGCCGGCCCGTCCTCGGTCGTCAGCGTGGCCCGGCGGCGCAGCGTGTTGCCAGCGCCGGCCGCGACCCGCAGGGACGCGGTGCGCTGCGGTGACCCGGAGAACTGGGTCCGCTCGACCAGGACTCGCGGCTCGTGCCCGGCGGGGATCTCGAAGGCGCCCGGCCGGCCCACCGTGGCGACGCCCGGGTCGATCCGGCTGAGCCGGAAGACCCTCTCGCTCCCCCGGTCGACGTCGTGCCCGGTGACGTACCACCGGCCGTGCCACTGGGTCAGGCCCCACGGCTGCAGGGTGCGTCGCGACGCCTCGCCCTCGGGCTTGCTGTAGCCGAAGGTGACGACCTGCCGATCCACCACCGCCCTGCGGATCGGCTCGAAGGCCTCCTCCGTCGTGCGAACCACCGGCTCGATACCGACGAGGGACGAGTCGTCGATCTCGACCCCCGCCGACCGGAGCTTGCGCAGCGCCGTGGCGGCCGGCCCGGCCAGGCTGGCGCGCGTCCAGGCCCGGCCCGCCAGCGCCAGCGCCGCGACCTCGTCGGGCTCGAAGGAGATCTCGGGCAGAGCGTACTCACGCTTGTCGATCCGGTAGCCCAGCTCGTCGTCGAAGAGCGGGTCGATGAGCGCCGTCGCCAGCGGGATGCCCAGCTCGCGCAGCTCGTCCTTGTCGCGCTCGAACATCCGGTCGAACGCCTCGTCCGATGCCGTGGCCTGGTACTGCGGGACAGCGCCACGGATGCGGGCCTTGGACAACGGCATCCGCGTCGACAGCAGCGCCATGACGAGGTTGAGCAGTCGCTCGGTCTTCGCCGCGGCACTGGGTGGGGCGCTCATGCCGAGGACGCTACCCGACCCGCCTCCTCGCCCGGCGTCGTCGGCACGATCGGGCCGCTGCCCCAGGGCGCCACCCCCGACGAAGCGCGCCCGGGCCGACCGTAGGCTGCCGGAGTGGTCCGGATCCGGCGTGGCACGGTGCTCGAGACCCTCGCGGTGTGGCCGGGGGCCCGGGAGTGCCGCGTCGCGCTCGACGGCGGCCCGGCCGCGTTGCCCGGCCACGATCAGGCTGAGTCGGTCCAGCAAGCCGGAGACGTCGTCCGGGCGCTGGCCTACACCGACCTCGTCGGCGCGCCCGACCCCGGCGACGTCGTCCTCGTCAACGTCACCGCTCTCGAGCGCGGGCTCGGCACCGGAGGGCTTGCCCTGGTCGTCGCGATGCCGGCCCGGCTCCGCGACGGCTCCGCCGACAAGCCTGGACACGTCGTCAAGGCCCGCTACACCCCGCTGCAGACCATGGTCCTCGGCGTGGACGAGCAGGAGAGCCCCCACCACGGCCTCCTCGCCGACGCCGACGCCGTCGACGGGCTGCCGGTCATCGTCGCCGACCTGCACTCCGCGCTCCCCGCGATCCTCGCCGGCTTGCGCGACCGGGCGCCCGGCGCCAGGGTCGCCTACCTCATGACCGATGGAGGCGCGCTCCCGCTCGCCTTCTCGCGGACCGTCGCCGGCCTGCGCGCCAGCGGCTGGCTCGAGACATCGATCAGCATCGGGCAGGCCTTCGGCGGCGACCTCGAGGCGGTGACCGTGCACTCCGGCCTGCTCGCGGCCCGTCACGTCGTCGGCGCCGACGTCGCCGTCGTCGCGCAGGGCCCCGGCAACCTCGGCACCGGCACCCGGTGGGGCTTCTCGGGGGTCGTCGCCGGTGAGGCCGTCAACGCGGTGGCCACCCTCGGGGGGCGACCTGTCGCGTCGCTGCGCGTCTCGGGGGCCGACCCCCGCCCGCGCCACCGCGGCATCTCGCACCACAGCCTCACGGCATACGGGAGGGTCGCCCTCGCCCCGGCTGACCTGCCGGTCCCCCTCCTGCCCGGCGCCCTCGGCGAGCAGGTGCGCGCGCAGGCTGCCGTACTGGTGGAGGCCAGCGGCGGCCGGCTGCGGCGCCACGACGTCGGGTGCGACGGACTCTCCGAGGCGCTCGCCGCGTCTCCGGTGCCGCTCCGCACGATGGGGCGCGGCTACGCAGACGACCCGGCGAGCTTCCTCGCGGCAGCGGCGGCCGGACGGTATGCCGCGTCGCTCCTCTGAAGGCGGCCGGCCCGCCGTCGCGGGCCGTCCCCCGGGGCGGCGTGGCTGCTGATCGGGGAAACCCGGCCACGTCTCGGATCGGGGACAACCCTCCCCGATCCGTCGGGTGAGACCCCTCTCAGGTCAGCGCACGTCCACGAGGTCGACGATGAAGATCAGCGTCTCGCCGGGCTTGATGACGGCCCCCGCGCCGCGGTCTCCGTAGCCGAGGTGCGGTGGGATGGTGAGCTTGCGTCGCCCGCCCACCCGCATCCCCTCGATGCCCTGGTCCCAGCCCTGGATGACCCGGCCCTGCCCGAGCGGGAAGTCGAGCGGGGCGCCGCGGTTCCACGACGAGTCGAACTCCTCTCCCGTCGAGAACGCCCAGCCGGCGTAGTGGGCGCTGACGGTGTGGCCGGCGGCGGCAGCGTCGCCGGCGCCTTCGATGAGGTCCTCGACGACGAGGTCGGTGGGCGCCTCGTCGCCGGGGAAGTCGAGGTCGGGCTTGGCGCGGGTGGGGTCGAGTGCCATGTCATGAGTCCTTTCGAGGGATCACGGGGGCCGGTCCAGGGCCTTGAGGTGCTGGTCGTCGCGTCGGGCGACGACCGGGTGAGCCGGTCAGCCGGCGTCGAGGATATCGACGACGAAGACCAGCGTGGAGTTCGGCGGGATCGAGCCCTTGGCCTGCGCCCCGTACCCGTCGGCCGGGGGGACGACGAGGAGCACCCGGGAGCCGACCTTCTTGCCGACGAGGCCCTTGTCCCAGCCCGGGATGACCTGACTCGTGCCGAGCGGGAAGCTGAACGGCTGCTTCTTGTCCCACGAGGAGTCGAACTTCGAGCCGTCGGCCCAGACCACGCCGGTGTAGTGGACGGTGATGGTCTGGCCGTTCTTGACCGGCGCACCCTTGCCGTCGACGAGCAGTTGGCTGACCAGGGCGGCCGGCGGCGGCGTCGTCTTCGGGACGGTGATGGTCGGGCCGGTCTTGGCGTCGAAGGTCACCGTCGGCAGCCCCGCGACCGGGGCGACGGCGGTGCCGTCGGCGGCTCCGAGCGGCTTCCCCACCGAGAGGACGTCCGCCACGACGAGGAGGTCGTCGGTGGCGCCGATGCCGGCCGCGGTGCGCCCGGCGGTCCCGAACGCGTCGACGGGCGGGATCGCGAAGAGGATCCGCGAGCCGGCCTTGACGCCGGTGAGTGCGGTGATGAGCCCGGGGATCGTCTGGTTGCCGCCGAGCACGAAGGATGCGGAGTCCTTGGTGTCGAAGTTGCTGTCGAGCTTCTTGCCGTCCTTGCCGAGGAAGAGCGCCTGGCGCACGGTCACCCGGCTCCCGTCGCTGCTCTCGGCCCCGGAGCCTTCCTTGAGGACCCGCACCGCTGTCGCGCTGACCTGCACGGGTAGCGTCGCGATCTTCACGGTTGGCGTCACCGCCGGGTCGTCGCCGGTGACGGTGATCGCGTCGAGGACCTTCAGGTCAGCGGGCTTGTTGAGGGGCTTGTGCGCGGCACCCGGGGTCGGGCTGGCCGCCGAGCCGCCGGTCGACGTGCTCGACGGCGAGGTTCCCGAGGACGAGCTGCAGGCGGTGAGCAGGGGGAGGGTCAGGGCGGCGGCGATGGCCACAGCCTTGGGGAGAGCGCGCACGTGGAGCAACCTTCGGTCGGGATCGGGGGTCGACACTGTAACGGCACCTGCTGTGCCGTCTCACCGGCTCGGGTCTGGCGGGCTCTGCCGTCTCCCGGGGAGCTGCGGTCTCCCGGGGAGCCGCGGTCTCACATGCTGTCGATGAGGCGGGCCACCCGTGGGTCCTCGGCGGCGAAGGGGTCCTTGCACAGGACCGTGCGCTGGGCCTGGTCGTTGAGCTTGAGGTGCACCCAGTCGACCGTGAAGTCGCGCCGGTGCTCCTGGGCGGCGCGGATGAAGTCACCGCGCAGCCGTGCCCTCGTCGTCTGCGGGGGGCGCACCTTGGCCTGGAACACCTCGATGTCGGCGCAGACCCGCGCGGCCAGGCCGCGCTTCTGGAGCAGGTAGAACAGCCCGCGGCGCCGGTTGATGTCGTGGTAGGCGAGGTCGATCTGGAGGATCCGGGGGTGGCCGAGGGCAAGGTCGTTCTTCTCCATGTAGCGGCTGATGAGGCGGTACTTCATGACCCAGTCGATCTCGGTCTCGACGAGGCCGAGGTCGCCGGTGTCGACCGCGTGCAGCACCCGGCCCCACAGGTCGAGGACCTGCTTCTGGACCGGTGCCGTCAGCCCTTCGCGTTCGACGAACGCCATGGCGCGCTCGTAGTACTCGCGCTGGATCTGCAGGGCGGAGAGCTCGCGGCCGTTGGCCAGCCGCACGGTCTTGCGGCCGGTCATGTCGTGGCTGATCTCGCGGATGGCGCGGATCGGGTTCTCGAGCGCCATGTCGCGCATCACGACGCCGGCCTCGATCATCCGCAGGACGAGGTCGGCCGAGCCCACCTTGAGCAATGTCGTCGTCTCCGACATGTTGGAGTCGCCGACGATGACGTGCAGGCGGCGGTACTTCTCCGCGTCGGCGTGCGGCTCGTCGCGGGTGTTGATGATGGGGCGGCTGCGCGTCGTCGCCGAGGAGACGCCCTCCCAGATGTGGTCCGCGCGCTGGCTGACGCAGTACTTCGCGCCAGCGCTGGAGGTGACGACCTTGCCGGCCCCGCAGGTGATCTGGCGGCTGACGAGGAAGGGGATGAGCACGTCGGAGATCTTCTGGAACTCCCCCGCGCGCCCGACGCAGTAGTTCTCGTGACAGCCGTAGGAGTTGCCGGCCGAGTCGGTGTTGTTCTTGAAGACGTAGATCTCACCGGCGATGCCCTCCTCTCGCAGCCGCATCTGCGCGTCCTCGACGAGTCCCTCGACGATCCGCTCGCCCGCCTTGTCATGGATGACGATCTCTCGCAGGTCGTCACACTCGGGCGTCGCGTACTCGGGGTGCGAGCCCACGTCGAGATAGAGCCGGGACCCGTTTCCGAGGAAGACGTTGCTCGACCGGCCCCACGAGACGACCTTGCGGAAGAGGTAGCGCGCCACCTCGTCGGGCGTGAGGCGGCGCTGGCCGTCGAACGTGCACGTGACGCCGTACTCGTTCTCGATCCCGAAGATCCGCCGGTCCATCGCCCCACCATAGGCTGCCGCCCCCGCTTCGCCCTCGGCGAACTCCCGTGACACCCGCCCGGCGCGGTGGCAGGGTCGGCGCCATGGCCATCCTCATCCTCGGCGGCACGTCGTGGCTCGGCGGGCACGTCGCCCACGCCGGGCTGCGAGCCGGCCACGAGGTCACCTGCCTCGCCCGCGGCGAGAGCGGCGACACGCCGGTCGGCTCCCGCCTGGTCCGCGCCGACCGCACCGCCCCTGACGCGTATGCCGTGCTGCCCGCCTCCCAGCGCTGGGACCTCGTGGTCGACGTGACCCGTCAGCCGGGGCAGGCCCGTTCGGCGCTGGCGGCGCTCTCCGAGCGCGCCGCGCACTGGGCCTTCGTCTCCTCCGGGTCGGTCTACGCCGACCACTCCCAACCGGGAGGTGACCGCTCGACCCCGCTGCTTCCCGCGTTCGACGGCGACGTCGGGGGCCTGGAGTCCTACGGCGAGGCGAAGGTCGCCTGCGAGGCGGCGTGCACGGCATACCGGGGCGAGGACGTCCTGCTCGCCCGCAGCGGCCTCATCGCGGGAGCGGGCGACCGCAGCGACCGGTTCGGCTACTGGGTCTCGCGGTTCGCGCTCGCGGCCCAGGACGGAGGCCCGGTGCTCGTGCCCGAGAGCATCGCCCAGCCGGCGCAGCTCGCCGACGTGCTCGACCTCGCCGGGTGGCTGGTGCGGGCGGGACTGGACGGCACGACCGGCATCGTGGACGCCTACGGGCCGCGCCGGACGCTGCGCGACGTCGTCGACACGGCTCGCGAGGTCGCCGGGTTCACCGGAGCGACGGTGGTGGCCGGCGACGAGCAGCTGGGCGCGGCCGCGGTCGAGGAGTTCATGGGGCCGCACTCACTCGCTCTGTGGCTGCGCGACCCGGCGTGGCTGGGCTTCTCCTCGCGCGACACGGCGTCGGCCGAGGCCGCCGGGTTCGTTACCCGCGACCTTGCCGCGACGACCCGTGACGCGCTCGACTGGGAGCGGGAGCTCGGGCTGGACCGAACCGGGCGGCGGGCCGGGCTGGACCGCGCCGACGAGCTGGCCGTCATCGCCGGGCTGGCCTGACGTCAGTCCGGAGTCGGGAGGACCCGCTCGATCGCGGCGACGACCTCGTCGGAGTCGGGCAGGGTCTGCGGGCGGAACCGGGTCACCGAGGTGCCCCCGGGCGCGACGAGGAACTTCTCGAAGTTCCACTGGATGTCGCCCGCCCTGCCGGCGGCGTCGGGTACCTCGGTGAGCTCGGCGTAGAGCGGGTGCCGGTGCTCGCCGTTGACCTCGACCTTGTCGAACATCGGGAACGTCACACCGTAGGTGGCGCTGCAGAACGTCGCGATCTCCGCGGCGGTGCCCGGCTCCTGCCCACCGAACTGGTTGCACGGGAAGCCGAGGACCGCGAACCCGTGGTCGGCGAAGCGCTCGTGGAGCTGCTCGAGACCGGCGTACTGCGGCGTCAGCCCGCACTTGGAGGCGACGTTGACGATCAGCACGGCTTGGCTCGAGAAGTCGTGCAGGTCGGCCGGGCCGCCGCCGAGGCGCGACACGGCGTGGTCATAGAGGCTCATGTGGGGCTGCTTCCTTGCGGTTCAGAGGCTACGGCGGTGGTCAGGACGGGTCCGGCTCGCGGCCCTCGGCGTTCGGGGGCTGCTCCGTCCCCGGGGTCTGCGGCGTCTGTGAGCCGTCCGATGCCGGTGGTGCGTCATCGTTGTCCGTGTGCTCGTCGCTCGCGGCGTCGCTCTCCTCGTGGTGCTCGCCGGTGAGCACGTCGTGGTGCCCGGGCCGGTCGTCGTCGGTCTCGGGCGCGTCGGAGATGAGGCTGTCACGGCTGAGGAGGTCGTCGAGCAGCTGGCCGGCGATCCGTCGGAAGGTGCGCCGGGGCCGCTGCCGGTCGAGGACGGCGACCTCGAGCTGGTCGCCGGCGAGGGCTCGCGGCTCGCCGCTGCCGCTGGGGTCCTGGGCCAGGGTGTCGACGGCGATCCGCAGCGCGGCGCCGAGGCTCAGCCCGGGACGCCACCGCTCCTTCAACGTCTCCTCGGCCTGGGCGATCGCGCCGCCCATGACGACATAGCCGTGCTGGTCGGCAACCGAGCCGTCGTAGGTGAGCCGGTAGATCTGGTCGTGCTCGGGGTCAGCGCCCACCTCGGCGACGACGATCTCGATCTCGTAGGGCTTCGGCTCCTGGGTGAACACCGTGCCGAGGGTCTGCGCGTAGGCGTTGGCGAGACCGCGGGCGGTGACGTCGCTGCGGTCGTAGGAGTAGCCGCGCAGGTCGGCGTAGCGGATGCCGGCCACCCGGAGGTTCTCGAACTCGTAGTACATCCCGACCGCGGCGAAGGCGATGCGGTCGTAGATCTCGGAGATCTTGCGCAGGCTCTGCGGGTTCTCCGCGACGAAGGCGATGCCCCGGTCGTAGGCGAGGACGACGACGGACCGCCCGCGGGCGATGCCCTTGCGCGCGTAGTCGGCCTTGTCCTTCATGAGCTGCTCGGGCGAGACGTAGAACGGCATGCTCATCGCGCACCTCCCGGGTTGCCGCGGCGGGCCCCGACGACCGTCTCCACGACGCCGGCGAGGGTCTCGTCGTCGAGGAAGCGCACGCCCTCGACGTCGACGACGGCCAGGGTCGGCCAGATCCGGCGGCCGAGGTCGGGCCCTCCGGTGGCGGAGTCGTCGTCGGCCGCGTCGTAGAGCGCCTCGACGGCGATCCGCACGGCGTCGGCCTCCTCGAGGTCGGGGTGCCACAGCTTCTTGAGCGACCCCCGGGCGAAGAGCGACCCCGACCCGATGCTGTGATGGTCGTGCTCGCGGTAGCAGCCGCCAGTGACGTCGTAGGAGTAGATCCGACCGCCCCGGTCGGCGAGGTCGAACCCGGCGAAGAGCGGCACCACGGCCAGCCCCTGCATCGCGTGAGCGAGGTTGCCGCGGATCATGCTGGCGAGGCGGTTCGCCTTGCCCTCGACGGACATGAGGACGCCCTCGATCTTCTCGTAGTGCTCAAGCTCGACCTGGTAGAGCCGGACCAGCTCGATGGCCAGGCCGGCCGTGCCGGCGATGCCCACCACGGCATACTCGTCGGCCGCGAAGACCTTCTCCATGTCGCGGTTGGCGATGAGGTTGCCCATCGTCGCGCGGCGGTCCCCGGCCATGAGGACGCCGGCGGCGTACTCGACCGCGACGATCGTCGTGCCGTGCGGCGCGTCGATGCTGGCCCCGACCGGCAGCGTCCGCCCGCCGGGCAGGAGCTGGGGGGCCACCGAGGCGACGAAGTCGGTGAAGGACGACGAGCCGGGCAGGGTGTTCGCGCCCGGCAGCCGTCCCCGGCTCATGTCACTGCTCAGGTCACGGCTCACTGGCCGCCCTTCTGCACGAACCCGCGCACGAACTCCTCGGCGTTGGACTCGAGGACCCCGTCGATCTCGTCGAGGACGTTGTCGATGTCCTCGTCGAGGGCCTCCTTGCGGGCACTCGCCTCCGGCGCGACCGGCGTCGGGTCGGGCGCGTCGTCGGGCTCGCCCTCCCGCCGCTGCGGACGGCTCTGCTCCTGGCTTGCCATGTGTCCTCCATCCGGGCCGCCCGCTCCCGCGGGGGAACCTGCCGTAGGTCTCGACCCTAGTCCGCTGCCGCGTCGAGCTCACGCAGGAGTGTGGCGACGTCGGGGCTGCGGTCGACGATGGCGCCGACGTGCGCCCTGGTGCCGCGTAGGGGCTCCAGCATGGGCACCCGCTGCAGCGCCGACCGGCCGGGCACGTCGAAGATCAGGGAGTCCCACGAGGCGGCGGCGACCTGCCCGGCATACTTGTCGAGGCAGGTGCCCCGGAACCAGGCGCGGGTGTCCTCCGGCGGCTGGGTCATCGCGGCCCGGGCCGCGTCCTCGCCGACCAGGCTGGTGATCCGGCCGCGCGCGGTGAGCCGGTGGAAGAGCCCCTTCTCGGGGCGCACGTCGCTCCACTGGATGTCGATGGCCTTGAGCCGCGGGTCGCTCCACTCGAGTCCGTCGCGGTCGCGATAACCCTCGAGGAGCTGCTGCTTGGCCACCCAGTCGAGGTCGCGGGCGCACGTCATCGGGTCCTGCCCGAGCCGGGTCAGGACGTCGGCCCACAGGCACATCACCTCCGCCGTCTGCGGGTCGTCGTCCCCTCCGAGACCACGGGCGTCGAGGTATGCCGCGGCGGCGTCGTGGTAGGCCCAGAGCACCTCCAGCGCGGTGAGACGCCGGCCGTCGTGCAGCGAGACCCGCGTGCGCAGGGACGGGTCGTGGGAGACCGCGTGGAGGGTGGCGACGGGCTTGTCGAGGGTGAGGTCGGCCGGCATGGCCCGGTCCTCGATCATCGCGAGGACGAGCGACGTCGTGCCGAGCTTGAGGAGGTTGGCGACGTCGCACAGGTTCGCGTCGCCGATGATGACGTGAAGGCGGCGGTAGAGGTCGGCCACGGCGTGCGGCTCATCGCGCGTGTTGATGATCGGCCGCTTGAGGGTCGTCTCGAGACCGACCTCGACCTCGAAGAAGTCGGCCCGCTGGCTCAGCTGGAACCCGGCCGAGCGGGAGTCCTGGCCGATGCCGACCCGCCCCGACCCGCAGATGACCTGCCGGGCGACGAAGAACGGCACGAGGTGGCGCACGATGTCGGCGAACGGGGTCTCGCGCCGCATGAGGTAGTTCTCGTGGGTGCCGTATGAGGCGCCCTTGCCGTCGGTGTTGTTCTTGTAGAGGTTCACCCCGGGCTGACCCGGCCCGAGGGCGCCGGGGCTGAGCCGGCGCACCGCTTCGAGCATGACGAGCTCGCCGGCGCGGTCCCACGTCACCGCGCCGCGCGGGGTGGTCACCTCCGGCGAGCTGTACTCCGGGTGGGCGTGGTCGACGTAGAGCCGGGCGCCGTTGGTGAGGACGACGTTGGCCAGGGTGGGGTCCTCGATGTCGGTGAGCTGGCTAGGGTCGGCGCTGGCGCGGTTGATCTCGAAGCCCCGCGCGTCGCGCAGCGGTGCCTCGTCGGCGTAGTCCCACGACGCGCGGCCCGACCGGACGCCGTGGGCGCTGGCGTAGGCGTTGACGACGTGCCCCGACAGGAGCATCGGGTTCGCGGCCGGGTCGCCGGGCACCGAGATGCCGTACTCGGTCTCGATGCCCATGACCCGGTGGACTGTCATGCGCGTCACCCTATGTCGGGGCCCCGACACCCCCACAGCACACTGTGGGCATGTCGTCCCGTCTCCCGATGCGCACCCGGCTCTTCACCGCCGTCTACGACCGGCTCGGCCGCGAGGACATCGCGGACCTCGACGTCGTGCAGATCCGGCGGCGGCGCGCCACGGTCGCCCCCACGCGCCCGCCGTTCACGTGGGTCACCGGGGCGGTTCCGCGAGGCGTGCGGATCGGCGAGGCGCGCTTCGACGCGCGGGACGGGCACGGCATACCAGTACGGGTCTACCGCCCCAGCCGGCCGGACGGACGCGGACAGTACCCCGTCGTCGTCTACCTCCACGGCGGCGGCTGGGTCCTCGGGTCGACGCGGGGCTACGACCCCCTCTGCGGCCATCTCGCCGACGCCCTGCCCGCCCTCGTTCTCAGCATCGACTACCGGATGGCGCCGGAGCACCTTGCGCCGCAGGCCGTGCTCGACAGCGTCGACGCCCTGCGCTGGGCCGCCACGGCCGCCGCCGGCCTCGGCGGCGACCCCGAGCGGCTGGCCGTCTGCGGCGACAGTGCCGGCGGCAACCTCGCCGCCGTCGCCTGCCGGCTCGTGCGCGACGGGGGCGGCCCGCGGATCGCACTCCAGGCATTGATCTACCCCGCCACCGACGCGACGATGAGCTTCCCCTCGGTGAGCGAGCGCTCCGGTGGTCCCATCCTGTCCACGGCCTCCATCGAGGCCTACGTCGCGACCTACCTCGGCCCCGGTGGGCTCCCCGCCGCCGACCCGCTCGTCTCGCCGCTGTGGGCCGACGACGTCGCGGGCCTGCCGCCGGCGCTGGTCCAGACGGGCGACCTCGACCCGCTGCGCGACGAGGGGCTCGCGTATGCCGCGCGGCTCACCGAGGCGGGGGTCGCCACCCGGGTCACGAACTACCTCGGGGCCCCGCACGGCTTCATGAGCTTCCCCGGCGCCACGGTGTGCGGCCCGCAGGCCCGGCTCGAGCTCGTGACCGAGCTGCGCGAGCATCTGCGGTGACCCACGTCTCCCGGCCTTACCACCGGCCACGCACCGGTCCGCGCCCCGACGTTCCCCTCCGGTTCCGGTGGAGAGCCCCTGCCGTTAGTGTTGGCTCGGATCCGCTGCCGTCACCCGGAAGGCTCCCCGTGAACGACGTCGTCGTCTTCTCCGGAACAGCCCACCCGGCCCTCGCCGACCACATCTGCGAGCACCTCGGCGTGCGCCGCGCCCGCGTGGACATCAAGCGCTTCAGCAACGACTGCCTCCAGGCACAGCTCATGGAGAACTGCCGTCAGCAGGACGTCTACGTGATCCAGCCCCTGGTGCCGCCTACCCAGGAGCACCTCATGGAGCTGCTCCTCATGATCGACGCGGCCCGCGGTGCGTCGGCGGCCCAGATCACCGTGGTGATGCCGCACTACGCCTATGCGCGGTCCGACAAGAAGGACGCCTCCCGGATCTCCCTCGGAGGCCGGCTCGTGGCCGACCTGCTCGTCACCGCGGGCGCCGACCGGGTCCTCACCATGGCCCTGCACGCCCCGCAGGTGCACGGCTTCTTCTCGGTGCCCGTCGACCACCTCACCTCCATCGGGGTCCTCGCGGACCACTACAGGGGCCGCGACCTGCGCGACACCATCGTCGTATCCCCCGACCTCGGGAACGCCAAGACGGCGACCCAGTTCGCCCGCCTGCTCGGGCTTCCGGTCGCCGCGGGCAGCAAGCGCCGGCTCACCGACGAGCGGGTCGTCATCGACTCCATCGTCGGAGACGTCGCGGGCAAGCGGGCCATCGTCCTCGACGACGAGATCGCCACCGCCGGCTCGATCGTCGAGCTGCTGGACCGGCTCAAGGATGTCGGGTGCACCGAGGCGTCGGTGGCCTGCACGCACGGCCTCTTCGCCGGCCGGGCGGTCGAGCGGCTGAAGGACCACCCGATGATCAGCGAGGTCGTCACCACCGACACGGTCCCTGCGCCCCAGGGCTGGCCAGAGCTGCAGGTCCGCTCGGTGGCCGAGCTCTTCGCCGAGGCGATCTCCCGGATCCACCAGGGCAAGTCGGTCTCGTCCCTCTTCGAGGGCGTCGACCCGACGCACGCCCCGCCCCAGCCGCGCCTGCCGTTCTGACGATGGCTGCCCCTCCCTCGTCATGACGCACCTCCAAGGGTGGGCCCGGCCGGGCCACGGGTTGCGGCCCGCTCGGGTATCGGACGACGCCCGATCGCACCAGCCAGCGCTCACCTCGCCTCCTGGCGCAAGGCCAGGCACGCGACCCCATGGGCGCGTCCCCCCGCTCGTGGCCGCCATAGACAGGCAGGGCTCTGGGGCTGGCTCAGTCTCTGGGCGCGGTCGCGTCCCACGGATTGAGGCAAGGGACGCCGAGGGGTTCGAAGTGCTTGGTGTTACGCGTCGCGACGGTCATCTCGGCAGACTCCGCGACCGCGGCGATGAGGGCGTCGTCGAACGGTGCGTGCTCCGGGACCCGATAGGCCGCGAGGATCCGGGCCGCCGACAGGTCGAACGGCAGGACCCGGTCGGCGAACGTCGGCAAGACGTTCTCCTCGAACCAGCGACGCAGGACGGCTCCTTGCCCGGCGTCGGATCGCTCCCTGGCAATCACTCCGCGCTCGATCTCCGCAATGGTGAATGCTGAGACGAACTGGTCACCGACTGGAACCGAGGCTGCCCACAGTTCGACGGGTCGGTTGCGCCCTCGGACCCGAAGTGCGGACACCACATTGGTGTCCAAGAGGTACTTCACAGTTGTGCTGAGCGAGCCGTCAGCCCCAGGCGCTCGGGTTCGAACTCGATGTCGGCACCTTCGTCGGTGCCCAGGAGGTCAACGATAGTGACGGGCTCGCCCTCCAGAGCCTTGGTGAGCACGTCGCGCGCCTCCGCCTCGACCGACCGGTGACGCTGCTTGGCACGCGCGCGAAGCGCAGCCTTGGTCCCCGCGGGAAGGTTGCGGATCAGGATCTGTTCCATACGACCACCTCCGATATCACATCAACGATATCACTGCCCAATGGGAGCGTATGACAACTACAGCGCGACCTCCCAGTTGGCAACCCGGACTGGCAGCAGCACCTGCCTTCGGCTGCCGGTCGATCACCGCTACGAGCTTCGTCGATGCGGAGATGGCACTCGAGGGACTCGCGAACTCGAACGGGACCTCCGCGCTCACTCCAACCCGCACGGGGATGGGCGATCGGGCAGGTTCGTGGTTGGTAATGGGAGGCCGGTTCAGCCG
>JBBRZC010000084.1:0-15622 GCA_038237075.1 Actinomycetales bacterium
AAGGCCTCTGCGTGCGCTGCAACCACACCAAACAGAACCCCGGCTGGTCCGCCCGAACCATCACCCGGACCGAGGCCGACGTCAGAGCCGGCGGGCGGCATACCGTCGTCACCACCACCCCCACCGGCCACACCTACCACTCCACCGCACCCCCGATCATCCCCGGACTGCCACCCGAACCGGACAGCGACACCATCAGCCTCCTCGAACGCCACTTCGCGCACCTGCTCGCCGCCTGAACCCGGCCTACCGGTAGACCTCGCCGCCCACACTGCCCAGGTCGGGGTTGACGCTGCCCGCCGCAACCCAGTTCGCCCCCGCGTGAACATACTTCGCCCGTGCCAACGCTGCGGTAAGGGCGTCGCGCTTCTCCATCGGCGTGGCGAAGAACCAGAGGTAGATTGCCTCGCCCTTGGCGATCCTGCTGGGGCAGATCAGCGAGTCGGGGATGGGCTCGGCGCCGGTCGGGGCCGGGATGCGGATCGGGGCCACCGCCGAGGGGCACTCGAACGCCGCCGGGAGGTCGTCGAGCGAGCGGATCCGCGACGAGTCCACCGTCGATGGACCCGTGGAGACCGGCACCGGCATACCTGGCACGGGGACCGGGGCAGCAGTGGTGGCGGAGGGTGTCGTCGAGGGAGTCGTCGCGCGGACCGTCGTTGACGGAGGCGCGGCGATGGGGGCCGGGTCGTCCTCGGCGCAGCCGGCCAGCAGCAGGGCGCCGACGACCACGCTCGCAGCGGGCCAGCAGAACCGCCGGCCGCACGGCATACCGGAGGTCACTTGTCGACGTCTCCGACGACGAAGAACATCGAGCCGAGGATCGCCACCATGTCGCCGATCACCTGGCCTGGGAGCATCTCGGCAAGCACTGCGACGTTGTTGAAGGACGCCGAGCGCAGCTTGAGCCGCCACGGCGTCTTCTCGCCGCGCGAGACGAGGTAGTAGCCGTTGAACCCCAAGGGGTTCTCGGTGGCGGTGTAGAGGTGGCCCTCGGGCACCTTGAGGACCTTGGGCAGCTTGACGTTGATCGGCCCCTGGGGCAGCCCCCGGAGCCGCTCGACGCAGGCCTGGGCGAGGTCGAGGGAGACGTCGGTCTGCTCGAGGAGGACCTCGAGCCGGGCGAGGCAGTCGCCGTCCGTGCGGGTGACGACCCGGCCCGGGCCACCCGGGGCGAAGAGCTCTGCGTAGGCGAGGTAGGGCGCGTCGCGGCGCAGGTCGATGTCGACCCCGCTGGCCCGCGCGATGGGGCCGGACACGCCGTAGGCGTGGATGAGCTCATCGCTCAGCACGCCGACGCCGCGCGTGCGCGCATTGAGAATCTCGTTGTCCACCAACAGGTTTCGCAGGTCGGGGAGGCGCCGCCGGACCTGCGATATGGCGTGCTCGACCCGGCCGAGCCACCCGGCTGGGAGGTCCTCCTTGAGGCCCCCGACCCGGTTGAACATGTAGTGCATCCGACCCCCCGACGCCTCCTCCATGACGGCTTGGAGCTCCTCCCGCTCTCGGAACGAGTAGAAGACGGGGGTGATGGCCCCGAGCTCCAGCGGGTAGGAGCCGAGGAACATCAGGTGGTTGAGCACCCGGTTGAGCTCGGCCAGGAGGGTGCGCGCCCACACGGCCCGCAGCGGCACCTCCATCCCGAGCAGCTGCTCCACCCCGAGCACGACACCCAGCTCGTTGGAGAAGGCCGAAAGCCAGTCGTGCCGGTTCGCGAGGACGAGGATCTGCCGATAGTCGCGCACCTCGAAGAGCTTCTCGGCTCCCCGGTGCATGTACCCGATGATCGGCTCGGCCGTGACGATGCGCTCGCCGTCGAGGACGATCCGCAGGCGAAGCACGCCGTGGGTGGCGGGGTGCTGCGGGCCGATGTTGAGGACCATGTCGCTGGTCGCGAGACCTCCGGCGCCGACCCCGACGGTCAGCTCGCGCTGGCTCGCGCCGGTCGGGATCGGGGTCATGGTCGCCAGTCTGCCGTATGCCGTGAGCCCCGGCCGGGCGCCGGGCCCGAGCCGCGGTCGGGGCGCCTAGGCTCAGGTCGTGAGCACACCCATGGGGCCGCCCGGGGAGCCTGAGCCGGGCCAGGAGCGCATCCCTGAGGCGGGACCGGGCGCCTTCGGGCTCCCCTACGTCCCGGAGCCGACGCCGCTCGCCCCGTTCCAGGCCCCGCAGCCCCCGGCACAACGACCATCGGCATGGCAGCCTCCGGCACCGCGGCCCCCGACATCGCGGGGACCAGCACTGAGCTGGTGGCTCGCCCTCGCGCTCGGGGTGGGCGCGCTGGTGGTCGCCGTGGCGGTCTACGGCGTCGTCAGGCTGCGGGGCGACGGCAGCGGGGCGCGGCCCGTGGTGGCCGGAACGCGCACGACCGCCCCGGTACCGCCGCGCGTCAGCCCCTCCGTGGCATCGCCGAACCCCACGCCGCCGCCGTCGCGGCCCGCGACGCCCTCGGCAACGGCGCCACCGCAGGTGCCGGCGGTGATCCCGGGGTGGACAGCCGTGGCCGGGCGCGAGCTCGTGGCCTACGACGTGCCCGAAGGCTGGAAGGTCGCGTCACCAGACACGCTCGTGGGGTTCGAGAGCCCGCCCGGAGTCGACCCGCGGCAGCTCGTCATCATGCATGACGTGGCGTCATACAAGCTCGACGTGTGCCCCGAGACGCCGGCGTCCTCGCGGGCGCGTGCCGGCTTCGTGTCGACGAAGGAGCAGAGCCCGGCCCGGGCCGGCGCCGATCTCTCCAAGAAGTGGGCCCAGGTCGCCGCCCTCGGCGACGGAGGCCCCACCGGACTGGTCGGCGCGACGACGTCCCAGCAGATCCTCCTCGACGGCGGCCGGATCGAGGCCACCCGGTCCACCACGACCATGACCCCGGTCAAGCCCGCTGCGTGCGACGCACCGTCGACGATCTTCACCGCCATCTCCTTCACCTCCAAGGGACGGGTCGTCGTCTTCATGATCTTCGACGACCGAGGCACCGCCGAGGACCTCCCCGACAACCTGCTCGAGGCGATCATCGCCTCACTGCGCCCGATCGGCCCATGACGGCATGACCGGCGTCGACGCCGCGGACCTGCTCGACCTCGCGGACCCCGCGGTCGTCGACGACCCCTACCCGCACCTCGCCGCGCTGCGGGCCGCGGCGCCCGTGGCATGGCACAGCGGGCTCGGGATGTGGGTCGCGACGAGCCATGCCGCCTGCAACGCGGTCCTGCGCGAGCGCTCACTGGGCCGGATCTTCCGGCCGCGTGAGCCCGAGGCCGACTGGGAGACCTTCAACTGGCTGCACGCCGACTCCATGCTCGACAGCGAACCGCCCAAGCACACCCGCCTGCGCCGGCTCGTCCAGGGCGCCTTCAGCCGTGGGCACGTCGCCCGGATGGGGCCTCGGATCGCCGAGCTCGCGCAAGGCCTCCTCTCGGGCTGCGTCGACCGGCTGGGCGCGACCGGCAGCTTCGACGCCCTCGCCGACTACGCCGAGCCGCTGCCGGTGCTCGTCATCGCCGAGCTGCTGGGCTGGCCCGAAGGCGACCGGCTCCTGCTCCGCCCGTGGTCCCAGGCCATCGTCCGCATGTACGAGGTGAACCGGACGGCCGCGGACGAGGTGGCGGCGCGGAACGCGAGCGGAGAGTTCGCGGCATACGTGGACTGGCTTGCGGCGGGGCGGGTCTCGAGGCCGGGCGAGGACCTGCTCTCAGACCTCGTCGCTGCGCGGGACGGGGGTGACCGGCTCTCGGCCCGCGAGCTCGTCGCGACCGTGGTGCTGCTGCTCAACGCCGGCCACGAGGCGAGCGTCAACGGGTTCGGCAACGGGCTCGCGTCGCTCATGGCATCGGGCCGGGAGCCCGGGGTGGGGGAGGCCGCGCTGCTCGTCGACGAGATGCTGCGGCACGACTCGCCGCTGCACCTCTTCGAGCGGACGGCGACCCGCGACATCGTCGTCGCGGGGGTCACCGTGCGCCGGGGCGAGAAGGTCGCCGCCCTGCTCGGAGCGGCGAACCGCGACCCGGCCGTCTTCGCTGAGCCCGACGACTTCCGGCCGGACCGTGACCCGAACCCGCACCTCGCGTTCGGGGCCGGTATCCACTTCTGCATCGGGGGGCCGCTCGCGCGCCTCGAGCTCGAGACGAGCGTCACCGCGCTGCTGCGGCGGTTCGGCCCGCTCGAGGTCGTGGAGGCGACGCGTCGGCCGACGTTCGTGCTGCGCGGCTACGAGCGGCTGCTCGTCCGGCCGGCCTGAACGGGCCGTTCTCCTCCCTGCGCGACGACCCACCAGAAGTCGCCGAACCCTCTGCGGGCCACCAGCGTGGCGGCCGCCCCCGCCCGCGCCAGCCCCGCGAGGTAGGCCGCCGGGTCACTTCGCGAGAGCGCGTGGTCGGGAGTGGCAGTCGCGACGCCCACCCGGCGCAGCGCGTCCCGCTGGGTCAGCAGCGCGTCGCAGCGCAGCGAGTCCACCGCGACGTGGGCGGTGAGGTCGCGCGTGCCGTCCGGGACCGGGGGCACGAGCACCCCGCCCCGGTATGCCGTGAGGGTTCCTTCGCGCGGCCGGTCGCCGGCCGTGTGGCCGTAGTCGACGGCGATCGCCGCCCCGTCGGTGGTCCGGTCCAGGAGGTCGGCCCAGGCATCGTCGCGCTGGCGACCGACCTCGACGCGGTCGCCCGGCATCGCGTCCCGGCCCAGGGCGACGGGCCAGAAACGTTGGCACCACGCGAGATCCGCGCCGTCGAGGGTCTCTCCAAGGGTCTCCCGGCCGGTGGCGTCGACGAGGACCTCCACGAGCGTGCCGTCCTCGGCCACCTCCGCGACGGTGCACGGGACGACGTCGAGCCACTCGTGGGCGACCACGAGGGCCCTCGAGGGAGCGAGCTCGTCGGGCAGCCGCGCACCGCCGGGTGACGTGAGCCAGGCGGTGTCGGCCGCCAGGTGCCGGGGCCGGGCGACCACGTCGACCCCCGTCAGCGGGCGGTCGGGGGCGACCGCGCGCAGGTGGGTCAGCAGCTCGCCGCGACCGGCCCCGACGTCGACGATGCCCTCGGCGCCGAGCCGGTCGGCCCACGCCCACAGGGCCTCTGCGAGGACGGCGCCGGCCGGACCGTGGGCCGCCGTCGTGAAGTGCCCGGCCGGGCCGGCGTGCTGACGGTAGAAGCCGCGCGGGCCGTAGAGCGCCCGCTGCCAGGCATCGCGCCACGGCCTCGGCTCCATGCACCGAAATCTAGCCCGCAGGCTGACGAGGTAGGTTCTGGCGCGTGAGTGACCCCGTCGGCCGGCCGCCCCGGTTCCGTGTCGGCGTCGTGGGCGCCGGCCGCGTCGGCGCCGTGCTCGGGGCCGCCCTCCACCGGGTCGGTCACGAGGTCGTCGCCGTGTCGGCGGTCAGCGAGGCGTCACTGGAGCGGGCCGCGGACCTGCTACCCGGCATACCCGTGCTCGAGGTGCCCGACGTCGTCGCCGGCGCCGACCTCGTGCTCGTCGCCGTCCCCGACGACGCGCTGCGTGGCCTCGTCGCCGGTCTCGTGGCGACGGGCTCCTTCCACCCCGGGCAGGTGGTGGTGCACACGAGCGGACGCCACGGCGTCGGGGTCCTGGAGGCGGCCACGGCGCTCGACATCCTGCCGCTCGCGCTGCACCCGGCGATGACCTTCACCGGCACCGCCATCGACCTCGCGCGGCTCGTCGACTGCTGCTTCGGCGTGACCACCCTCAAGGAGCTGCGGCCGCTGGGGGAGGCGCTGGTCATCGAGATGGGCGGCGACCCGGTCTGGATCGAGGAGGAGGACCGCCCGCTCTACCACGCGGCCCTGACCCATGGCGCGAACCATCTCGTCACCCTCGTGGCGCAGTCCATGGAGCTGCTCGAGGACGCGGGTGTGGACGCCCCGGGCCGGGTCCTCGCGCCGCTGCTCGCTGCGGCGCTCGACAACGCCCTCCGGATGGGTGACCAGGCCCTCACCGGTCCGGTGGTGCGCGGTGATGCGGGTACGGTGGCCGAGCACCTGGCCGAGCTCGCCTCCGCCCCCCAGACCCGGCAGACCTACCGCGCGCTCGCGCTCGCGACGCTCGAACGGGCCGTGCGGCGAGGTCGGCTGCGTGCGGCGGAGGCGGAGTCCGTCCGCGCCGTGCTCGACGACGAGACGCAGGAGGAGTAAGTGCCCGACCCCGCCACCCTCGGCATGCCCGCCCTCGGCGCGGCACCTGTCGTCGCCCGCTCCCGAGTCGAGCTTCGATCGGCGCGCCAGGCCCTGACCGGCAACATCGCCGTCGTGATGACCATGGGCGCCCTACACGAGGGGCACGCGACGCTGATCAGGACGGCCCGCAGCCACGCCGAGCACGTCATCGTGACGATCTTCCTCAACCCACTCCAGTTCGGGCCGCGGGAGGACCTCTCCCGTTACCCGCGCACCTTCGACACCGACCTCGAGATCTGCTCTGCCGCCGGCGTCGACGTCGTCTTCGCGCCGACTCCCGACGTGATCTACCCCGAGGGCGACCCCGTTGTCCGGGTCTCCGCGGGCACGCTGGGCGAGGTGCTCGAGGGCCAGTCGCGGGCCGGTCACTTCGACGGGGTCCTCACCGTCGTCGGCAAGCTCCTCCACCTGACGGGCGCCGACCGGGCCTACTACGGGCAGAAGGACGCCCAGCAGCTGCTCCTCATCCGCCGGATGGTCCGCGACCTCGACTTCCCGGTCGACGTCGTCGCGGTGCCGACCGTTCGCGAGGACGACGGCCTCGCGATGTCGAGCCGCAACGCCTACCTCACCCCCTCCGACCGCGAGGTCGCGCAGTGCCTCTCCCGGTCCCTGCGGGCCGGTGCCGCCGCCGCCACCGAGGGGCCGTCGGCGGTGCGGCGGGCCGCCCGCGCCGTCCTCGTCGAGGAGCCGCTGGCCCTGACCGACTACCTCGTGCTCGTCCACCCCGAGACGCTCCAGGACGTGCCGGAGTGGTACCACGGCGAGGCCCTGCTCGCCGTCGCCGGGCGGGTCGCCACGACCCGGCTCATCGACAACCTGCCCGTGCTGGTCGGCCCGGGTGGGGGTGCCCTCGAGGTCTTCTCGGGGGCCGACCCCGCAGACCGCCGGGAGGGCTGACCCGTATGCCGCATTCCGACGAGGCTGCTGCCTCGCCCTCGCCCTCGGCCGCCGTCACCAACGCCCGGGACTCCTCCACCGAAGGCGCTCCGCCGATCCGCATCCCCCGCTGGCTCGACGCTCCCGAGCCCGGGTGGACGACGGCGGCAGACGTCATCGTCGTCGGCTCCGGCATCGCCGGGCTCACCGCGGCGTTGCGCCTGCGCGAGCAGGTCGACACCGTCCTGCTCGTGACCAAGACGGTGCTCAACGAGGGCTCGACGATGTGGGCCCAGGGCGGCATCGCCGCGGCGATGGACCCCGCGGACTCACCGCAGGAACACCTCCACGACACCCTCGTCGCGGGCGTCGGCCTCTGCGACGTCGCCGCCGTGACCGCCCTCGTCAACGAGGGACCGCAGCGGGTCCGCGAGCTCGTCGCCCTCGGCGCGGAGTTCGACCGCGGCACGGACGGCGAGATCCTCCTCACCCGTGAGGGCGGTCACCACCGCGACCGCATCGCCCACGCAGGCGGCGACGCGACGGGCAAGGAGATCAGCCGGGCCCTCATCGAGGCGCTGCACCGGGTGCGCGCGGACCCCGGCATCACGGTCATCGAGCACGCGCTCGTCGTCGACCTGCTCCAGGACGCCGACTCCCGGGTCTGCGGTGTGACCGTCCACGTCATCGGCGAGGGCCAGGTCGACGGCGTCGGGGCGGCCCTCGCGCGGGCCGTCGTGCTCGCGACGGGCGGCCTCGGCCAGATCTACTCCGCGACGACCAACCCGTCGGTCTCGACCGGCGACGGGATGGCCATCGCCCTGCGCGCGGGCGCGGTCATGGCCGACGTCGAGTTCGTCCAGTTCCACCCCACCGTGCTCTGGCTCGGCGAGGACTCGAACGGCCAGCAGCCCCTCATCTCCGAGGCGGTGCGCGGCGAGGGCGCGTTCCTCGTCGACGGCTCGGGCGAGCGGATCATGCAAGGCGTCCACCCGCTCGGCGACCTCGCGCCCCGCGACGTCGTCTCGCGGGCCATCGTCGCGCGGATGCGGGCGACCGGCACCGACCACGTCTACCTCGACGCCCGGCACCTCGGCCGCGAGTTCCTCGAACGGCGCTTCCCCTCGATCGTCGCGACCTGCCGTGAGCATGGGTTCGACCCCGCCACCGACCCGCTGCCCGTGGCGCCGGCCCAGCACTACGCCAGCGGCGGGATCGCGACCGACCTCCTCGGCCGGTCCTCGCTCGACGGCCTCTACGCCTGCGGCGAGGTCTCGTGCACCGGGGTCCATGGGGCCAACCGGCTCGCGTCGAACTCCCTGCTCGAGGGCCTCGTCTTCGCCCACCGCATCGCCGACGACCTCACCCGGCGGCTCGGCGCGGGCGAGCTGCCCGCCACGCAGGCGCTGGCCCGCGACGGCGACACGACCCTGCTCTCACCACGCCGCCGGCGCGAGGTCCAGCGGACCATGACCGCCGGCTCGGGCGTGGTCCGCTCCGCCGAGTCGATGGCGGCCACGGCCATCGAGCTCGCGACGCTCGCCGCCACCCAGCACGGCGCGGAGGGTGGCCCGAAGTCCTGGGAGACGACGAACCTGCTCCACCTCGGCCAGCTCCTGACCCTCGTCGCGTCGCAGCGTGAGGAGACCCGCGGCGGTCACCTGCGCTCCGACTTCACCGAGCGGGACGACGTGCACTGGCTGGGCCACACCCATGCGGTGCGCGTCGGCGACGGCTCGCTGAAGACCACCTTCCGCCCGAGCGCGCCCGAGAGCCTGCCGTGACCGACCTGCATTTCCCGACCACGGACGCCGCGACCCTCGTCAGGGTGGCCCTCGACGAGGACCTCGGCCCTGAGCACCTCGACGTCACGACGCTCGCGACGATTCCTGCCGCCCAGGTGCGGACCGCCCATGTCGTGGCCCGGGCCGACGGCGTCGTGGCCGGGCTCCCGGCGATCGGCCTTGTCCTCGGCGCGGTTGCCGACATCGTCGGTGTCGAGGCGCCCACCGTCGAGCTTCTCGTCGAGGACGGCGCGACCGTGTCGCGCGGCGACGTCCTCGCCCGCGTCCACGGCCCCGTGCGCGCCGTCCTCATCGGCGAGCGGACGATGCTCAACATCGTCTGCCGGCTCTCCGGTGTCGCGACGCACACGCGCCGGTGGGCCACCGAGCTGGCCGGCACCGGCGCGATGGTCCTCGACACGCGCAAGACCACCCCGGGAATGCGCCACCTCGAGAAGTACGCGGTGCGCGCGGGCGGGGGCACGAACAAGCGCATGGGCCTTTACGACGTGGCAATGATCAAGGACAACCACAAGCTCGCCGCGGGCTCACTGAGCGCGGCCTACGACGCCGTGCACACGGCATACCCCGAGGTGGAGATTCAGGTCGAGGTCACCACGGTCGCCGAGGCCCACGAGGCGTATGCCGCGGGTGCCCGGTTCGTCATGTGCGACAACATGGGGCTCGACCTGCTGCGCGAGACGGTACAAGCCCTGCGAGCCAATGCGGAGACCGTCGAGATCGAGGCCACCGGCGGCCTCACGCTCGAGATGGCGAGGGAATACGCGTTCACCGGCGTGGACTATGTCAGCGTCGGAGGACTGACGCATTCCTCGCCGATCCTCGACATCGCCCTCGACCTCGTCGACTGAGGCGAAAGGCCCTTCCGGCAGCGACCGAGGCGGCCCTGGCGGGACGGCCCCCGACCGCTCGGTAGCCTTGGCCCGTGACCGACCCGCAGCGGCCAGCCAGCCCGCCCGCAGACGACCTCCCTGAGCAGGTGAGGGTGCGTCGCGAGAAGCGCGAGCGGCTGCTCGAGTCGGGCCACCCGGCATACCCGGTCTGGGTCGGGCGCACCCACAGCCTCGGCGACGTCCGCGAGCGGTGGGGCCACCTCGAGACCGGGGAGGAGACGCAGGACGTCGTCTGCGTCGCCGGGCGGGTCGTCTTCCTGCGCAACACCGGCAAGCTGTGCTTCGCCTCCCTCCAGGAGGGCGTCGGGACCCGGCTCCAGGTGATGCTCAGCCTCGCCGAGGTGGGGGAGGAGGCGCTGGTCGAGTGGAAGGCCCTCGTCGACCTCGGCGACCACGTCGTCGTCGAGGGCCGGGTCGTCTCGAGCCGCAGCGGAGAGCTCTCGGTGATGGCGACCACGTGGCGGATGGCGTCCAAGGCGCTGCGGCCGATGCCGACGCTGCACCGTGAGCTGTCCGAGGAGACCCGGGTGCGGCAGCGCTACGCCGACCTCATCGTCCGGCAGGAGGCGCGCGACATGGTGCGCACGAGGGCGACGGTCACCCGCACCATCCGCGAGACGCTGCACGCCCAGGGCTACCTCGAGATCGAGACCCCGACGCTGCAGCTCGTCCACGGCGGCGCCTCGGCGCGACCCTTCACCACGCGCCTCAACGCCTTCGACCAGCGGATGACACTGCGGATCGCGCTCGAGCTCAACCTCAAGAAGGCGGTCGTCGGCGGGGTCGAGCGGGTCTACGAGATGGGCCGGATCTTCCGCAACGAGGGCATCGACGCGACGCACAGCCCCGAGTTCACCATGCTCGAGGCGTACCAGTCCTGGGGCGACCAGACGACGATCGCGGCGCTGATGCGCGACCTCTACCTCGACGTCGCCGACGCGCTCGGCTCGCGCCAGGTCGAGACGCCGCAGGGGACGATCGACCTCGACGACGCGACGGCCGGCTGGCGCTGGCTGCCGGTCTACCAGGCCATCAGCGAGGCGGTCGGCGAGGTGGTCACCCTCGAGACCCCGCTGGAGACCCTGCGGGACTATGCCGCGAAGCACGACGTCTCGATCGAGCCTGGCTGGGGAGCCGAGAAGGTCGCCCTGGAGATCCTCGGCGAGCTCGTCGAGCCGCACCTGCTCCAGCCCACGTTCCTCTGCGACTTCCCGGCCTCCGCCCAGCCGCTGGCCCGCCCGCACCGCACCGAGCCGGGGCTCGTCGAGGCCTGGGACCTCGTCATCGGCGGCGTCGAGCGCGGCACCGGGTTCTCCGAGCTGGTCGACCCCGTCATCCAGCGGGACGTGCTCACGGCGCAGTCCCTGCTCGCGGCGGGCGGTGACGAGGAGGCCATGCAGCTGGACGAGGACTTCCTGCGCGCCCTGGAGTACGGGGCGCCGCCGATGGGGGGCCTCGGGCTGGGGATCGACCGGATGGTCATGCTCTTCACCGGCGCGAACATCCGGGAGACCATTCTCTTTCCCCTCCTGAAGCCCGAGGACTGACCATGTGGGACGCGCTCTTTCCCTATGTCGCGGCGTTGTTGCCTACGGTCGCCGTCGGCGTCTTTTTCTTCTACATCATGAAATACATCGTCGAGGGAGACCGACGCGAACGGCTCGCCCAGTCGAAGTGGGAGGCGGAGCGCGACAGAAAGAAATCGGGGCAACCGCCGGAGGGCTAATACCGGAAAGCATGTGCTCTGATATATCGTTTCGGTGACCGAGGATGAGCAGGGGCCATCCACCTGGATTCACCGAGAGGAAACACATCAAATGGCTCAGCGTATGCAGATGGTTCTCGAGGACGACGTCGACGGCGGTGAGGCCAGCGAGACCGTCACCTTCGGTCTCGACGGGGTGACCTACGAGATCGACCTCAACGACAAGAACGCCCGACGCTTCCGCGACGACATCTCCACCTGGGTCGGCCACGCCCGTCGCAGCGGCGGTCGCCGGTCCACGGGCCGCCGAGGGGCAGCAGCAGGTGGCCGGCGCGCCGACCTCGGCCAGGTCCGGGCGTGGGCTCGCAGCAATGGCCACCAGGTCAGCGACCGGGGCCGTGTCTCGGCCGTCGTCCAGGATGCCTACGACAAGGCGCACGCCTGACCGTCGCGGTCGACGGCCATCACCGCTGAGCTCCTCAGGCGCCACCCGCGAGGAGCTCGGCGGCCAGGTCGCCCTGGTCGTCGAGCCGGGTGAGGACCTCGTCGAGCAGCAGCTGCGTCAGGGCGCCGTCCCGCGCCGCCCCCCGCTCGACCTCGGCCCAGGTGCGGGGCGCGGCGACATAGGGAGCGGCCTTGCCCCGCAGCGAGTAGGGGCTGATCGTCGTCTTTGCGGCGGTGTTCTGGCTCCAGTCGAGCAGCACCTTGCCGGGCCGCAGTGACTTCGTCATCTTCCAGACGACCCGGTCGGGGTGCGCCTTCGTCATCTCCTGCGCGAGCTGCTGGGCGAGCGCGCGGATGTCGTCGGCGGAGTGCTGTCCCGGCAGGGCGGCATACACCTGCATGCCCTTGCTGCCGCTGGTGACTGGCACCGTCCTCGTCAGGCCCATCTCCTCGAGGCGCGGGCGGACCCACATCGCCACCTGGGCGCACTCTTGCAGCCCGGCGCCGGAGCCGGGGTCGAGGTCGATGATGAGCCGGTCGGGGTGCAGTGGGTGGCCGTCGGCGTCGACCTGCCACTGGTGCACGTGCAGCTCGAGCGAGGCGAGGTTGACCAGGTAGGTGAGGTCGGCGAGGTCGAGGATGAGAGGGTAGGTCAGCCGGTCGCGCTCGGGGTGCGCCTCGGGGTCCCGGCCGTGCGACGAGACGGTGACCCGGGGCAGCCACGCCGGCACGCCCGATGGGAGGTTCTTCTCGAAGAACATCGGCCCCTCGACGCCGTGCGGCCAGCGGATGCGGGTCACCGCCCGGCGGCCCAGGTGCGGCAGCAGGGTGGGGGCCACCCGGGCGTAGTAGCTGAGCACCTCGCCCTTGGTCGTCTCGGTGGCGGGGTACATGACCTTGTCGAGGTTGCTCACCGCCAACCGCCGGCCGGCGACCTCGACGGTGACCCGTTGCGGTTCAGGCACCCGGGACCTCCGGCAGGTCCGTGACGTCGAGCTCGTCAGGCGTGAGGTCGGGACGCAGGCCCCGGTATGCCGGCTGGCGCAGCCGGTGCTGCGCGGTCACGCCGAGTGACTGCACATCGCAGACCAGCTCGGGCCGCACCCACATGGCGCCGAGCGCGTCCTCCCGCGGCACCGGGTCGACGAAGGGGGAGGCCGTGGAGGCAAGCGGCGCGAGGTCCCTGGCGAGACCGGCCCCTACCTTGCCCGCGATGCCGCTGCCGACCCGGCCGAGGTAGCGCAGCCCCCCCGCAACGGGGACGCCGACGAGGACGGCGCCGAGGCGGTCGGTGGCGCCCGTCTCGGGGCGCCAGCCGCCGATGACGACGGAGCTCGAGGGGCGGTGCGGCGACTTGAGCCACTCCTCGCTGCGCGCGCCGGGGACGTAGCGCGAGGAGAGCCGCTTGCTGACCACGCCCTCGAGGCCCTGCTGGCGGGTCGCCTCGTGCAGCGCCCGGCCGTCGGTGAAGGTCGGCGGCACCTGCCAGTGCGGGCCGCCCAGCTCGAGGCGCTCGAGCGTGGCGCGGCGGTCGGCGAGCGAGCGGCCGGTGAGGTCGACGCCGTAGAGGCGCAGCAGGTCGAAGACCATGTAGGTCACCGGGAGCCGGGCCGCAAGAGCCGCGGCCCGGCGTGGGCTGGTCACATGGAACCGCTCGGCGAGGGCGGCGAACGACGGGACGCCGTCCAGGAGTGCCACGACCTCGCCGTCCAGGAGCATGTCCTCGAACGTGTCGCCGAGGCCGGCGAGCTCGGGGAAGGCCACGCTCACGTCGCGCTCGGTCCGGCTCGTCAGGTGCATGGTGCCCGACCTGACGTCCGAGAGGATCCGCATGCCGTCCCACTTGACCTCGTGCACCCAGCCGTCGCCGTCTGGGACCCGCGTGGCGGGCGACGCGAGCATCGGGCGCATGGGGCCATCCTGTCCCACCCGCCCGGGAAAGTTTCTTGCGGCAGAGTGTCCTCTGGCGTGCGGGCCGTTCGTGGCGTCAGTGAGAGGCAGCCGCAGCGGCTGTCCCGCCTCGACGACAGGAGACGACCATGAAGCTCACGGTGAACACCTTTGTCAGCCTCGACGGGATCATGCAGGGTCCGGGTGGTCCGGACGAGGACCGCGCTGGAGGCTTCGAGTGGGGCGGCTGGCTGATCCCGTTCACCGACGAGGACTTCGGCGCCATCGTCACCGACTGGTTCGCCGAGGCCGACGAGTTCCTCCTCGGCCGCACGACCTACGACATGATGTCTGCCTACTGGCCGCAGGTCACCGACCCCGAGGACGTGGTCGCCGCTGCCCTCAACGCCCTGCCCAAGCACGTCGTCTCCACGACCTTGCGCGACCCGTCCTGGCAGCACACGTCCGTCATCGCCAAGGACGTCGTCGCGAGCGTGGCGAGCCTCAAGGAAAGGCCCGGACGTGAGCTCCAGGTCCACGGCAGCTGCGGGCTCGTCCACACCCTCCACGACGCCGGTTTGGTCGACGAGTACCGCCTCCTGGTCGCTCCTGTCGTCGTCGGCCATGGCAAGCGGCTCTTCGCCGAGGGCGGCACGCCGGCGTCGCTGCACCTCATCGGCTCCACGGCCACCGCCACCGGTGCCGTGTCGTTGACCCTGAGTCCGGCTGGTGGCCTCGCGCATGGAGACCTCGAGGTCGTCGACGGTAGAGAGCAGGTCCGCAGCGGGTAACCACCGGGGCCGGGCCAGCCTGGGGCCGCCGCGTCCACCTGCCACCAGAACGCATGTCCATTCCGCACCAGTGAAGGAGCAACCCACCATGACCCAGTACCTGCTCTCCGTCCACGGCAGCGACACCGCCGGCCCTCCGGACGACGGCGACGCGATCTACGCCGCCGTTGACGCCTTCAACGCCGAGCTCCAAGCCTCCGACTCGTGGGTCTTCGCTGGAGGTCTCCACCCGGCCAGCACCGCCACCGTGGTCGACGCGACGGGCACCGGCGACCCGGTCGTCACCGACGGCCCCTACCTCGAGTCCAAGGAGCACCTCGGCGGGTTCTGGATCGTCGAGGCGCCCGACCTCGACGCCGCCCTCGACCTGGCCCGCCGGGGTTCGGCCGCCTGCGCGGGTCCGGTCGAGGTGCGCCCCTTCCAGGACGAGCCGGACGCCTGACCGGACGTGCCGGCATACGGTCATCCCGACCTCGACCGGGTCTTCCGCGAGGAGCACGGCCGGGTCGTCGCCACCCTGGTCCGCCACTTCGGCGACATCGACCTCGCCGAGGAGGCGGCCCAGGAGGCCTACGTCGTCGCCCTGCAGCGCTGGCCGGAGTCCGGCCTTCCGCCGAACCCGGGGGGCTGGCTGACGACGACGGCCCGCAACCGGGCGATCGACCGGATCCGGCGGGAGTCCACCCGCGACTCCCGGCACTCCCAGGCCGCCATGCTCAGGGAACCCGCGGACGACGCACCGGTCAGCTCGGTCGTCGACGACCGGCTCCGGCTCATGTTCACCTGCTGCCATCCCGCCTTGGCGACGAGCCCGCAGGTGGCCCTCACCCTCCGGCTGCTGGGCGGGCTCACCGTCGCCGAGGTCGCCACCGCCTTCCTCGTCGACGAGGCGGCGATGGCCAAGCGGCTGACCCGCTCGAAGCAGAAGATCAAGGCGGCGCGCATCCCCTACCGGGTGCCACGCGACGCCGAGCTGCCGGGCCGGCTGCGGGGCGTGCTGGCGACGGTGTTCCTCGTCTTCAACGAGGGCTAC
>JBBRZC010000085.1:0-15615 GCA_038237075.1 Actinomycetales bacterium
GCGATGACGTCGGCCGCCGCCTCCCTGGCGACGTCGGCGAGGATCGCGTCCCCCTCGGGGTCCACCGCGCCGCCACGGATCACGACGATGTTGCACACCCTCGGGTCGTCGAGCAGGAGCCGCTCGGCCCGCTCGGCCAGGTCGGCGGGTGCGGCGAGGCGCAGGCTGACGAACACCGTGCCGACGCTACCCGTCGGCCGGTCGGCAGGTCAGTCGCCGGTCAGATAGGCCGGTCAGAACCTCGTGCCGACCAGCGCGCCGATGCCATAGGTGACCGCCATGGCCAAGGCTCCCCCGATGACGTTGCGGGCGACCTGCCGCCCAGGCCCGGTGCCGCCGAGGCTCGCGCTGAGCCCCCCGGTGAGGGTCAGCGCCACGAGGACAGCGAGGGCGATGACCGGGATCCGCCACGTCGGCGTGGTGAGGAGCACCGAGAGCAACGGCAGCAGGGCGCCGACGAAGAAGGAAAGGGTCGAGGCCAGGGCTGCGTGCCACGGGCTGGTGAGGCTGTCGGGGTCGATGCCCAGCTCGACCTCGGCGTGCGCGGCGAGGGCGTCGTGCTCCGTGAGCTGCACGGCGACGCGGTGGGCGAGGTCGGGCTCCAGGCCCTTGCGCTGGTAGAGGCCGGTCAGCTCGAGGAGCTCCTCCTCTGGGGTCTCGTTGAGCTCGCGGCGCTCCTTCTCGAGCAGGGCGCGCTCGGTGTCGCGCTGGGTGCTCACCGACACGTACTCGCCCACGCCCATGCTCAGCGCCCCGGCCACGAGCGCGGCGACTCCGGCGGTGAGGATCGGGGCGCGCGCCGTCGTCGCCCCGGCCACACCGACGATGACGCCCGCCGTGGACACGATGCCGTCGTTGGCGCCGAGCACGGAGGCCCGCAGCCAGTTCAGCCGCGACCCCGTGTCGCCGTTGTCCTCCTCGTGCACGGAGACGCCTACGGGCTCGGCGGTCATCCACACTCCTCGTCGTTGGTGAGCAGATCGGTCACCACCTACCTTCTCCCGCGTGCCCGGGCGTTGTCACCCAAGGTCTGCCTAACCCTGCCAGCCTGGTGGCGTGACTCCTGCGCGCCACGTCCTCGTCGTCGGAGCGGCCCTGGTCGACGACCTGGCGTGCCCGGGCGTGCTGCTCGGCGCGCGACGGTCGGCCCCGCCGTCCCTCGCCGGCGGGTGGGAGCTGCCCGGCGGCAAGGTCGAGCCCGGCGAGGAGCCGCTGGAGGCCCTGCACCGGGAGACCCGGGAGGAGCTCGGGGTCGGCATCATCGTCGGCGAGCCGCTGCCAGGCCCGCGGGACGACGGGACGTGGCCGCTCGGCGAGCGCTACCGGATGCTCGTCTGGCTGGCCGTCGTCACCGAGGGCGTCGCGGCGCCCCTCGAGGACCACGACGAGCTGCGCTGGCTCGCCCGTGACGAGCTGTATGCCGTGCCCTGGCTCCCCGCGGACCTGCCGATCGTCGCGGCGGTCGAGGCCCGGATGGGCGGGTGACCCCGGCTCGCTGAGCGTGCGCGTGGTCGGGCGAAAGGGAAATCCCTGAGAGAATCGTGACCATGGCATTGAAGACCCGCGACGACATCAGGAATGTCGCCATCATCGCCCACGTCGACCACGGCAAGACCACGCTGGTCGACAAGATGCTCTGGCAGACCGGGGCGTTCGGCGAGCACCAGCACGTCGACGAGCGGGCCATGGACTCCGGTGACCTCGAGCGCGAGAAGGGGATCACCATCCTCGCGAAGAACACCGCGGTCCACTACACCGGCAAGTCCGCCCTCGACTCGGGCCTGCCCGACGGCGTGACGATCAACATCATCGACACCCCGGGGCACGCCGACTTCGGCGGCGAGGTCGAGCGCGGCCTCTCGATGGTCGACGGGGTCGTCCTCCTCGTGGACGCGTCCGAGGGTCCCCTCCCGCAGACCCGGTTCGTGCTGCGCAAGGCGCTCGCGGCAAGGATGCCCGTCATCCTGTGCATCAACAAGGTCGACCGCCCCGACTCGCGCATCGCCGAGGTCGTCGACGAGGCCTACGAGCTCTTCCTCGACCTCGACGCGACCGCGGAGCAGATCGAGTTCCCCATCGTCTACGCGTCGGCGAAGGCCGGACGCGCCTCGCTGGAGCGTCCCGAGGACGGGAGCATGCCCGAGGGCGTCGACCTCGAGGTGCTCTTCGCGACGATCCTCGCCACCATCCCCGCGCCGGCCTATGACGACGAGGCCCCGCTGCAGGCGCACGTCACCAACCTCGACTCCTCGAACTTCCTCGGCCGGCTGGCCCTGCTGCGGGTGCGCAACGGGAGCATCTCCAAGGGCCAGCAGGTCATGTGGTGCCGTCACGACGGGTCGCAGCAGCGGGTCAAGATCACCGAGCTGCTCATGACCGAGGCCCTGGAGCGCAAGTCGGCCCAGAGCGCCGGGCCCGGCGACATCATCGCCGTCGCGGGCATCCCCGAGATCACCATCGGCGAGACCCTCGCCGACGCCGACAACCCCGTGCCGCTGCCGCTCATCACCGTGGACGAGCCGGCCATCTCGATGACCATCGGCACCAACACCTCGCCGCTGGTCGGGCGCGGCCCGACGAAGCACACGAAGCTCACCGCGCGGCTCGTCAAGGACCGCATCGACCGCGAGCTCGTCGGCAACGTCTCGCTGCGGGTCCTGCCCACCGAGCGCCCCGACACCTGGGAGGTCCAGGGGCGCGGCGAGCTGGCCCTGGCCATCCTCGTCGAGCAGATGCGCCGCGAGGGCTTCGAGCTCACCGTCGGCAAGCCCCAGGTCGTCACCCGGCTCGTCGCCGGCGCGGTCCACGAGCCCTTCGAGCGTCTCACCATCGACGCACCCGAGGAGTACCTCGGCGCCATCACCCAGCTCCTCGCGGTGCGCAAGGGACGCATGGAGCAGATGGTCAACCACGGCACCGGCTGGGTCCGGATGGAGTTCGTCGTCCCCTCGCGCGGGCTCATCGGCTTCCGCACCGAGTTCCTCACCGACACCCGCGGCACCGGCATCGCCAACCACGTCTTCGAGGGCTACGAGGCGTGGGTCGGCGAGATCAAGACCCGCCAGAACGGCTCGCTCGTGGCCGACCGCACCGGGGTGGCCACGTCCTACGCGATGTTCAACCTCCAGGAACGCGGCACGATGTTCCTCGAGCCCACGACCCCCGTCTACGAGGGCATGGTCGTCGGCGAGAACTCCCGCGTCGAGGACATGGACGTCAACATCTGCAAGGAGCGCAAGCTCACCAACGTGCGCTCCGCGGGCGCCGACGTCCTCGAGCGGCTCGTGCCACCGCACCACATGAACCTCGAGCAGGCCCTGGAGTTCTGCCGCGAGGACGAGTGCGTCGAGGTCACCCCCGACGCGGTGCGCATTCGGAAGGTCGTCCTCGACGGGACGGAACGAGCCCGCACCGCGGCCCGGTTGCGCTCGGCCGCCAAGTCCGAGGCCGCCAACGCCGCGTCGTGACCGGCACGCGTTGGTGAGCCCACGGCATACTGGGGGGCTTCGCCGCGACGACCCGAAGGAGCCCCGGCAGTGGTGACGACCGCCTCGTGCAGCGGCCGGCGCGTGGGGCTCACGGCCCTGGCGCTGGGCGTGCTGCTCGTCTCGGCCTGCACGACGAAGGAGCCGGTCGTGCAGCGGCCCACCGCGAGGGGCGGAACGCTGTCGATGCTGCTCGACTCGCCGGTCCGTGCGTGGGACCCGCAGCGGATCTCGGGGGGCACCGAGAGCCAGTTCGCGGTGCGGACCTTCCTGCGCACCCTGACCACCCAGGCTCCCGCCGGCGTCGGCTTCAGCCCGGGCCTCGTGGCCGACCTGGCGACCAGCACGGGCTACCAGACCGACGGTGGGCGCACGTGGACCTTCACCCTCGTCGGCGACGCGAAGTGGCAGGACGGGCGGTCCGTCACGTGCGAGGACGTGCGCTACGGGGTCTCGCGCAACTTCGCCCGCGACCGGCTGGGCGGCGGATCACGCTACCCGGCGGCGCTGCTCGACATCCCGACGGTCAAGGACGCCACCGGCACGCAGGTCTCGGCGTATGCCGGCCCGTCCTCCGGCGTCGGCCAGGCGCTCTTCGACCGGGCGGTGACGTGCGCCGGGCAGGAGATCGCCTTCCACCTCAAGGCGGTGACGCACGACTTCAACCAGGCGGTCTCGCTGCCCGCGTTCGGTCCCTACCGCAGGGACCAGGACACGCCGAGCAGCAACGCCTTCTCGGTCTTCTCCTGCGGGCCCTACATGCTCGAGGGGGTGTGGGAGCCCGGCAACGGCGGGCGCTTCGTGCGCAACCGCAACTGGCTCGTGCGTGACGACCCCGTCCGGCTGGCGTATCCCGACGTCATCGAGGCCCGCGAGGGGATCACGACCACGGCGGCCATCCAGCGGATCATCGACGACCAGGGCCAGGGCCGCTCGGCGGTGACGGTGGCGTCCGCCCCGCCGGCCCTGCACGCCCAGCTGACCGGGACGCCCCGGCTCGCCGAGCGCGTCACCACCCCGGACGACCCCACCGTGCACCTGCTCCTGCCGAACCTGCGGAGCCCGGTCATGGCCAACCCGGCCGTGCGCCAGGCCTTCGCCATGTCGACGAACCGGACCGCCTTCGCTGCGGCATACGGCGGCCCGACGGCGATGACCCCGACGTTCTCGGCGATGTCGCGCAACCTCCCGGGGCGCCAGGACGTCAACCCCTTCGGGGTCCCGCTGACCGGTGACCCGGCGGCGGCGAGAGCAGTCCTCACCGCGGCCGGGGTGAGCCTGCCCGTGCCGGTCCGGCTCGCCTACCCGGCGTCCGAGGAGGCGGACCGTGCGGTCGACGCGCTCGCGGCGACATGGGCGCAGGCCGGGTTCGCGGTGACCCCGACCGCGGTTCCTGTCGCCCGTCCGGGTGACGACATCGTCGTCGCACCGGCCGCCTCCGCGGCCTTCGACGTCGTCGAGCGCACCTGGCGGGCGGCCTGGGCGAGCGGGTCGACAGTCGTCCCCGAGCTGTTCGACGGACGGCGCGCCGGAGCGGGGGAGGCCAACGTCGGCTTCGACGACCCGGAAGTGAACCGCGCCATCGACGCCGCGTATGCCGTGGTGGACGACGAGACCCGCAACCGCCGGTGGGGTGAGATCGACGCGATGGTGGCCCGGGCCGGCGGCCACGTCGCGCTCGGCCAGGCCAGGAGCATGTTCATCCACGGCTCCGGGGTGCAGGGCTACCAGGACAACCTCCTGCTGGGCGGCCAGGTCGACCTCGCCACCGTCCAGGTGCCGCACTAGCGACGCGGTCCCGGCGTCGCTGCACGGTGGTTCTGAGGTGCTGGGTTCGGTCACGATCCGGCGTCTTATGGACGTCACAGGTTCAGCATGTGGGACGCCGTGGACTAGGGTTTCGTCGTTCGAGGACGGCGCGGGAGTCGTCCCTCTCCCCATGAGACGAGGTCGAGCAGGCATGACGATTGCGCCGGGTCAGGAGGACACCGGCGAGGGCGTTGCGGTCGACACCGTCGGCTCGGACGGCGCCGTCGCCATCAAGGGCCGCTCCCCGTGGGAGATCGTCCGGGCCCGGCTCCGCCGCGACAAGGTGACGATGATCGCGCTCGTCGTCTCGATCCTCTTCCTCCTCGCCGGGATCGCCGCCCCCATCCTCGCCAAGCTCGGCGTCCTCAAGCCCGACCTCAGCCACGACGACCTCGTCACCGGGCTCGGGTCGATGCCCGAGGGTTTCGCGGGGGGAATGTCCTTGGCGCACCCGCTCGGGGTCGAGCCCGGCACCGGGCGCGACCTCCTCTCCCGCATCCTCACCGGCATGACGACGTCGCTGACGGTCGCCATCTCGGCCACTCTCTTCGCCGTCGTCGTCGGCACGGTGCTCGGGCTCGTCGCCGGCTTCGCGGGGGGGACGACCGACTGGCTGATCAGCCGCTTCATGGACCTTGTGCTGAGCTTCCCCAGCTTCCTCATGCTCCTGTCGCTCCAGGCCGTTCTCGTGCACCTCATCGCCAGCGCCATGGGCCAGGCCGACAGCTCCCCGGGACCGAAGATCGTCTTCATGGTCCTCGTCCTCGGCTTCTTCGGGTTCCCCTTCTTCGCCCGCGTCATCCGCGGGCAGGTCCTGTCCCTGCGCGAGCGGGAGTTCATCGAGGCCGCCAAGTCGCTCGGCGCTCGGCGGGGCCGGATCTACTTCAAGGAGCTCCTGCCGCACCTCTGGGCGCCGATCCTCGTCTACACGACCCTCGTCATGCCGGCGAACATCAGCGCCGAGGCGGCACTGGGCTTCCTCGGTGTCGGGCTCAACCCCCCGACCGCCTCGCTCGGAGCCATCCTCAACGACTCCGTCGCCTACGCGCTGCCGGACCCGGCGTACTTCTTCTTCCCCGGCCTGACGGTCTTCCTCCTCGTCCTGGCCTTCAACCTGCTGGGCGACGGCCTGCGTGACGCGCTTGACCCCAAGTCGGGCCGCTCGTGACGTCTCGAGCCGCGTCCCGGCTTCCAGATCCATCGCGGCCGCATCGAGCCGCGATGTTCGGTCCGCAGCGACCGTTGCGGGAAGTTCTGCCGCTGCGATCGCGGCGGAGAGTGCACTGAAGGAGAACACATGATGCGCACCAAGAAGGGCGCCACGGGGGTCGCGCTGGGGGCGGTCGTCGCGCTCGCCGCAGCGGCATGCAGCAGCACGTCGGGGTCCGGCGGGACCTCGACCGGCGGCGGCGGCGGCCAGGCGGCCGGGCAGAAGGGCGGCACCCTCTACGTGCTCAACCTCGGGCCGCACAGCGGGCTCGACCCGCAGGCGACCTACATCGGCGCCGACCTCGAGTTCGCCAACCGCGTCTACGCGCGGAGCCTGACCACCTACTCAGCCGGCAAGGACGCCAAGCTCATCCCCGACCTGGCCACGGACACCGGCACGATGAGCAACGGCGGCAAGACGTGGACGTTCACCCTGGTGGACACCGCGAAGTGGCAGGACGGCCAGCCGGTCAAGTGCGAGGACGTCAAGTACGGCATCTCACGCACCTTCGCCACCGACGTCATCACCAACGGGCCGACCTACATCCTGCAGTACCTCGACATCCCTTCCAAGAAGGACGCCAAGGGCAACAGCGGATCCGCCTACACCGGCCCCTACAAGCCCGAGGGCCAGGACCTCTTCGACAAGGCCGTGACGTGCGAGGGACAGAAGCTGACCCTGCACTTCAAGACCCCGTGGGCCGACTTCAACCAGGCCACGGCGTCGCTCGCGGCATACTCGCCGTTCCGGAAGGACAAGGACAAGGGCGACAAGAGCCTCTTCGACGTCTTCTCCAACGGCCCGTACATGCTCTCGGGCACCTTCGACGCCAACAAGGGCGGGACGTGGGTGCGCAACCCCAGCTGGGACGCGGCCTCGGACCCGGTGCGCAAGGCCTACCCCGACAAGATCGTCGACGTCGAGGGCCTCCAGACCGAGACGATCTTCCAGCGCCTCCTCGCCGACGGCGGCGACGACAAGACGGCCATCACCTTCGCCACGGCCCCCGCGTCGCTGCTGCCGCAGATCGTCGCCAACCCCTCGGCCGCTCCCCGCACGGTCAACACCCTCGCGCCTTACGTCGACTACGTGCAGCCCAACATCACCAGTGCGGTGATGAAGGACCCGAAGGTCCGCCAGGCCTTTGCGATGTCGACCAACCGCGACGCCTACGTCACCGCCAACGGCGGTAAGCAGGTCATGGAGCCGTCCTACGCGCTCTGCAACAAGGCCCTCGCCTGCTACAAGGACTTCAACCCGTTCGGCGCCCCCACCGCGGGTGACCCAGAGGGCGCGAAGAAGGTGCTCACTGAGGCCGGGGTGACGACGCCGGTGAACATCACCGTCGTCTACCGCAAGACCGCGACCCGCGACAAGGCGTTCTCGGCGCTGAAGCAGACGTGGGACCAGGGTGGCTTCAACGTCACCCTCGAGGGAATCACGGACAAGTACTACCGGACCATCTCCGGCCCGGCGATGAAGACCAAGGACGCCTTCTACGCCAGCTGGGGTGCTGACTGGCCGTCCGGGTCGACCGACATCCCGCCGCTCCTCGACAGCCGGATCAACCTCTCGCCGGCCGGGAGCAACCAGGACTACGGCTACTACACCAGCGAAGCCGTCAACGCGGCGATCGACAAGGCCTACCTCATCACCGACGTGAAGCAGCGCGAGAAGGCCTGGGCCGACATCGACGAGATGATCTCCAAGGACGGCGGAATCATTCCTCTCGTCAACCAGAAGTTCACCTTCGTGCACGGCTCCGGCGTGAAGGGCTTCGAGGTCAACCCTCTCTTCGGCGGGTACGCCGACCTCGCGAACCTCGCCGTGAAGTAACCGCGGTCACGTAGCGACCGCCCGCAGAGGGTGCCGGACGGGATGGACACCTCCCGTCCGGCACCGCGCGGACACCCACTCAAGCGACCCACTGACCGAGAGGCAGGTGAGGCACCGCGTCGGTGCCGCCCCCCATGTTCTTCTACATCGTCAGGCGTCTCATCTCGGTCGTCGTCATGCTCCTCATCATCAGCCTGACGACCTTCCTCATCTTCTTCGCCTCACCGATCGACCCGGCCACCCTCACCTGCGCGAAGAACTGCACGCCCCAGGTCGTCGAGGGCAACCGCAAGCTCCTCGGCTTCGACAAGCCGGTCCCCGTGCAGTACGCCAACTTCGTCAAGGGCCTCTTCGTCTCGAGGGACTTCCCCGACGACCCCGAGCGGAAGCGTGTCGCCCCGCAGACCGTCTTCACCTGCGACGCGCCCTGCCTGGGCTACTCGCAGGTCAAGGCCCGGTCCGTCACGGAGATCGTCAAGGAGGGGCTGCCCATCACCGCGTCGATCGGGCTCGCGGCGTTCCTCCTGTGGATCGTGACGGGTGTCCTCTTCGGGATCATCGCCGCCCTCAACCGGGGCCGATGGCTCGACCGGGTGCTCGTCGGCCTGTCGCTCATCGGGTACTCCCTGCCCACCTTCTTCATCGGCGTCCTCCTGCTCACCTTCGTCTCGATCAAGTGGCAGCTGTGGCCGCTGCCGGCGTTCACGCCGTTGGCCGAGAGCCCCCTCCTCTGGGCGCAGGGGCTCGTCCTGCCCGCCATGACCCTGGCGGCCGTCTTCGCCGCGAGCTACGTGCGGCTCACCCGCGCCTACATGCTCGAGACGATGTCGGAGGACTACATCCGCACGGCGCGCGCCAAGGGGCTCAAGGAGTTCACCGTCGTGCGGCGCCACGGCCTGCGCGCCGCCCTGACGCCGATCGTCACCGCCGCGGGGCTCGACCTCGGTGGCCTGCTCGGCGGCGCCATCATCACCGAGCAGGTCTTCAACTTCCAGGGGCTCGGGTGGACCGCCATCCAGGCGATCCAGAACACCGACCTGCCGGTGATCGTCGCCATCGTCGTCGTGGCGGCATTCTTCATCGTCATCGCCAACCTCGTCGTCGACGTCCTCTACGGTGTGATCGACCCACGGGTCCGGCTGAGCTGAGTGGAGAAGGGACGAGCGATGACCGAAAGCACCAACACCGACGTCGGCGTGGCCCGCACGGGCGCGACGACCCTCGAGCGGGACGTCTACCTCGAGGTGCGCGACCTCAAGGTGCACTTCCCGACCGATGACGGTCTCGTCAAGTCGGTGGACGGGCTGTCCTTCGCCCTGGACCGGGGCAAGACCATCGGGATCGTCGGCGAGTCCGGGTCGGGCAAGTCGGTGACCAGCCAGGCGATCCTCGGCCTGCACCGGCGCACCCGCGCCCAGACCTCGGGGTCGATCGTCCTCGACGGCGAGGACCTCATGGCCGTGAGCAACGAGCGGTTGCGTGCCCTGCGCGGCAACAAGATGGCGATGATCTTCCAGGACCCGCTGTCGGCCCTGCACCCCTACTACTCCGTGGGCTCGCAGATCGTCGAGGGCATCCGGGTCCACCACCCCGACGTCTCCAAGTCGGCCGCCAAGACCCGCACCGTCGACCTGCTCGGCCGGGTCGGCATCCCCAACCCCAAGAAGCGGGCCGACCAGTACCCCCACGAGTTCTCGGGCGGCATGCGCCAGCGCGCGATGATCGCCATGGCCCTGGCCAACGACCCGTCGCTGCTCATCGCCGACGAGCCCACCACGGCCCTCGACGTCACCGTGCAGGCGCAGATCCTCGACCTCATGCGCGACCTGCAGCGTGAGTTCGGCTCGGCGATCATCATGATCACCCACGATCTCGGCGTCGTCGCCGAGATGGCCGACGACATCCTCGTCATGTACGCCGGGAAGGCCATCGAGCACGGCCCGGTCAACCAGGTCTTCTACCACCCGGAGCACCCCTACACGTGGGGACTGCTCACCTCCATGCCGCGCCTCGACCGGGCTCGCAAGAGCCGCCTAGACCCAGTGCCCGGCAACCCGCCGTCCCTCATCAACGTGCCGCCCGGCTGCGCCTTCAACCCGCGGTGCGCCTACCGGTCCGAGGTGGGCGACAACGCCTGCAAGACCGTCGTCCCCGGCCTGGACGAGGCCGGGCCGCACCACGTCGCCCGCTGCCACATCCCCACCGCCCGCCGCGCCGAGCTCTTCGAGTCCGTCGTCAAGCCGCGCCTGTAAGGACGACACCGTGACCGACGACCTGCGCGCCCCCGGCGCCCCCACCGACAGGGCCACCGTGACCGACGCCACCCAGGACCCTCGCGCCGCCCCCGCCACGACCCGCCAGGACGGGAAGGCGGAGGGCGAGCTGCGCGCCTCCCCGACCCGGGAGGGCACCCCGCTGCTGCGGCTCACCGAGCTGCGCAAGCACTTCCCGCAGTTCCGGCAGACGCTGGTGCGACGCCCCGACGCGCCGGTCAAGGCCGTCGACGGCATCTCCCTCGACCTCTATGCCGGCGAGACCGTCGGGCTGGTGGGCGAGTCGGGCTGCGGCAAGTCCACCGCCGGCCGCACCCTCCTGCGACTCCTCGAGCCGACGAGCGGATCGATCGAGTTCGACGGCCGGGACATCACCAACATCAGCGGCGACGAGCTGCGCAAGCTGCGCCGCGAGATGCAGATGGTGTTCCAGGACCCCTACGGATCGCTCAACCCCCGCCAGACCATCGGCTCGATCATCGCGGCCCCCTTCGACATCCAGCGCATCAAGCCCGAGGGCGGGACCCGCAAGACCGTGCAGGACCTCATGGAGCGGGTCGGGCTCAACCCGGAGCACTACAACCGCTATCCACACGAGTTCTCCGGCGGCCAGCGCCAGCGCATCGGCGTCGCCCGCGCGATCGCCCTCCAGCCGCAGCTCGTCGTCTGCGACGAGCCGGTGTCCGCGCTCGATGTGTCGATCCAAGCCCAGGTCATCAACCTCCTGGAGGACATCCAGGACGAGCAGCACCTGGCCTACGTGTTCATCGCCCACGACCTGTCCGTCGTCCGGCACATCGCCGACCGGGTCGTCGTCATGTACCTCGGCAAGGTCATGGAGGAGGCGCCGCGCGACCGGCTCTACGAGCACCCGCTCCATCCCTACACCCACGCCCTGATGTCGGCGGTCCCGACCCCGGACCCCAACCGGGCGGCCAAGAAGGATCGGATCCTCCTCAAGGGCGACCTGCCGTCGCCGCAGAACCCGCCCTCGGGATGCGTCTTCCGGACGAGGTGCCCCAAGGCCCAGGAGCGCTGCGCCGCCGAGGTGCCGCTCCCCGTCGAGATCACTCCCGGCCACCGCGTCGCCTGCCACTTCCCGGAGGAGCGACAGGTCATCTGATGTTGAGGCTCCTCTTCGTCCACGCCCACCCGGACGACGAGACCCTCACCTGCGGGACGACGATGGCCCACCACGTCGCGGCCGGCGACGAGGTGCACGTACTCACCTGCACGCTGGGGGAGGAGGGCGAGGTCGTCCCCGCGGAGCTGGCCCCCCTGGAGGGGGCGGCTGGGGACCCGCTCGGTGCGTGGCGCCGCGAGGAGCTGCGCGAGGCGATGCGCCGGCTCGGCGCGTCCCACGCGGTGCTCGGCGAGGGGGCCGGCGCCTCGTCCCGCTACCGCGACAGCGGCATGGAGGGTATGCCGTCGGCGCACCACCCGCGGGCGTTCGTCCGGGCCGACCTGGTCGAGGCCGCCGGGCTCGTCGCGGGGCACCTGCGGGCCGTCCGGCCCGACGTCGTGGTCACCTACGACCCGCACGGCGGGTACGGGCACCCGGACCATGTCCAGACGCACCGGGTCACCACCGCCGCGCTGACCCGGCTCGACGCCAGCGAGCGCCCGGCCCGTGCCTTTCAGATCCTCACGCCGCGCTCGTGGGCGGTCGAGGACCGGTCCTGGCTGGGGGACCACGCTCCGCGTGATGTCGGGTGGCGGGTGCCGGCCGACGACGACCCCTACCCGCCCTCGGTGGTCGACGACGACCTCGTCTCGCACGTGGTCGTCGACGAGGGCCAGGTCCGCGCGCAGGCGCACGCGCTGGCCGCCCACCGCACCCAGGTCACCGTCCGCGGGGACGTCTACGCCCTGAGCAACGACCTCGCCGTGCGGCTGTCCGGACGCGAGGCGTACGTGCGGGTCGACCCCCGGTCGGGCACGCCGTTGCCCCGCCCGGCCGCGCGGCATACCGGGGGGGTCCCCGGCTGGGAGCAGGGGCTGGTGGGAGACACTGGCGCGTGACCCAGACGCCGCTCGAACCCACGTCGGACGTCTTCCGACAGGCCATGGGCCGCTTCGCCACGGGGGTCACCGTCGTCACCAGCCGGGCCGGCGGCCATGACCATGCGATGACCGCGAACGCCTTGGCATCGGTGTCCCTCGAACCGATGCTCGTCCTCGTCTGCGTCGAGCGCGAGGCGCGGTTCCACGAGACGATCCTCGACGCGGGGGAGTGGGGGGTCAGCATCCTCGCGGCGTCGGGGCGTCCTGCGGCCGACTGGCTGGCCACGCGCGGGCGCCCGCTGCACGGCCAGCTCGACCGGTTCCCCTTCCACCGCGGCCCTGCCACCGGGGTCGCGCTGGTCGACGAGGCGCTCGCGACGATCGAGTGCCGCACGACGGACGCCTACCCGGCGGGCGACCACACCATCGTCGTGGGCGAGGTCCTCTCCGTGGAGATCACCGACCACCCGGGGGAGGCGCTGCTCTACTACCGGGCACGGTTCGGCTCGGTGCGCTGAGGTGGGCGGGTGAGGTAGGCGTAAGAGTGGTGGACACCGAAGCCGATCGACTGGTACAGCGCGATGGCGGCGTCGTTGTCGGCCTCGACCTGGAGGAAGAGCGAGCCCATCCGGTGCTCGCGGGCGAGCATGGCGACGGCCTGCACGACGGTGCGCCCGAGAGCCTGCCGACGGTATGCAGGGTCCACCCAGAGGCCGTGGATCCCGGCCCACGCCGGGTGCACCGACATCCGGGCCAGTGCCGTGATCGCGGCGCCCTCCTGCACGCTGGCGAAGAGCTGCCCCGCGGAGCCGGTGAGGACCTGCTCCGTCACTCCCGGGGTGACCGTCCGCTGGCGAGAGTAGGCCTGCAGCCAGGCCGGCGTCAGGGCCGCGTCCATGGTCACCGGCGGCGAGGTCGGCGTCAGGGCCGGGACGCCGTCGCTCGCCCCTGTCATCGTCAGCGTCAGCAGGTCGAGCCGGTACCCCCTGTCGAGGAGCTCCACCGCCAGGGGCGCATCCTCGAGCGCGCCGCCCGGGGGGAGATCGACGTGGAACGTCGCCGGCAGGCCCCGCACGGTATACCAGCGCTCGCAGGCCTCGACCGCCGCACCGTCGGGAAACCCCGGGTCGCCCACCGTGAGCACGGAGTTGCCCCGCCGGGTGAACCCGCTCGACGCCCGCAGCAGCCAGTCGCCGAGGCCCTCCTCCTCGACGGCGCACCAGCCCTGCGCCATGAGGCGCTCGAGGTCGGCGGTGGCGACGCCGATGTGCGGGCGGCCGCGGCGGACCGGGGCCGGCGGCACGGCCTTGACGGCGACGACGTCGGCCCGCTCGACGGTGACCGGCCCCCGCCGGCTCTCGAGGGTCACCGCGTGCCCGTCCAGCGCCGTCACCACCCCCACGACGTCGGTCAGAGGCGGCTGCGAGCCGGCGGACAGCCGGTAGCGGACGACGACCCGCCGCCCCAGGTGGAACGGGTCGGGCTGGTGAGCGTTCATGGCCGTCCCGGGGGAAGGTTCGTGTCGAGCGACGGGCCCGGTGCACCGGTTGGGTGCGGACTCGGCATACTAGGCGACGTACCCGCTCGCTCCGCAGGAGGACCGCATCCCATGACCTATGTCATCGCCCAGCCTTGTGTCGACCTCAAGGACAAGGCATGCATCGAGGAGTGCCCTGTCGACTGCATCTACGAAGGTGAGCGCTCCCTCTACATCCACCCTGATGAGTGTGTGGACTGCGGCGCCTGCGAGCCGGTCTGCCCGGTCGAGGCGATCTACTACGAGGACGACGTGCCCGAGCAGTGGGCCGAGTACTACAAGGCGAACGTCGAGTTCTTCGACGACCTGGGCAGCCCCGGCGGCGCCGCCAAGCTCGGGATCATCCCCAAGGACCACCCGATCATCGCGGCGCTGCCGCCGCAGGAGCAGCCCGAGTAGCGTGATCTCCGCCCTGCCCGACTTCCCGTGGGACTCGCTCGTCCCGCACCGGACCCGCGCGGCGGCCCATGAGGGCGGCCTCGTCGACCTGTCCGTCGGCACCCCCGTGGACCCCACCCCGATGCTCGTCCAACAGGCGCTCGCGAGCGCCGCGGACGCGCCGGGGTACCCGCTGACGTCGGGCACGGCCCCCCTGCGGGAGGCGGTGGCCGCCTGGTTCGCCCGCCGCCGCGGCGTTCCCACGGTCGACCCCGACGGGGTGCTGCCGACCATCGGCAGCAAGGAGCTCGTCGCCTGGCTGCCCACCCTGCTCGGGCTCGGCGCCGGTGACGTCGTCGGCATCCCCGCGGTCGCCTACCCGACCTACGACGTCGGGGCCCGGCTCGCGGGCGCGACACCCCTGGTCGTCGGCGGCCTCACCGCGCTCGGCCCGCTCACCGCGGCGACCCGGCCGAGGCTGCTCTGGGTGAACTCCCCGAGCAACCCCACCGGCGCGGTGCTCGGGGTGGGGCACCTCGCCAAGGTCGTCGCGTGGGCTCGCGCCAACGACGTCGTCGTCGCCTCCGACGAATGCTACGCCGAGCTCGCCTGGGACGATGGGCCGCTCGTCCCGAGCATCCTCGACCCGCGCGTCTGCGGGGAGAGCCACGAGGGGCTTCTTGCGGTCTACTCCCTCTCGAAGCAGTCGAACCTCGCCGGCTACCGGGCCGCCTTCGTCGCGGGTGACCCGGCCATCGTCGGCCGGCTCCTCGAGGTGCGCAAGCATGCGGGGATGATCGTGCCGTGGCCGGTCCAGGCGGCCATGCTCGCCGCGCTGTCCGACGACACGCACGTCGCCGAGCAGAAGCGCCGGTATGCCGCGCGGCGAGCCACTCTGCGTCCGGCCCTCGAGCGCGCCGGGTTCCGCGTCGACGAGTCCGGGGCCGGGCTGTATCTGTGGGCGACCCGGGACGAGGACTGCTGGAGCAGTGTGGCGGCGCTGGCCGGGCGGGGGATCCTCGTGGCGCCGGGCAGCTTCTACGGCGCGGCGGGGGAGCGACACGTCAGGGTCGCCCTCACCGC
>JBBRZC010000086.1:0-15592 GCA_038237075.1 Actinomycetales bacterium
CACCCACATCTACGCGTCCCTGCCCCGCACGAGAACCTTGAGGGTGGCCAGGCTGATCGGCGAGATCGGCGACGCCCGCGGCAAGTTCCCCACCGCAGACTCCCTCGCCGCCCTGGCCGGCGTCGCACCCTCGACCCGACAGTCCGGCAAGGTCAAAGCCGTCACGTTCCGCTGGGGATGCAACAAACAGCTCCGCGACGCCATCTGCGACTTCGCCGGCGACTCCCGCCACGACAACCCCTGGGCCGCCGAGCTCTACCACCGCGCCATCGCCCGCGGACACGACCACCCCCACGCCGTCCGCATCCTCGCACGGGCCTGGGCTCACATCATCTGGCGCTGCTGGCACGACCACGTCGGCTACGACCCCGCCAACCACGGTGCACTCCAACGCGTCCTGGCCCAGAGCCCACCGGTTCAGGCGGCCTGAATGAAGCGTCAACCGACCCTTGACGCCGGACCAGTGCGCTGCCACTACGCCGGACAACCCACTCAACGCCCGCACTGCCATCTCACCGCAACCGTCCGCTACGACACGATCGCCTTGTGCGCCGACTGCGACACGCGCCGCTCGACCGTGGGCAAGGCCGTGCCACCCATCCACCTGCCCGCCAACGGCCCACTCCCAGTCTTGACCTGGATCACCCAAGCCGATGCACAGATCCGTCAGGCCCAGGACGACCTCGCCGTCGCGGTCTGCCGAGCGCGCTCCCAAGGACACCCCTGGAACGCCATCGGCGCAGCACTCAACATCACCCGACAAGCCGCCCAACAACGCTTCGGGGAAACCCATCCGGCGACCAGAGGTTGACACAGGGCAACTCATCGGGTCACCGCCGCGATGGTTCGGCGCGGGCTGGGAAGCGCCTCGCGGAGGGGGTAGCCGACGCGGAACGCCACGAGCGGCTGCGCCCCTGCCGGCAGGAGCCGGGCCAACCGCGGCCCGAAGGTCGCCGCGGCGCCGGTCGTCGACTCGCGGTCGATGCGTTCGGTGACCTGGTTCATGGGCTGCAGGGCGATGCCGCGGGCCGTGGCGGTGAGGTGGACGCGCTGGAGCAGTCGGCCGGCCGCCAGCTGGCTCGTGCGGTCGTGGCCGTCGGCGGCGGTGACGACGCCGTATGCCGCGGCCGTCCGGGTCTGGACGGTCAGCGTCTGGTCGACCCAGAACGCATCGCCGGCGGTGCGGCTGGACGCCGGAAGGAGCTTGCCAAGGCTGAGGATCAGCGGGCTGAGGCCCTGGGCGTCGAGGGTCATGCCGTCGCGTCGCTGCTGGATCTCGTCGTTGCTGCCGGTGAACCATGCGAAGCTGTCCTGCGACTGTTGCTCGTCCTGCGTCAGGGCCAGGGCCGCATCGCCCATCAGCCGGCCCAGCACCGCCATCTCGGCGGGGGCGGTGACCCAGTGCACGGCGACGCCGGGCAGGTCGGAGGTGTCCACGAGGGCGGCGAGGACCTGGTCGGGGAGGCCGGTGGCGGCATACGGACCCCTGTTGGTATGCCGTCGGCCGATCGCCTCGTACGCCGGGCCCGTCGTGGTCGCGCCGGGGGTCAGGCTCACGTGAGCGACCCGGCCGCCGGCGCCTCCGTCGGGCAGGAGGGCCACGCTCGGCTCGAGTCCGCGGGCCCGGCAACCCAGTACGAGGTTCTCCAGTGCACAGCCGAGCCCGATGTGCTGCTCGCGCAGCAGCGGGTCCACGGTGCCGATGGTGCGCTGGGAGTCGGCGAACAGCTCCATCGCGGTGTCGGTCACGTGGAAGACCCACGGCTGGGTGTTGTGCGGGTTCGCCGCCAGCACGGCGCAGGCAACCGCCCCGAGCGGGCCGGTGCCGGTGACCCACGAACGCCAAGGGTCGTAGGCCCGGCCACCGCCCGGAGCCAGTGCCGCGCTGTCGAAGACCCGGTAGCTCAGGGCGCCCGTTCCTGCCACCGCGGCGGTCGCCCCGGCGAGGCCGATGGCCTTGAGGACGCTGCGACGTGCGGGCTGGCTCGGTGCCGGTTCTGCCGTGGACGCCACCGGGCGCCCGCCGGGAGCGGCGTGCGGTGGCCGGACGTCCTGGTCGTGGTGTCGGTCTGAACCGACGACTCTGCTCACGGCGCCTTCCAGCGTTCGTTGGTCTGGCGGGTTCCTGCCGGGCTGCACGCGGCTCCTCAACTCTGGCGACGCGTGACGCCACGTCCTGGGGACGAACGTCCCGGCCCTTGCGGCGGCCGGTGGTCGGCAGGTGGTCGGCAGCCCTTCCGGCCGGTGGCACGCCCATCGCCGGACGCTGCTCGGTCAACGTCACCGCGTTGGCGGAGGCCGTGATGTCGCGCAGGACCCGCCCGTTCGTGAGGCCGACTCTTGCACTTCCATGGTGATCAAAGGAACATCACAGTCATAGCGGTCAACGAACGCGCATCCGACCGGTCGGTCCGGACTGCTGTATTCGGCGGGGCGGTGCCCCGCCCGACGTCAGGAGAAGGCATGAAGCGACGAGCGCCCATAGTCCTCACCGGAGCGGCGCTGCTGCTCGGCACGATGGCCGGAGTGGGGGTGGTGGGCGGCGCCGTGACGACGAGCGTCGCCGCGCCCGGCACCAGCGCCGAGAACAAGGTCAACGCGCTACTGGCGAAGATGACCCTGAAGGAGAAGCTGCAGCAGGTCCAGCTGCTGAGCGACGGTCAGATCACCGACGCGGACGCGGCGGCCGGGGTGGGCAGCGTCTTCAGCCTCGTCGACCCGCTGAAGATCAACCACTTCCAGCACGTGGCCGTCGAGCAGTCGCGGCTGCACATCCCGATCCTGTTCGCCTACGACACGATCCACGGCTATCGCACGATCTTCCCGGTGCCGCTCGGTGCTGCCAGCTCCTTCGACCCGGACGTTGCCAGGAGCGACGCGACCGTCGGGGCGCGCGAGTCGGCGACGGTTGGGCTCAAGCAGATCTACAGCCCGATGCTGGACGTGTCGCACGAGCCGCGCTGGGGCCGCATCGTCGAGGGCAACGGCGAGGACCCGTTCCTCGGTGCGCAGATGGGTGTGGCGCGAGTGCGTGGTGCGCAGGGTTCGGACTACTCCGCGCCGGACAAGGTCGCCACCAGCATCAAGCACTACGTCGCCTACGGCCAGCCGGAGGGCGGGCGCGAGTACAACACGACGGACATGTCCGAGCAGCGGTTGCGCAACCTCTACCTGCCCCCGTTCAAGGCGGCCGTCGACGCTGGCGCGGCGACGGTGATGTGTTCGTTCAACGCCGTCAACGGCGTGCCCGGGTGCGCGAACAAGTACACCGAGACCGACATCCTGAAGAAGGAATGGGGCTTCGACGGGTTCGTCGAAAGCGACTACACCGCGGTGGCCGAGACCCGGGCCTGCCCACCGGTGCAGCCCGCCGAGGGCCCGTGCGGGCACGGTACCGCAGCCGACGGGCCGGATGCCGCCGCGAACGCGCTCATGGCCGGCACCGACTCGGAGATGGTCAGCACCTTCATCCGTGACTACGGCTCGGGACTGCTGTCGCAGGGCCGGATCACGCTGCCGCGCCTGGACGACGCGGTGCGGCGCATCCTGCGGGTGAAGTTCCGCGCCGGGCTGTTCGACCACCCCTACGTGGACCAGGCCAAGGCCGCCGATCCGGCGAGCTTCGTGACGCCGTCCGACCGAGCGGCCGCGCGCAAGGCGGCCGGCGAGTCGACGGTCCTGCTGAAGAACGAGGGACACGCGCTGCCGCTGGACGCGTCCAAGTCGACCGCGTTGATCGGGCCGCTGGGTGACGACCAGACCGACATGATCGGCCCGTGGGGCGGCCAAGGCCGCGACCAGGACGTCGTCAGCCTGTTCTCGGGCATGAAGGCACAGAACCCGAGAACGACGTTCACCCCGGCCTGCTCGATCACCAACGTCGACCCACCGAACGTGACTCCCAATGACGTCTGCGGATCCGACGCGGGCTTCGGTGCGGCGGTCACGGCGGCGCAGGACGCCGATCAGGTGGTCCTCGCCCTCGGCGAGTCGCGGAGCATGACCGGTGAGGCCGAGACGCGGACGACGATCGACCTGCCGGGCAAGCAGCAGGAGCTGATCAACCAGATCCGGGCCACCGGCAAGCCGTTCACGGTGGTGCTGTTCAACGGCCGCCCGCTCACGCTGTCCGACGTCGACGCCAACGCGACGGCGATCCTCGAGGCGTGGTTCCCCGGCATCGAGGCGGGCAACGCGGTGGCCGATGTGCTCTTCGGCAAGGTCAACCCGGGCGGCAAGCTGCCCGTGACGTTCCCGCAGCGGCTCGGGCAGATCCCGATCTCCTACAACCAGGAGCCGACCGGACGTCCGTGCGACGTCACGCAGAAGTACGTGTCGCGCTATCGCGACCTGAACAGCTGCGATCCGCTGTACCACTTCGGCTTCGGACTGAGCTACACCTCGTTCGCGATCTCGAACCTGCGCCTCAGCTCGAACGTCATCAGCCGTACAGGTCATCTCACAGCGTCGGTCACGGTTCAGAACACGGGCACCCGAGCGGGCGACGAGGTCGTGCAGCTGTACCTGCACGATCCGGTGGCGAGCATCTCGCAGCCGATCCGCCGTCTGCGCGGATTCGAGCGGGTGCACCTCGCGGCCGGACAGTCGAAGACCGTCACCTTCCCGGTTGATCGGTCGGACTTCGGCTTCTACGACAACCAGGGCAAGTTTGTCGTCGAGACCGGCCGGGTCGATCTCTATGTCGGCGACTCCTCGACGGCCAACCTGACGAAGTCCTTCAGCGTGGCCCGCTGACCGGAAGGATCCGGTGATGACGGCACGACGCAGATCAACACGGTTCCCCGGCATCGCGATCCCTGCCTCGGTCGCCGTCATCACCGGTCCCACGGCCACGGCCGTACTGCCGGCCAGCGCGGTGCGGACCGCACCAAGAGCCCCGGGGGACACCACGATGTGGACCCGGGGCGACAAGCAGGGCTTCGGCCCGTCCATGACCACCACGAGCGGGAACAGCTGCGCCTGCGGTTCTCGGATTGCAAGGGGGCTGCTGCTCACGAGCCACCTCGAGGCCACGGGACGGCGCTGGACGACGGTGACCCCCGCCCCCAGCGCGGACACGTGGGTCGCGCCAGCCACCGCGGCGCACGACATGTTCGGCGACGGCGGCGTGCTCCTGGTCCCGACGTCGGGTCACACCCCCGGGTCGCTGTCTCCGCTGGCGCGCCACAAGGGGATGCCGCCGATCCTGTCCGTGGGAGACCTGTGCTGCTCGACGGCGTTGTTCGATGTCGATGCCGAGCCTGGGGTCGGCTCCCGCCGAGCTCTGCGCGAGTCATCTCACTGGGTCAGGCTCCTGCGCAGGCGACTCCCCGATCTCCTGGTCCTGTCGTCGCACGACCCGCTGGCGGCAGCGCGGCTGAGCTGCGTGCTGGAGGCGAGCCAGCCATCCCTGGAGACCGCATGACCACCGCCCCGTCGTTCCCGGTCGGCTACCACCCCTTCCACCCCGACGTGAGCATCAACTACCAGCTCAACCGCTTCTGCGACGGGAGCCCCGAGTCGGTGGTGGAGCTGACCGCGGCCGCACCCCGCATCACCGGGTATGCCGACTACACCCGGGAGCTTCTGGCGCTCTCCGATGCCGCCGAGGCGGGCGGCCGTCCGCTCGCCGGCGCCCTCTACCAGCGCTCGGCGGAGTTCTACATGCTGCCCGACGACCCTCGCAAGGAGGCCGCCCGCCGTCGGTTCATCGCGTCGATGGGCACTGCCTTCGCCGTGGACGACGCGGTCCGAGACTCCATCCACTACCGCGACGGCTACCTGCTCGCCTAGCGGGTCACCCCGCCCGACGCCGTGGACACCGTGGTCCTGTTCGGCGGCTTCGACAGCTACATGGAAGAGCTCTTCGCCACCCAGGCGTACCTCGTCGCCGCGGGCTACGACGTCGTGATCTTCGAGGGACCGGGGCAGGGCTCCGTGCTCGAGGAGACCCGCCTGAAGCTGACATCCGACTGGGCGCCCGTTGTCTCGGCCGTCATCGACCACTACGCGTTGAGCGACATCACGCTCATGGGCTACTCGCTCGGAGGATGTCTCGCGATCCGCGCCGCTGCACAGGAGCCCCGGATCCGGCGGGTGGTCTGCGACGACATCCTCACCGACTTCTCGGAGGTCACCCTGAACCAGCTGAAGCCGGCCGCTCGGGCGATGCTCGCAGCGCTGCTCGCGCTCCACGCGAAGGACGCCGTGAACCGGCTCGCCGCACGGGCCATGCGGAGCAGCCCGGTTGCCGAATGGGGACTACGTCAGGGCATGCACACCACCGGCGCCGAGACCGCATACGACTTCCTTCGCGAAACCGCGCTCTACGAGACGGCGTCCGTCTCGAGCCGGGTCACCCAGGACGTCCTCCTGCTTGCCGGGTCGCGGGATCACTACGTCCCCCGCTCGCAGCTCACCGACCAGCTTGGTTCACTCACCTCGGCACGATCGGTCACCGCGAGGCTGCTCACCATCGCGGAGCAGGCCCACAACCACGTGCACATCGGCAACGTGGGGCTGTCCCTGGGCGTCATCACCGCATGGATGAGGGGCCTGGACCGGCGCGACTGAGGCAAAGGGGTCGCAGCCCGAAGGAAGCTCGCCACGCCCGGGCCGCTGGCCTCCGGACTCGCGGGGCGTCACGCTGGGCGCATGCCCTGGTCACGCTCGCCGTCGCCGTCGGGCCCGGCCCATGTCGAGGTCCGGTGGACGCTGGCGCTGCGGGCCTGCGACCTGGGCGCCTGGCTGACGCCGCGCGAGCGCAACCGGGTCGCCGGGTTGCGGCGCGCCGTGGACGCGGACGCGTTCGCCTCCTCCAGGGTTCTCGTCCGTGCGGTGGTCGGCGACTGGGCGGGTGTCGCCCCGGGCCACGTGGTGCTGACCAGCCGGTGCCCGGTGTGCGGGAGCGACCAGCACGGCCGTCCGACCGCAGGGTTCACCGGGTCGCCAGCGGGTGCCGAGACCGGCGCGCCACCCCGGGTGGGGTGGACCCGGTCGGGCCCGGTCGTCGCCGTGGCGGTGGCGCCGGCAGACCTCGTGGCCGCGCTCGGCGTCGACGTCGAGCGGATGGGCTCGGTGGGCGCCGACGTCGACTCCGTCGCCCTGACGTCCGGCGAGCGGGCCGCGGTGGCGGCCGTCGGCGACATCGCGCAGGCGCTGGACGCCCGCACCCGCTACTGGGTGCTCAAGGAGGCCGTGCTCAAGGCAGCCGGCGTGGGGCTGACCGTCGACCCCCGCGGGCTGGAGCTGAGCCCGATGACCGCGACGCCGACGGTGCTCTCGGCGCCCCCGGGCATCGAGACCGGCCGGTGGCGGCTCGGCACATACCGGTTGGAGGGCGACGACCTGTCGGCGCCGCACCTCGCCGGGGTTGCCGTCGACGCTGGCCGTGGCATCAAGGTGGTCGTTTCGGTCACCCGGGCGGGGCTTCGGGGTGGCGCCCTCCGACGGCCAGCCAAGGCAGGCGAGGAAGCGACTCCCGGGATAGCCATGCGGTGAACAGGTCGTCCAAGCGGGAGGGGCAGTGGCGCTGCATGGTCTCGACGAACTGCGCGGTTGCCACCGTCTGATGCGCGTGGCCGGTCGCCCACTCCCGCAGCGCGGCGAAGAACGGCTCGTCGCCGAGGGTCAGGCGCAGCGCGTGCAGGGTCAGCGCTCCCCGCTTGTAGACCCGGTCGTCGAACATCCGCTCCGGACCCGGGTCGCCGATGACGAGGTCCTGCGGCAGGCGAGCGAGCCGGGCGCGCGCGGCGCTGGCCATCGCCGACGCTGTGGGCCCCCCCGAGTGCTCCGACCACAGCCACTCGGCATACGCGGCGAAGCCCTCGTGGAGCCAGATGTCCTGCCACCGTCCGAGGGTGAGGCTGTTGCCGAACCACTGGTGCGCCAGCTCGTGGGCGATGAGCCGCTCGTGCGTACCCCGCCCGTCGACGTGGTTGGCGCCGAACACCGACATGCCCTGCGCCTCGAGGGGGATCTCCAGGGCGTCGTCGGTCACGACGACGACATAGCTCGAGAAGGGGTAGGGCCCGAACCGCTCCGTGAAGAGGGCCAACAGCTCGTGGTGGCGGGCGAAGTCGCGGCGGAAGGCCGCGATGAGCCGGCTCGGCACCTCGGCGTGCGCCGACACGAGAGGGTCGGGCAGGGGCACGGTGACGTAGCGCCCGACCTGCACGCTCGCCAGGTAGCTGGACATCGGCTCCGGCTGGTCGTAGACCCAGCGGACGCGTCCAGCCATCGCGATCCGCTCGGTGAGGCTCCCGTTGGCGACGACCCGGTAGGCCGACTCCGTGGTCACCGCGATGCGGTAGCTGGCCTTGTCACCGGGGTGGTCGTTGCAAGGGAACCAGGACGGCGCTCCGTCCGGCTGCCCGGCCACGATGACCCCGTCGGTCAGCTCCTCCCAGCCAACCTCGCCCCACGTCCCGACCACGGGGCGCGGGTGGCCGGCATAGGCGACGTCGACGACCAGCACCTCACCCGGCTGGACGGGCGTCTCGGGCCAGATCGAGAGCTTGCCCGAGCGGTGCGACCACCGGGCCGGACGTCGCCCGTTGACGAGGACCTTGGAGACCCTCAGGGCGGCGAGGTCGAGAGCGAGCCGGGTCAGCAGGGTGCTGGCGGTGGCATGCACGCGCGCCCGGCCGGCGAGCCGGTTGGTCGCGACCCGGTAGTCGAGGTCGATGTCGTAGCGGCTCACCCGGTAGCCGGGGTCCCCGTGGCCGGGCAGGTAGGGGTCGGCAACGGTGGTCTCGTGGGCCGGCTCCGGGCTGCTCATCCCGGTCCGCCCCCGGTCGCCCCGGAGCCGCCGGAGTTGCCACCACCGCCGGGGTATGCCGTGCCACGCACGTCCCAGGGGACGACCGGGTTGCCGGTCCACCGGGTGCCCGCGGGAAGGGCGTCGCCGCGCAGGACGAGCGCCGCCGGCCCCACGGTCGACCCGGCGCCGATCGACGCCGCGGGCAGGACGACCCCGTGCGGGCCCAGGGTGGCCCCGGCCTCGAGGATGACGACGTCCATGCTCATGATCCGATCATGGAACAGGTGGGTCTGGAGCACGCACCCGCGGTTGACGCTCGCACCGTCGCCGACCGTGACGAGGTCGGCCTCGGGAAGCCAGTAGCTCTCGGACCACACCCCGCGCCCGATGCGCGCGCCGAGCGAGCGCAGCCAGACCGCGAGGACCGGTGTGCCGCTCACCAGCGGCAGCAGCCAGGGCACGGCCACGAGCTCGAGGACGGTGTCCGCGAGCTCGTTGCGCCACACGAAGGAGCTCCACAGGGGGTGGTCGGCGACGCGCACCCGCCCGACGAGCAGCCACTTCGCCGCCGTGGCCACGGCCGCAGCGGTCGCCGCCGTGAGCAGCACCAGGGGTGCCGACAGTGCAGCCGTCCCGAGGCTGCCCGCCTGGTTCCGCGTGAGCTGCAGCGCGAAGAGCAGGAGCACGGCGAGGCCGACGGCGACCACCACGGGGACGACCCGGAGCAGCTCGAAGCGGGCCCGGGCGACGCGAAGCCGGCGCGGTGGGGAGAAGGTCAGCGACTCGTCAGCCCCCGCGGCGGCCCGGCGCAGCCGCACCGGCGGCGACCCGAGCCACGACGTCCCCGGCTTCGCGTGGGCCGGGGTCGCGGAGAGGACCGCGACGAGCCCGCGCTTGGGGACGGTCCGACCGGGGGCCGTCATCCCCGAGTTGCCGAGGAACGCGCGTTTGCCGACCTTGGCGTGGGCGATCCGGAGCCAGCCGCGCTCGAGCTCATAGGAGCCGATCATCGTGTCGTCGGCCAGGAACGCGCCTTCGCCGATCGAGGTCATCCTCGGGAGCATGAGCACGGTCGACGCCTCGACGTTGCGACCGACCTTCGCCCCGAGGGCTCGCAGCCACACCGGCGTGACGAGGCTGGAGTAGAGCGGGAAGAGCAGCGTCCGGGCGTCGTCCATGAGCCGCTCCGTCGCCCAGACCTGCCAGCCCGTGCGGCTGCGGACAGCGTGGTGCCCTTCGGTCAGACCCGTCCCGAGCGCCCGGACCGTGACCAGGGTCAGCGCCGCGAGGACGACGAACATCGTCCCCGCCCCGAGTGGCACCATGAGCAGGGCCCCCCGCACGCCGTCGGCGAGGGACGTGGTGTCGCGGACGCCGAGACCGATGACAAGCAGCCCGCACGCGGCCGCCAGCACCGGCATGAGCGCCAGGGTGGCCGCGGTGAGGCCGTAGACGACAACCCAGACGTGCCCACGGGGCGCCGGCGAGGGCGGCCGGTCCCGGCGGGTGCGACCCGTGAACGCCGCGGGCGACCCGGCCCACACCTCTCCCGGCGGAACCGAGCCGAGCACGGCCGAACCGGCCGAGACCGACGCCTCCTGGCCCACCCGGCTCCCCGGGGCGAGGACGCTGCGCGACCCGACCCGGGCCCGCGCGTCGACCCGGACCCGGCCCACGTGGAGCACGTCGCCGTCGAGCCAGCAGCCGGTGAGGTCCACCTCGGGCTCGATGGAGCACTCCCGGCCCAGCGACAGCATCCCCGTCAGCGGCGGAAGCGCGTGCAGGTCGACGTGGCGGCCGATCCGGGCGCCGAGCGCCCGGGCGTAGTAGCTCACCCACGGCGCCCCGGCGAGGTTCTCGGCCCCGGCGACCGCGGCATACCTCTCGGTGAACCAGAGCCGCAGGTGCACGCTGCCCCCGCGGGGATAGCGCCCGGGCTCCAGCCCCCGGAGCAGGGTCCGGGCCACGAGCACTGTCGTCCCCATCCGCCCCAGGGGCGTGACGAGGAGCACCCAGCCGGCAAGCACCCACCACCACGAGACCGGCGCCGCCCACGGCACCCGGCTCGTCGACGCGAGGATGTTGTCGAGCAGGCCCAGCAAGGTGAGCCACCGCAGTCCGACGACGAGGCCGAGCGGCAGCAGCAGCACGGTCTGGAGCAGCTGGGCTCGCCGGGGGGTCGGCAGCACCGTTCGCTGATGCGACGCGACGGGCGAGTCCATCTCGTCGAGCCGCCGGGCCAGCGCGCCGACCGTCGGCGTCTCGTAGACGTCGGCCACCGTCACCGTGGGAAAGCGCTCGCGCAGCGACGAGACGAGCTGGGCCGCGGCGAGGCTCCCGCCACCGGCTGCGAAGAAGTCGTCCTCAAGGCCGGAGACGGCCGTGCCCAGCGTGCGGGTCCAGCGGTCCGCCAGCCACTGCGCGGTCCCGGAGAGCCCGGCGGACGTCGCCGCCTGCCCCTCGACCCGCTCCAGCGGCCAGGGCAGGGCGTCCCGGTCGACCTTCCCCGAGCCCCGAGCCGGGATCGAGTCCACCGGTGCGAGCAGCGGCACGAGTGCCGCCGGAAGCCGCGAGCGCAGGGCGGTCCTCAGGGCGGGCAGGTCCAGGTCGACGCCCGCCGCGGGGGCCAGGTAGCCGACGAGGAGCTGGTTGCCCGCGTCGGTCCGACGCACGGCCGCCGCGGCCGCAGCCACCCCTGGCAGCGCCAGCAGCGCCGCGTCCAGCTCTCCCAGCTCGATCCGGCGGCCGCCGACCTTGACCTGGTCGTCGGCGCGCCCGACGAAGACGAGCCCCTCGGTCTCGAGGCGCACGAGGTCACCGCTGCGGTAGGCCCGGGGCCAGCCGAGGGTCGGCATCGCGGCATACCGCTGCGCGTCCCGCTCGGGGTCGAGGTAGCGCGCCAGCCCCACACCGCCGATGACGAGCTCGCCGACGTCGCCGACCGGCACCGGCCGCAGCTCCCGGTCGACCACCGAGAGATCCCACCCGTCGAGGGCGTGCCCGATGCGCACCGGGCCCTCGCCGGTCAGCCGCGCCGCGCAGGCGACGACCGTGGCCTCGGTCGGCCCGTAGGTGTTCCACAGCTCGCGCCCCGGCACGGTGAGCCGCGCGGCGAGCTCGGGCGGGCAGGCCTCACCACCGAAGATGAGCAGCCGTATGCCGGCCAGCTGGTCCGCGGGCCACAGCCCCGCCAGGGTGGGCACCGTCGAGACGACTGTGATGCCCTGGGCCACGAGCCACGGCCCGAGGTCCATGCCGGTCCGCACCAGGGCACGCGGGGCGGGCACGAGGCATGCGCCGTGCCCCCACGCCAGCCACATCTCCTCGCACGACGCGTCGAACCCGACCGAGAGCCCCGCGAGGACCCGGTCCCCCGGACCGATCGGAACGTCCTGAAGGAAGAGGCGCGACTCCGCGTCGACGAAGGCCGCAGCGCAGCGATGGCGCACGGCGACACCCTTCGGCGTCCCCGTCGACCCCGAGGTGAAGATGACCCAGGCGTCGTCCTCGGGTTCGGGGCGCCGGCCCGTGCTCGGGACCGCGCCATGGGCCCGGCGCATCGCCATGACGCCGTCGTCGTGCAGGACCGCCGCGACGTCCGCCTCGCCGAACACGAGCAGAGCCCGCTCGTCGGGGTCGTCCGCGTCGACCGGCACATAGGCGGCACCGGCATGGAGCACGCCGAGCACCGCGACGTAGAGCTCGCAGGTCCCGGAGGCGATCCGGACCCCGACCCGGTCCCCGCGCCCGATGCCGGCTGCATGCAGCCCGTCCGCAACGCCCCGCACGCGCCGCGCCAGCGCCCGGTAGGTGAGCTGCTCGTGACCGTCGTCGAGGGCCACGGCGTCGGCGTGGCGGCCGGTCACCTCGCCCAGCACGTCGACGAGGGTCCGGGCCGCCGGAGCGTGGCCGGACCGCAGGAGGGCGTCGTCGACAGGGTCCGGCGCGCCGGCGATCACGCGGGCACCGCTTCGCGCAACGCGCTTGTCGGGCAGCCCGGCAGTTTCGTGCCCAACCTCACTGGCCGAGAGTGGCTCCTGGGCCGCAGACTGTCACTGTGACGACCACGCGCCGCGGCAGCGAGGACCATGCCCTTCAAGATGTCGAGGCCCGGCTGGCCCGCAAGTTCCCCGACGTGCCGGCCGAGGTGGTCGCCTCGGCCGTGACCGAGGCCTCCGACTCGCTGGACGGACCCATCCGGTCCTACGTCCCGCTGCTCGTCGAGCACGCGGCTCGCGACAAGATCAAGCGGTTCACCCAGGAAAGGGTCCCGACCTCCGCCTGAGCGCGCGACGTCAGCCCCGGCCCGCGACCCGGGCCTCGTCCTCATCGCCGTCCTCTGGAGCGTCGAGCAACCGCATCTCGACCGCGATCTCGTCGGCACCCGCGAGGAGCGCCCGTTCGGCGCTCGGCCGGTCGGCGACGACCCACCCGTCGATCCACCGGTCTGCCAGCCAGGCGCTGAACGGGAGCCCTCCGGACCGCCGGTAGATGAAGATGCCGTCCGGTTCACCTGACATACACGCAGCCTACGGCGGTCGTTCACCGACGACTCACCGACACCGCGGGGCAGTGGAACTGAGGGTCCGAGGAGCTGGGGCACGATGGGAGGGCCGGGATCTGGTGGTGGCGGGTTACTCGTCCTGGTCGTCGCGGTGCCGGTCGTCCGGCTCGTCGGCTCGTGCGCCGACCGGTCCGGCCGCGGCCTCGACGGCCCGGGTCCCGGCCCTGGTCTGCCAGCTCGTCGCCCAGGTCGGCATGAGGGAACGGACGACCCGCGGGTCGGGCACCGCGCTCGTCGGGGTCGGGGAGAGGTGGAAGTCGACCTGCACGCGCTCGGGCGTCACGTCGACCACGCTGTAGCCGTGCCCGACGCCGTCGAGGTAGCGGATCCACGGGTTCGCACGCTGGATCGCCGCGGTCGCACCCCGCGTCGCGGCGACGACGCCCTCCGGCGGGGTTCCGGCGAGACCCGACGAGAAGGCTTCGTAGAAGCCGTCGCTCGTGACCGACGGGCAGACGAACTCCGTACCCGCCGGCGTGAACGTCGTGCCCGCCCGACCTGCCGGCAGGGTCATCGCCCACGAGGAGTGGATGTCGCCGGTGAGCACGACGACGTCGCCCGCAGTGCGCGGCAGCGCCCCCAGGTGGGTGAGCAGGTCGTGCTGGTCCGCCTGGTAGCCGTCCCACTGGTCGGAGTTGACCAGCGTGGGCACCTTGGGCACCCCGAGCGCCGCACCGGGGAACCCGACCGGCGTGACGATGACCTGGTTGCCGACGAGGTGCCAGCGCCGCGACCCGTCCGCGACGCCGTCCTTGAGCCAGGCGAGCTGCTCCGGCTCGGGCAGGTGCCGTGTCGGGTCGGCCAGCTGCGCGTCCACCGCGGGGATTCCAGCGGGGATGAACCCACCGCCGGTCTTGGTGAACCCGGCGACGTCGACCTGCCGGCTGCGGTTCTGCCGGGTCTCGAGCACCGACAGGTCGGCGAGCGGCCCGAAGCTGAACCGCTTGAAGAACCTCGTCGCCCGGTGGGGCACGGCCCGCTGGTCCGGCAGGCGGAACGGCATCCACTCCATGTATGCCGCGTAGGCCTGCCGCCGGCGCATGGCGAAGTCGCCCTCGGCGCCCGGCGTGTGGTTCTCCGCCCCGGTGTCCCAGGCGTTGTTGGCGACCTCGTGGTCGTCGAAGATCGTGATCCACGGGTGCCGCGCGTGGGCCGCCCGAAGGTCCGGGTCCGCCTTGTGCAGCGCGTGCCGCAGGCGGTAGCCGCGCAGGTCGATCGTCTCGGTGGCGGGGACGCCGTCGCGGATCCCGACCAGCGCGGCCGGTCCGTAGCGGTCGGCGCCGTTGCCGTACTCGTAGATGTAGTCCCCGACGTGGAGCACCAGGTCGAGGTCGTCGCGGGCGGCGATGGCGCGGTAGGCGGCGAAGTAGCCGCCGGTGTAGCTGCTGCAGGACACGAGGGCCAGGCGCAGGGCGTGGACCACGCCCGGCACGTCGGGCGCGGTCTGGGTTCGGCCGGTGGCGCTGCGCTGGCCGAGCGCCTCGAACCGGTACCAGTACCGCGTGTACGGTCTCAGCCCGCTGACGTCGACCTTGACGGTGTGGTCCGTCGAGGCGTGCGTCGTCACCCGGCCGCGACGCACGACGTGACGGCACCCCCCGTCGGTCGCCACGACCCACGTCACCTCGAGTGGACGTCCGAGTCCGCGCCCCGGGGCGGCCACCGACTCTCCCCGTCGAGCCGGGGGTGTCGCCCGGGTCCAGATGACGACCCGCTCGGCGGTCGGGTCGCCGCTCGCGACGCCGTGGCCGAAGATCCCGTCGCTGGCGGGCTCCGAGGCGGACGCCTCGTCGAAGGGACGCGCCGCGGTGACGGCCACCATCGTCCCTGCTGCAGCAGCCCCGCGCAGGACGGTTCGACGGGTCAGGGCAGGCGAGGGCGTCATGGGGGCCAGCCTCCCGGTGACCACGTGAACGGGACCCCCTACTGTCGGTGAACGTTCGGTGTCCTCGCCACCCCAGCCACCCGGCATACCTGACCAGCACGTGTTCACCCAGCCGCCATCGACCGTCCCCCCGGCCGCCACCGTCGCATGGTCGGCTGACCCCGGTCGGGACACCCTGGTCCCGCACGGATGGAGGCATGAACGTGAGCTCACTTCGAAGGGCAGGTCTGGTCGGTGCGGCGGGAGCGACTCTCGCGGTGTCGGCACTGGCGCTGGGGGGCGCCCCCGCGATGGCCGGAGACGGGTTCAGCCCCGGCAACGTCGGCGCGCCCGACCCGCGCCTGGGCGTCGAGAACAACGTCCTCGGCGCCGGCCTGACGTC
>JBBRZC010000087.1:0-15529 GCA_038237075.1 Actinomycetales bacterium
TCATGAGGCTGCTCCCGTGCGGCGACCACGCCATCCTCGTCGAGGTGGAGGACGCGTCGCAGCGTCGGCGGCTCGACGCGACACTGCGCCACGCGCCGCTCCCGCACGTCGTCGAGCACATCCCCGCAGCCCGGACGGTCCTCGTGCGGGTCGAGTCGCCGTCCGACCTCGCGGCCGTCGCCGAACGGCTGCGGTCACTCGACCTGCTCGCCGACGACGGTGCCGCCTCCTCGGAGCACGACGTGCTGCGCATCGAGGTGCGCTACGACGGACCTGACCTCGCGGACGTCGCCCGGCACCTGGGGGTCGAACCCGCGGTGGTGGTCACCCGGCATACCGGGCAGCAGTGGACGGTCGAGTTCTGCGGTTTCGCACCGGGGTTCGGCTATCTCGTCGGCGACGACGCCTCGCTCGACGTGCCGCGCCGCGACTCCCCGCGCACCCGCATCCCCTCCGGTTCGGTCGGCCTCGCCGGACCCTACACCGGGGTCTACCCGCGCCCCTCCCCCGGCGGCTGGCAGATCGTCGGCACCACCGACGCCGCGACGTGGGACGCGCACCGCGACCCCCCGGCGCTCCTCGTGCCCGGTCGCCGGGTCGAGTTCGTCGACGTCACCGGAGCGGCAGGGTGAGCGCCCTTCTCGTCGAGGGCGTCGGACCCCTGGCGCTCGTCGAGGACCTCGGCCGGCCCGGGCGGGGAGCGCTCGGCGTCACGACGAGCGGGGCCGCCGACCGCCCGGCCCTGCGGCTCGCCAACCGAGTGGTCGGCAACGCCGAGGATGCCCCTGCCATCGAGGTCCTCCTCGGCGGCCTGGCCGTGCGGGCCGACGGACCCGTCACCGTCGCCGTGACCGGCGCCCCGACACCGTTGACCGTCAACGGCTCCCCGGCCGCGATCTGCGTGCCGCTCGCCCTGCGCAGCGGCGACGTGCTCGTCCTCGGTATGCCGGTCAGCGGGCTGCGCACCTACGTCGCGGTCCGCGGCGGCCTGGCTGTCGAGCGGCTCTTCGGGAGCGCGAGCACCGACCCGACCTCGGGGCTCGGGCCACCGCCCCTGGCGGTCGGGACCCGCGTCGAGGTCGGCCCCGAGCCGAGCGAGCCCGTCGCTCGCACCGACGTCGCCGGTCCCGCCCGGCCGCCCGTCGACGACCTCGTCATGCGCACCGTGGCGGGACCCCGGGACGACTGGTTCGAGGCCGGGGCCATGACGGCCCTGGCGGCCTCGGCGTGGACCGTGACGAGCGACAGCGACCGGGTCGGCATCAGGCTGTCCGGGCCGACCCTGGCGCGGTCGCGCACCGGGGAGCTGCTCAGCGAGGGGGTCGTCAGGGGGGCGGTCCAGGTGCCGGCGTCGGGCCAGCCACTCGTCTTCCTGGCGGACCACCCGACGACCGGCGGCTACCCCGTCATCGCCGTGGTCCTGGACGAGGACACCGACGCGCTGGCGCAGGCCCGACCCGGTGACCGGGTGCGCTTCGAGGTGCGCCACTCGCCGGGGTGGTGAGCCGTGCCGCCGCGCCGGTGGCCCCGGCCATCACTCCCCGTCGTCGTTGCACTCGTGGCCCCGACCTGACATGGTGGCATTCGGTGCGGAAGACACTCCATCGACACCAATGCCAGGGGGCAGCAGTGAGTGACCCGTTCGGCGACGTCGGTCTGGGTGGCCGCGAGCTTGACGCAGTCGTTGGCAAGTTCGGTCGCAGCCTCGAGGCCGTGGGTCCGGTCACCGCGAAGGACAGCACCGGAGCCGTCGCCGTGACTCTCGACAAGGAGGGCCGGATCGCCTCCATCGTCGTGGGGTCCCAGTGGACGAGCCACTACTCGGCGTCCACGCTGGTCGCGGGGGTCACGGAGGCCGCCACCATCGCCGCCACCACTCGTTTCGAGCAGTTCGGCCAGCAGTTCGCCGACGACGAGGCCGAGCCGGTCCGCACCCCGGCGCCGCTGCTCCACGAGACCCTCTCCGGTCAGCTCGCCGAGATCGCGCAGGCGGGGGACGCGGCCGAGACGGCGGCGACGATGGAGCACATCGGAAGCCTCCTTCGCGAGCTCACCGAGGCCATCGACGTGGTCAGCTCACAGGTCGATGCGATGCACGCCCGCGAGTTCACGAGCCGCAGCCCTGGGGGCCACGTCAAGGCCACGATGACCGGCAACGGAGTCCTCGTCGACCTCACCATGGACCGGGCGTGGCTCGATCGCGCCCACTCGACCAACGTCGGCCGTGAGGCCACCCAGGCCATTCACGCGGCATACCGGAAGATCGCCGACCAGGACGTCTCCGCGATCCTCGCGGACAGCGTCATCGGCAAGCTCGACCGCCTGTCCCGGGACCCGGTCGCCCTGGCCAGGGAGCTCGGCTTGAGAGGAGAGAGATGACCTACACCGTTGCTCTGGAGGCGCTCGCAGGAGACGCGACCATCTGGGACGAGACCTCCACGACGCTGGCCGACGCCTCGACCGAGGCGAGCGGGCTGACACTCACCGACGACGACCTCTCGTTCGCGGGCACCGAGTCGGGGGTGACCTCGACCTACACCCAGCTGCAGAACCGGCTCGTGACGCTGCTGGCTGACGGGGGGACCCAGACGGGCCACGTGGGGGACACGCTGCGCTACATCAAGAGGGAGTACGAGAACAACGAGGCGCAGGCGGAGTCCCGCTACCGCGGACAGTGGGCCGTCAAGTGAGCCGCGCGGTGATCGGACCACATCTCGACCCGACCGAGGAGACCTGACCATGCCCACAGCCCAGGACATCATCGACCTCGTCAGCAGGTTCTCCGACAGACTGGAGCAGCTGCGACAGGGCATCAACCGGATCATCGAGTGGCTGCCTTGGGGGCTCGGCTGGGTGGGAGACAGGATCCTCGACGCCTGGAACTGGCTGATGGACCAGGTGATGAGCGTCTGGAACCCGATCGTCGACAAGCTCTCCCATCTCGGCTCCCCGTCCACGCTCACGTCCGTCGCGGACCGGTGGAGCCTGGGCGTCGGGTCCCCCGTCAGTGCTCGGGTCGGCGAGGCGGATCTCGGGTCGCTTGAGGTCGACGACACGTGGAGCGGCTCCGCGGCCGAGCACTACCGTCAGAAGGTCCCCCTGCAGAAGGCTGCCCTGACCGGCATCAAGACCACGTTCACGGACGGCATCAGCACCGCGCTCAAGGACCTGTCCTTGGCCATCCTCGTCTTTTGGGGAGCGTGCCTCGCCGGGATCGCCGCCCTCCTGGTGTGCGCCTTCACAGCCATCGCCTCGACGGCGACGGTCTTCGGCGCCCCCGCCGCGCCCTTCATCCTCGGTGGCGGCATCGCGATCTTCGCGGTGGCCTTCTGGGCGGCCAACCAGATCCTCGTCGCCCAGGCTCGCAGCGCCAACTCCGTCCTCACCCAGAAGCTGGCGGACAACACGGCCTACCCCGGTGGGGCTTGGCCCGTGGCCGCGGTGTGAGCCGGCCCGCCACGCCAAGGGGCCCAGCCAGGGGCATCTCGGCCCGGGCGCGGGCGCTCATTGCCGCCGTGATCCTCGTGAGCGACCTTGCCCAGATCTGGATCTTCGCCACCTTCCTCGGTTACGCCGGTCGTGAGATCCAGTTCCGCATGGGCGTCATCGTCGTCGCGTCGGCAGCAGTGGGAGCGGCCTGCCTCCTCGTGGTCATCGGTCTCAACCTGAGCCGCAAGGGCGGCCCTCGCGAGACTCGTCCCAACCGCAACACCGTGGTGTCGGTGCTGTCGGTCGTGGCGTTCGTCAAGCTGGCCGGGGTCTTAGTGGCCTTCCTGCTCATCGGTGCCGCCACGGACGTGGCTGCCCTGGAGATGGCCGTCGTGTGCGTCGCCGAGTCCGCCGTCGTCATCGGCCTGATCGTCGGCACCACGCGCCACCTGGCGACGCTGACCGGCTGAGCTGAGGCACGTCGCCCAGCTGGCCGGGCCGCCTGCGGCCCCACCTCGGCCCGCTCAGCCGCAGAGCGCGAGGACACCCATGTGGTCGTCCTCGAGCCAGCACGGCCCAGGAGTCGCCGACAGGACGACGCGGTCACCGATGATCCGTCGGCGGGGTGCGTCGAACCCCGAGAGCAGCGCCCCGTCGGCGTCGAGGACGAGGATCTCGTCCCCCAGGCGGAGCACCACCGGGCCCCGCGGGTCGCTGCTGACAGCCGTGCGCCCGGCCGCAACCGCCCTGAGGACGTCGTCACCCTCGCCCAGCACCCAGGTCGTCGGCGCGCCGGGAAGGGCGTCGCTGCCGAACCGGTGGAAGTCGCTGCCGCCGATGGGCACCGTGCCAACCCCCCACGAGAGCCACCAGGCCAGCGGGCCGCCCCAGTTGTGGAGCACCGGCAAGGAGTGCCATGAGGAGTGCCACACCTCCGCGACCGCGCTCGGCGCATCGAGGGGCGTCCGCCACGAGCAGTCGCCAGCGAGCGGGTGGTTCACCGACAGCACCCCGCCGTGCGCCGCGACGTCGCGCTGCCACTGCGCGCCCGGCTGGCGGAAGTCGACGAACCCGATGTCGCCGAAGGCGTTGGCGTGCCCCCTGTCGGTCGTCAGCTCCTGCCCCGGCACGAGGTGTATGCCGTACCGCTCACCCGCCCGCCCGAGCTCGCGGTGGTGGCTCGTCGTGTTGTGGTCGGTCACCGCGAGGACGTCGAGCCCGCGGGACACGGCCAGGGCGGCCAGCTCGTCGACGCTGAGCGCCCCGTCGGAGTGGAGGGTGTGGGCGTGGAAGTCAGCTGACCGCCAGAGCATCCCGTCGACCGACGGCATCTCTCGGCGGGGCGGGCGCGCCGGCACGGGCGGCGCCTCGGGCTGCGAGTCACGTTCTTGCGCAACGTCATCGGCGGTCGCCGCAGTGACCCGCACCCTGAAGTCGACGCCCGGCGCAGGAACCCGGTGCAGACCGAGCAGCACGTGCCACTCCCCCGCGTCCGTGCGGGTGGCCAGGTATCCCGGGGTGGCCCAGTCCTCGCTGACGACGTAGTGGGCCCGCGCGCCGCCGGACCAGCCGACGTAGCCCGCGGGACCCTCGCACCCGAGGTCGAGCACCGCCCCGTCGCCGCGGTCGTAGTCGAGCTCGACCCGAAAGGCCCGGGTCCCTGTGGGCACCTCGAACGCGACCGCCCGGACCTGCTGGTCGGCGCGATGCTCCGGCCGCCAGGTGCCGCTCTGCTCGAACAGGCTCATCGGTCCTGGGCGTGCACGGGTGAGGACCCCATCAGCAGCCCGTCCCCAGCCCCGTAGTGCAGCACCCGCCGGTCGTCGGGGCTGATCCGCACCGGCGCGTCCACGGGCGGCTCCTCGCCGTCGGCCACGAGCGCCTGCACCGAGTGGTCACCGCACTGCGCCGAGACGAGCATCGTCGCGCCGAGGTTCTCGACGATGGTCACCGTGCCGTCGAGGACGTAGCGGCCGACCCCGTCGAGCCGGGTGTACTCCGGCCTGAACCCCACGAGCACCTCGTCACCCTCGGGCACGAGGTCACGCCCGAACGCCGACCCCGGGACGAGGTTCATCGGCGTAGAGCCGATGAAGTTGGCGACGAAGACGTTGGCCGGCCGGTGGAACACGTCCGACGGCGACCCGAGCTGCCGGATGTGCCCTGACTCCATGACCGCGATGGTGTCCGCCATGGCAAGGGCCTCGGCCTGGTCGTGGGTGACGAAGACGGTCGTGACGTTGAGCTCGTGCTGGAGGCGCTTGAGGAAGGTCCGGGCCTCGAGCCGCAGCCGGGCGTCGAGGTTCGACAGCGGCTCGTCGAAGAGGAACACCGAGGGCTGGTAGGCGATGGCCCGAGCCAGGGCCACCCGTTGCTGCTGGCCGCCGGAGAGCTGGCCGGGCCGGCGGTCCATGAGCGCCTCGAGCCCGAGCCCGGCCCCGGTCGAGAGCGCCTTGGCGCGCCGCTCGTCCTTGGCCATCTTCTGGATGCGCAGCGGGTAGGAGATGTTCTCCGTGACGTCCATGTGCGGGAACAGCGCGTAGTCCTGGAACACCATGGCCACGTCGCGCTTCCCCGGCGGCAGCTTCGTCACGTCCCTGCCGTCGAGCAGCAGCGACCCGCCCGTGGCGTCCTCGAGCCCCGCGATGGTGCGCAGCAGCGTCGTCTTGCCACAGCCCGACGGCCCGAGGAGGGCGAAGAACTCGCCGTCCGCGATGCTCAGGGTGAGGTCGTCCACGGCGGCGACCCCCCCGGCATACACCTTGGACAGTCCGACGAGCTCGATGCTGGCCATCAGCTCTTGATCCCTCCGTGGAAGCGGAACCCGTAGCGGCGGTTGACGAAGAGGTAGAGCGCCACCACGGGCAGGGCGTAGACGAGCGAGAAGGCCGAGATGAGCGAGAGGTTCGCCTGCCCGCCCTCCGTGTAGAACGTGTACATGAGGACGCCGGCCGGCGTCTTGTCTGGGTCCCGCAGGAGGATGTAGGCGGTGAGGAAGTCGCCCCACGCGTTGACGAGCGCCCAGACGGCGATCGTCGCCAGGCCCGGCCGGGCGATGGGCAGCACGACGTGGCGCAGCACCTGCAGCGGGCTCGCGCCGAAGACGCGGGCGCTCTCCTCGTAGGACGCGGGGGTGGCGTCCATGAAGTCCTTGAGGATGAAGATCGCCGCCGGCAGCAGCCCGCCGGTGAGCACGAGGGTCACGCCCGAGCGGTCGTCGATGAGCCCGAGCTGGAACATGAGCAGGAAGATCGGGACCATCGCGGCGGTGCCGGTGACGATCGAGGAGAGGAGCAGCAGCGAGTAGAGGATGACGTTGCGGCCGGGCAGCCGCACGCGGGACAGCGCGTATGCCGCGAGCGCCGACAGCGCGGTGACCAGCAGCATGGCGCCGCCCGCCATCAGCACCGAGTTGCGCAGTGACGAGAGCGCATAGGGGTTCTCCTGCAGCTGGCGGAAGTTGTCCAGCGTGAGCTCCGGGAGCTTCACCGTGAGCGTCGGGTGAGCGTCGAAGGGCGCGAGGACGAGCCACAGCAGCGGCAGGGCGAAGAACGTCGCGAGCAGGGCGAGGAGGCCGTAGAAGAGGATCCGGCGGACCATCGCCGCGGGCGTCACGGCGCGACCTTCGCGGGGGACGAGCCCTTGGCGGTCGGCGGCTGCGGCGCCTCCACCGGCGTTCGCGGCCCGCGCCGCTCGCGCAGCAGCCGGATGTAGAGCAGGGCGATGACCAGGTTGATGAGGAGCATGAGGAACGAGATCGCCGAGCCGAAACCGAGCTGGCCGGCGTAGAGCGCCCGCTGGTAGATGAAGACCGGCAGCGTCTCGGTGGCGTGGTTCGGGCCGCCCGCGGTGAGGAGGTAGGGCGAGAAGTCGTTGAAGGTCCAGAGACTGATGAGCAGGGTGTTGGTCAGCACGTGGCCGCGGATGTGGGGGAAGACGACGTCGCGGAACTGCTGCCAGCCGTTCGCGCCCGCGAGCCGCGCCGTCTCGAGCTGCGACGGGGGCACCGCCGCGAGGGCGGCCGAGAAGAGAAGCATGGAGAACGCGGTCCCGCGCCACGTGTTGAAGACGATGATCGAGGCCATGGGGTGGTCGAGGAGCCACGCCGTGTCGGGGGTGTGGAGCAGCGCGCTCAGTGTGCCCCCGTCGCGGTTGAGGAACGCGACCCAGAGGAAGGCGACGACCGAGCTCGGCAGGATCCAGGCCAGCAGGACCAGGGTCTCGACGACGGCCTTGACGGCCTTGGGCACCGAGCGGACCGTCGAGGCGATGAGGAACCCCAGCACGCTCTGCCCGACGACCGCCGACCCGAAGACGAAGATCAGGGTGAGTACCAGCGAGCTGCGGAACCCCGGGTCGCCCAGCGCGTCCCGGTAGTTCTGCAGGCCGACGAACTTCGGGTCGGCGGCGGCGACGCCGGTGAGCCGGAAGTCGGTCACCCCGAGGTAGATCGTCCACACCGCCGGAAAGACGAGGAACGCCGAGATGAGCAGGAACGCCGGCGTGACGAACACCAGCGCCCGGGCGCGCCCGAGGCCGGCCGCGTCGGAGACCTCCGCCGCCGCCGTCACGGGCCCGTCGTGCGGGGGGCGACCCCACGGCATACCGGGAGACGATGTGGAGCGGGCGTCACGACTTGGCGACCTTGTCCGCGCCCCCGACGACCTTCTCGACGGCGGCCTGGTATGCCGCGGCGGCGTCGGCGACGGACTTGCCCGAGACGACGTCGGCGGTGGCCTGCTGCAGCGCCTGAGAGACCTGAGGGTAGACCGCGAAGCCGGGCCGGTATGCCGTGAGCGAGAGGACCTTATCGGAGACGAGGGCGAGCAGCGGGTCGGAGCCGAGGACCTCCTTGTTGACGTCCTGCCGCGCCGTGATCCGCGCCTGTCCGGCGAGCTGGGCCTTGATCGCATCCGGCGAGTTCATGAAGGTGAGCAGGTCCCAGGCCTGCTGCGGGAACTTGCTGTTGGGGTTGAGGAACGAGCCGCCGCCGCCCGACATGGACACGAAGTCCTGGCCCTTGATGCCGGTCCCCTTGGCCTTGGCCGGGATGAGGGCGTAGCCGACGTCGCTGTTCCTGCTGGCCATCGGGGCCGCACCCTGGTCGGGGTTGACGACCGACCGCCAGAAGTAGTCGCCCTCGAGGAGGATGCCGACCTTGCCGGCGGCGAACGCCGCGAAGGACTCGTCGCGCCCCTTGGCTGCCTGCTGGAAGTTCTTGTCCATGAGGCCCTGGTCGATGAGCTGCTTGTAGAAGGTCAGCACGTCGCGCACGTTGCCGGTGTTGCCCTGCCACTTGGCGCCCTGGTAGATCTCGGCGCCGGTGCCGACGAGGAGCGGGAGCGCCCCCTGCATCGTCGTCGCCTCTCCCATGGCGGTGCCGGCGTTGATCTGGATGGGGTCGACGCCGGCGACAGCCTTCAGCTTGGTGCCGGCGTCGACGATCTCCTGCCAGCTCGTCGGCTGCCAGGTCGCCGGCAGGCCGGCCTGGGCGAAGAGCTTCTTGTTGAAGTAGAGGACCCGGCCGTCCGTGCCGCCGGGGATGCCGTAGGTCTTGTCGTTGAACGAGGCGTTGGCCTGGACGGCCTTGGGGACCTGGCTCCAGCCCTCCCATGAGGTGACCGAGTTTCCGACGACGTCGGCGAGCGGCTTGATGTATCCGGCCTCGGCGAACTCCCCGACCCAGATGCCGTCGAGGGCGATGACGTCCGCGCCGGACCGGGTCTTGAGGTCGAGGGCCAGCTTGGCCTTGTACTGCTCGTCGTCAACGCCCGACGGCTGGTAGCGCACCGTGACGGTGACGCCCTTGGCCTTCTCCATCTCGGTGAACTTGGGGATCACATACTTGGCGTACCAGTCCGCTTCCGACGAGTTCTTGCCGCCGGCGATGGCGTTCGAGGTCACCGTGAGGGTGACCTCCTTGGCGCTGGCGTTCTGCGACGGGCTGGCCGCCCCCTTGGAGCCGCTGTCGCAGGCGGCGACGAGCGATCCGGCGAGCAGGATCGAGACGGCGGGCGCCACCCGCCGCGCGAGGTGTCCTCGGCGATGCACTGCGGTCATCATTGACTCCCCTTGCCGGTGCCGGCGTCCCTTGGCGGACCGCCATGACGCCATTCATCCTACGGAGATTTGTTCTGGCAGGACCGGCACTGACGTGGACGACTCGCCGTGTTCACCCGACCGTCACCGGCCGGGACCTCACAGGGAGCAGGTCAGCGGGAGCGGACGACCCGCGCCTCGTCCCACACTGGCTCGTCGGCCTCGTAGACGCGGCCGTCCGCCCCGAAGACGAGGAACCGGTCGAAGCCACGGGCGAACCACCGGTCGTGGGTGACCGCGACAACGCTTCCCTCGAACGCCTCCAGACCCTCCTCGAGCGCCTCCGCCGAGTCGAGGTCGAGGTTGTCGGTGGGCTCGTCCAGCAGGAGCAGGGTCGCGCCCGAGAGCTCCAGCAGGAGGATCTGGAACCGGGCCTGCTGCCCGCCGGACAGCGACTCGAAGGTCTGCTCCGACGCGCGGGCCAGCTCGTAGCGGTCGAGCGCCCGGGCCGCCTCCTCGCGCGGCTTGCCCTCGCGGTGGTCGTCGCCGCGATGGAGGACCTCGAGCAGCGTCCGCCCCACGAGCGACGGGTGCTCGTGCGTCTGCGCGAACCACCCGGGACGCACCCGCGAGCCGAGCCGTGCGACCCCGGTGTGCGCGACGCTCGCCGGGACCACGTCGCCGACCGGCTGGTGCTCGAGGTCGGGGTCCGACCCTCCGGCGGCGAGCAGCCGCAGGAAGTGCGACTTGCCGGACCCGTTGGACCCGAGAACCGCCACCCGCTCGCCGTACCAGACCTCGAGGTCGAACGGCTTCATGAGGATCTCTGCCCCGACGCTGAGCTCGAGCCGCTCGCAGACCACCGCCCGCTTGGCCGTGCGCCCACCCCGCAGCCGCATCCGCACGTTCTGCCTCATCGGCACGGCCTCCGGCGGCCCGGCGTCGACAAACCGCTGGAACCGCGTCTGCGCCGCCTGGTACCTCGTCGCCATGTCGGAGTTGTAGGCCGCCTTCTGCCTGTACATCAGCACCAGCGCCCGCAGCTTGGCATGCTCCTCGTCCCATCGCTTGCGCAGCTCCTCGAGCCGGGCCATCCGGTCGAGCCGGGCCTGGTGGTACGTCGCGAAGCGCCCGGGATGCACCCACAGGGTCGACCCCGCAGCGCCGGGCTCGAGCGTCGCGACCCGCGTGGCCACCCGGTCGAGCAGCTCGCGGTCGTGGCTGACGAAGAGGACGGTCTTCGGCGAGGTGACGATCTGGTCCTCGAGCCAGCGCTTGGCGGGCACGTCGAGGTAGTTGTCCGGCTCGTCGAGGAGCAGCACCTCCTCCGGCCCGCGCAGCAGCGCCTCGAGGACGAGCCGTTTCTGCTCCCCGCCCGAAAGGGTCGTGACCCGGCGCCACTGGGCCCGCTCGAACGGGAGCCCCAGGGCGGCGATGGTGCAGACGTCCCAGAGCGTCTCGTACTCGTACCCGCCCGCGTCGCCCCAGTCGACGAGCGCCTGGGCGTAGGCGAGCTGGTCGCGCTCGGTGTCGTGCTCCATGACCATGAGCTCGGTGCGGTCGATCTCCTGCGCCGCCGCCCGGATCTTCGCGGGCGCCACCGTGAGGAGCAGGTCACGCACCGTCGACTCGTCGTGCACCTTGCCCACGAACTGGTGCATGACGCCGAGGCCGCCGCTGCGCGTCACGGCCCCCTCATGCGCGGGGAGGTCGCCGGCGATGATCCGTGTCAGCGTCGTCTTGCCGGTGCCGTTGGGCCCGATGAGGGCGACCTTGGCGCCCTCGCCGACCCGCACCGAGACGTCGGCGAGCAGCGGCCGCCCATCCGGCAGCGAGAAGGAGACGGAGTTGACGTCGACGTGGCCCACGGGGCCACTCTCCCAAAGGAAGCGCTCCGCGTCACAGGGTTTGCACCGCGATCGACCGCGGGTCGCCGGCACGTCGGGGTATGCCGGCTGGTCACCTCGCGAGGAGGGTGCGGCTCCACATGTCGGCCAGGAGCCTGCCGTACCGTTCCGGGGTCCACCCGCGCCCCTGGAGCAGGAGGAAGTACTCGACGGCGTTGGTGGACCAGACGAGGTCGGCGACCGTCGCGTCGTCGAGGTCGTCACGCAGCTCGCCCGTGGCCCGCAGGTCCGCCGCGAGCAGGAGCATGTTCTCGGCACGGCGCTCATCGAGCCGTTGCCGGGCCTCCCGGCACGCCGGGTCCTCCTCCGCGGCCCGGGTCAGCGCGACGACCAGCGGCGCGAGGTGCGGCAGCAGTCTGGCCAGCGCTGCGGCATACGTCGCGAGCTTCTCCTCGGCCCCGGCAGCCGCCCGCACGGCGACGACGTAGTCCCGCTGCTCGGCCGGCACCGGTCCGGCCGCCCCCCCAAGGATGTCGTCGACGACCGCGAGAACGAGCTCGGGCTTGCGGCCGACGCTCGAGTAGACCGTGTCCACCGAGACTCGCGCCCGGCGCGCGATCATCGCGACGGTCGTCGCGGCATACCCCGACTCCTCGAGGAGCGAGTGGGTGGCGCCGAGGATGCGACGTCGGGTGCCGGTGGCGCGCTCCTCGCGGACCCTGGAGTGGTAGCTGCGGGGCTTGACGTCACGGGGCACCGGGCCTACCGTACCAATATTGGCCCGAGAGCGCTTCGGACCAATTGAGATGTGCGACCCGCCCCCTTGGAGGTCCGCCATGCCCGAGACCGCCGCACCCCCACGGCCGGTGGTCCACCGACCCGCGGGCACCGGACCGGCCACCTGGGCGATGGGCTCGCTCTTCGAGCACCTCGTCACCGCTCAGGAGTCGGGCGGGTCCGCCGTGTCGCTGGTGACCCAGCCACCCGGCACCGCCACCCCCCTGCACCGCCACATCCACGAGGACGAGGCGTTCTACCTCCTGGACGGGACGATGACCTACCGCGCCGGCGAGGAGACGTTCCACCTGCGCGCGGGCGACTTCATCTGGCTACCCCGCGGGCTACCGCACGCCTTCCGCGTCACCGGGGCCAGCCCGGTGCGATTCCTCGGGCTCACCGAACCGGGGCAGCTGTTCCACCTCTACGACGAGGTGGGCATCCCGGCCGCCGAGCGGCGCCTCCCCGGCGCCGACGGGCTGGGCATGGAGGTGGAGATCCCTCGGTGGAACGAGGTCGCCCCCCGCTACGGGCTCGAGGTCGTGGGACCGGCGCTGCCCGGGGAGACCCAGGCATGACGAGCCGCGGCGCCGATGTGCGCCTCCCACCCCCGCTCGTGTATGCCGTGCCCCTCATCCTGCTCTGGCTGATGGACCGGGTCCTGCCCTGGCCGATGCCGGACCACCCCGCCCGCACCGGAGCAGGGTGGCTCCTCGTCGTGGCGGCCGTGGGCCTGGGCGCCTCCGCAGTAGCCACCTTCCGCCGCCGCGGGATCACGGTGATCCCCCACCATGCGGTCTCGGCCGTGGTGACCTCCGGCCCGTACCGCGTCACCCGCAACCCGATGTACCTCGGCCTGACCGTCGCCTATCTCGGTGCCGGCCTCGTCCTCGGCTCGTGGTGGCCCCTGGCCGGGCTGCCGGTCATCGTCCTGCTCGTCGACCGGCTCGTCATCGCCCGGGAGGAGACCTACCTCCGGTCGAGATTCGGCGCGGACTACGCGGCGTTCTGCCAACGCACCCGCCGGTGGGTCTGAGCCGTCACGGGTCGGGCCGTCAGGGGTCGGGCCGTCAGGGGTCGGGCCGTCACCCGTCGAGGGTGCGCACCGCCCGGGCCTGCTCCGCGCGCGCGGCGAGGCCCGCGTCCGCGGGGTAGCGGACCTCCTCGAGGCTGAGCCCGCGGGCGGGCATGACGATGACGCCCGGTGCCCGCACCCGCCCCGCGAGCACCTGCGCCGGCCAGTCGACCTCGCGGCGGCCCTGACCCACGGGCACGACGGCCCCGACGAGCGCACGGACCATCGAGTGGCAGAACGCGTCGGCGACAACCGTCGCGGCGAGCACCCCGTCGTCGAGCCGCGTCCACGAGTAGTCGAGCAGCGTCCGCACGGTCGTCGCGCCCTCTCGCCGCTTGCAGAATGCGGCGAAGTCGCGCAGTCCGACGAGATGACCGCCCGCCGCGTCCATCCGCTCGACGTCGAGTCGACCACGCACAGCGACCGTGTCGCGCCGGCGCAGCGGGTCGTGGACGGCGAGGTCGTCGGCGAGGCGGTAGAGGTAGCGCCGCGACGTCGCGGAGAAGCGCGCGTCGAAACTCGCAGCGGCCAGCCCCACGTGGCGGACGACGACATCCGACGGGAGTATGCCGCCCAGCCGGGTTTGGGCTGCCTCCTCGGGTGCGCGGTCCGAGCGGCCGGGCAGGGCCGCCCACTGGGCCGGGTCGACGTCCGCGTGGACGACCTGGCCGCGGGCGTGCACCCCGGCGTCGGTGCGCCCCGCCACCGTGACCCGGACCGGCTCGGGGGCTCGCAGCATCGTCGTCAGCGCCCGAGACACCTCGTCCTCGACGGTGCGCCGGCCGGGCTGGGTGGCCCAGCCCGAGAAGTCGGTGCCGTCGTAGGCGAGGTCCAGCCGGACCCGGATCGTCACGCCCATGGGCCCGAGCGTAGGGCCAGCCCGCCGGCACCGGCGCGCGTGCTCTGCGCTCGCCACTCAGGTCACAGACGTCACGTCGACACCAGCGCTCCACGGTTGAGCGCCGAGTCCATGGGATCCCATGGACTCGGCGCTCGTGGCCGTCACGCGACGCTGGAAGCTCTCAGGATCGCGAGACGACTCCCCTGACGAAGGCGGCCTGGCCCACGTGCTGGGTGACGTCGCCGACGACGCTGATCAGCCGCACCCCGAGAGTGACCGGCGGGTCCCAGCGCTCGTCGACGACGGTGTCATAGTCGCCCCCGGAGAGGCCATTGACGAAGGCCGTGGTCCGGTCGTGGACGCGCTCGTGGTACTCGTTCAACAGCTCTGCGGACACCCCCCGCACCCGGCCCACCTCGTCGGCGCTCTGGCCGTATCCGGTCTCGGCGTCCGGAAACGGGAGACCGAAACGGCCTGCGAAGCCTTCCTCGACCCAGACCTGGTCCGAGTGTCCGGACCGGCCGAGTGCGGCAGCCGCGCCGGCGACGTGGTCGTCCTGGACCCTCGACACATGCCAGACGAGCCAGGCAATGGTGTTCGCCCCCGGGTCCAACCGGTAGGCGAGCTGCTCGGGCGTCAGCCCCTCGACGACACCGGCGACGAGGTCCTGCACCCGGTCGAAGGCATCCGTGAGCAGCTGTGAGGCGTCCATGCCAGCACGCTATCGCGACGACACACCGCGGGCTGGTGAGGGTCTCCCCTGTATCCGCTATGGGTCGCTTCCGTCGTCCCCAAGCGATCGGCCCCACGCTTCCATCATCGCTCGGACATTCCTGTCACAAACTCGTCGCCCAGAAAGAAGACCCGCAGAGCCACCTCCTTCCATCGTCGAGGAGGATCAACGGCATCACGAGGAAATGACTGCCAAGCCCACCGAGATGAAGTCGTTATAGGAGACCGAAGCAATCATCTCGAGGTCTGACCAAGCAATGGTGCGCCTACTGAACCAGCCCACGACAAGAAGAGTCGAGCACCGTGCCCGGGACTCGAACGAAAAGCGCTCGCACGAAGACACCGAGCCCCACAGACTCCAGTGCTATCACGGTCAGGATGGGATTAGATCCGGGGTCGAGCGAGCCTGGGACGCACACGACCGCCATGATGAGTCCCCATCCGCCAAGCGCAACCTGGCCTCGCCCCCGTAGGGTGATCTCGCCAGTCACGGAATCTCCCTTACTGAGCACCGACTCGGGTCCACCCGGCAGGCGGGCTGCTCCGGCGTCAGCCCCTCGACGACACCGGCGACGAGCTCGTGCACCCGGTCGAAGGCATCCGTGAGCCGCCGTGACGCGTACATGCCAGCACGCTGTCGCGACGGCCCCGACGCACGGACTCGTCTGCGGTCGCACCCGGAGGCGGACCGCAGACAAGTCGCGGGCGTGCTGGAGGGCTACTCGCCGCCGGCCTTGACGAACCCGGCAGCCTCGGCAGCCTCGGCGGTGCGGAACCAGACCTCGGGGA
>JBBRZC010000088.1:0-15507 GCA_038237075.1 Actinomycetales bacterium
ACGTGAGGTCGAGGTTGGGGTGCTTGATCTGGACTGCGATGAACAGCAGTCCTGCTCCTGCGGCGGCAATGCCGGCCGCTCGGGTGAGGGAGGTCGTGGTGACGGTCATGTCGGGCTCCTTGGTTCGAGGTCCGGGGGGGGGCCTCCGGATGACCTGAACCTAGGGATCGGTGGGGTGACCCGGCGTCACCCGATGATGTGAGCGACAGGGTGAGATCTGGGTTCCGCGAGGACTCAAGGCTGTCTTCGTCGGCTTGTTGTGATTTCCAAGACTCTCGGCTACTATCGTGGCTCGCGAGGGGAGTACTTCCCAGCCCAGTCCGGTCAGTACGAGTGCCGATGCACTCTCGGTCTGGGGCCGCAGCCCAGCGGTGAAGGAGACCTCAGGAGATGTCCTGAGGAGTCCGCTGTGCTTGCGTCCGTCTTTACCCACAGTTCGGTCCCTGCCGTGCAGCCGCTGGCGGCTGGCTCGAGCGGAACCGTCGGCACGCCGACGGTGTGGATGCTCACGATCGCCCTGGTTGCCGGCCTGCTGATGATGGACTTCGTCATCACCCGCAAACCGCACGAGGTCTCGATGCGGGAGGCTGTCGCGTGGTCGGTGTTCTACCTCGCCATCCCGGTCGGGTTCGGTGTCTGGGTGTGGCAGGTGTACGGGAACCAGCGCGGCCTGGAGTACTACACCGGCTACCTGGTCGAGAAGTCCCTCTCCATCGACAACCTGTTCGTCTTCCTGATCCTGCTCACCGCCTTCGCGGTGCCCCGTGAGCTGCGTCAACGTGTCCTGCTGATCGGAGTGGCCGGCGCCCTCGTCCTGCGCGGCATCTTCATCGCCGTCGGCGCCCAGCTGATCTCGGCGTTCAGCTGGGCGTTCCTGCTGTTCGGCGCGATCCTGCTGGTGACGGCGGTCAAGGTTCTGCGCGACTCGATGTCGCACGCCGACCACCAGGTCGACGTCGGCTCGCTGCGGATCGTCCAGCTCTTGCAGCGGTTCTGGCCGGTCACCGGCGACTACGAAGGTACCCGCCTCAGCGTGGTCCGCGACGGCCGCCGGTGGCTGACGCCCATGGCCTTGGTTGTCGTCGCCATCCTCAGCACCGACATCGTCTTCGCCATCGACTCGGTGCCAGCGGTGTACGGCATCACCGAGGACCCCTACCTGGTGTTCGCGACCAACGCGTTCGCACTGCTCGGCCTGAGGGCCCTGTACTTCGTCGTCGAGGGTGCCCTCGCCTCGCTGGTGCATCTGGGGCTCGGTCTCGGCGCGATCCTCGCCTTCATCGGAGTCAAGCTCGTCCTGCACTGGGCCCACACCGTGTGGGCGCAGGTGCCAGAGATCCCAACGCTGCTCTCGCTCGGCGTGATCCTGGGGATCCTCACCGTCGTGATCTTCACCAGCCTCGCGGCACGGCGACGCCACGATCGCGCATCGACCGCCATCGACCAACACATCCACACCAGTCACGACGACCACCCAACCAAGGAGAGAACATGACCATCACTCGAGCGCTACCCCCGCACCGCGTCACCACCGGCACCGTCGTGGCGCTGCAGTCCATGACGTCCTATCCCAGCGTGTCGCTGCTGCTTCCCACCAGGCCCGGACGGTTGGACACCCAGCTTGCGGACCAGCTGACCGCGCTGCGTGATGCGGCCGTCAAGCGGATCACCGACGAAGGTCTCACCGGCATCGGTGGTCTGGTCGCCGACCTTGACGAGCTCATCGACCAGGCGCACCACGTCCCCCTGGAGCAGGGTCTGGCCCTGTTCGTCAACGAGTCCCACGCGCAGCTGGTCGTGCTTCCGGTCGACGTCACGCGGCGAGCGGTGGTGGACCCGACATTCGCCACCCGCGACCTGGTCCGAGCTCTGCATCGCACTCCGCGACACGTGGTCCTCGTCCTCTCGGCCAAGGAGGCACGGCTCTTCGAGGGAGGCATGGGAAGCACGGCTCCGGCGTCCAACGCCAAGTTCCCTCAGACGGCGAGCAACGACCGGGGGGCGCAGGGGGAGCGGTTCCTGAAGCAGGTCGACCACGCCTTGGGCGCCTACCTTCGGGTCCGACCGGCGCCCGTGGTCGTGGTCGCCCCGGAGCCGACCCTGAGCCGGTTCTGCCGTCTCTCCAAGAACCTCACCAGACTGGCCGGGAAGATCCCCGGGAGCCACGTGACCACCCCACTACCAGACCTGTCGGACCTCGTCGCACCCAACATCGAGCGCTACCTCGCATCGCGACAGGATGAGGCGCTGGCCCTGCTCGAGCGGCGTCGCGGCCAGGATCGCGCGGTGCTCGGTCTGGACGGGGTGTGGCTCGCGGCTCGCTGGGAACGACCCGAGATGCTGGCCGTCGAAGACGACTACTTCTTCCCGGCGAGGATCTCCTCGGATGGCGACCTGCTCCAGGCCGCCGACGATGTCGAGCACCCGGACGTCACGGACGACGTCGTGGACGAGGCCATCGAACACGTGCTCGCGCGCGGAGGGTGGATCGCGCTGGTGGAACCAGGACTGATACCCGACGGATCACGGATCGCCATGACCCTCCGCAGCCGATAGCCGACCGGGGCGTCGACGGCGTCGGGTGAGGGTCGTGCCGAGGCGTGGTCACATCAGGCCGCGTTCCTCGGCGCGACGCACCGCCGCCCGCCGGCTGGTGACGTCGAGCTTGGTGAAGATGTGCTTCGTATGGGTGCGCACGGTGTTGTGCGAGACGAAGAGCTCGCGGGCGATCTGCGGCCCGCTCAGCTCACTACCGAGCAGCCTGAGCACCTGCATCTCCCGTTCGCTCAGCGGACCTGCCGGGGACGGCGGCGGCGCCTGGTGGCCGGCGACGCCGTCCTGCCGAAGGTCGCGCAACAGCCCTGTCATCGGGGCGCCCTCGTCGAGGAGGAGCCGGGCGTGGCTATCTGGCTCCGGTGCCTGCGCCAGGGCCTGGGCCAGGCACTCCAGGGCCTGCGGCCGGTGTCCCTGCGCATCGTGAGCGAGGGCCTTCAGCATCCGGATCTCGAGCAGGCTCCCTGCTCGGCCGGAGGTCTCGGCGGCGTCACGCAGCCGGTCCAGCAGTCGGAGCGCAGGGTCGAGGGCGCCGGGGTCGGGGCGTTCCCGATACTGCGCGATGAGCAGCCGCACGAGCGTGAGGTGGTCGAACTCGCTCAGGTAGCGGGCATCGTCCGTGACGGCCACGCCCCGTTCACGGGCCCAGTCGCCGGCCTCCGATAGCGCGCCCTGCGCGATCCAGACCCGGGCCCGCATCGCCGCGATGGGTCGCACGTCGGGGAAGAACCCCGGCCGGTAGAGGTGCTCCGCCTGGTCCAGGAGCTCGAGGGCCCGCTGGGGGTCGCCGTCGGCCTGGGCGACTCGACCCATCGCCACGAACCATCGGTACCGGCTCTCGGTCATCGAGCCCCGCTCACCGAACGCCATGGTCTTCTCGAGGTGTTGCTTGGCGCCCACGAGGTCGCCGGCCTCGCAGTCCGTCTCGCTGACCCCCACGTGCAGGTCGGCGGTGGCGCGCGCGACAGGCTCGCCGTGTGCTTCGGCTACCTTCAGTGCGCGCTGGTAGAGCCGGCGTGCCTTGCTCGGTCGGCCGGCGACGAGCCACATGTCAGCGAGCACGACCGTGCTGCTCAGCTCGTCGACGAGGTTGCCGGCCGCGTGCAGGCTGGCCACCGCCTGCCCGAACGTCTCCAGCGCGCTCGACACGTCCCCCCGCGCCCAGGCGGCGAGCCCGAGAAACCCCGCGGCACTGCCTCGCGCCAGATGGTCGGTGGCGCCGGCCAGGTCCAACGCGCGCCGGGCGTGTTCCGCTGTCCCCGCCACGTCGCCCCGTGCCTGCGCGATGGAGGCTCGGTGGACGGCGATGGTCGCCGGCAGCGTGCGCAGCTCCTCGGTCTCGGCCCATCGCGGAGTCGACCCGTCCGGCACGGCGGCGAGCGCGCGCTCCGCGTCGTCGAGTCGCGGCTCGACCGCGTCGAGGTCACCGGAGACCATGAGCATGTACCCGAAGAACACGCTGAGCACCGGGCTGCGCCGGACGGCCTCGTCGGGAAGTGCCTCCAGCCAGCCGAGCAGCATCGCTTCCTGCCGGTTGCGGCGGATCGCCGGGACTGCCAGCTCCATGAGGTATGCCGCGCGGTCGACGTCGCGCGCGGCCAGCGCGTGCCGGACCGCCTCCTCGCTCATGCCGTGCCCCTCGTACCAGAGGCTCGCGCGCTGGTGCAGCAGCGGCACCAGGTCGGGCTGCTCGGCGAGGAGGTGCGCCCGAAGCACCTCGGCGAAGAGGTGGTGGTAGCGGTACCACTCGCGCCGGTCGTCCAGCGGGACGATGAAGAGGTTGGCGCGCTCGAGGGCCATGAGCATGTCGCGCCCGTCGTCGCGGCCGGTGACGGCGTCACACAGCGGCCCGGTGAGGCGGTCGAGAACCGCCGTCCGCAGCAGGAAGCCGCGAACCCGGTCGGGCTGATGCTGCAGGACCTCCTCGACCAGGTAGTCGACGATGTACCGGTCGTCCCCGGCGAACCGGGCGATGAAGGTGCTGGCGTCCTCACGCCCCTGGATGGACAGTGCGGCGAGATGGAGCGCGGCGATCCACCCCTCCGTGCGTGCCTCCAGGGCCGCGACATCCCGTGAGTCGAGGCCGAGTCCGGCCACCTCGTTGAGGTACGCGGCCGCCTCGTCGGAGGTGAATCGCAGGTCCGAGGCACGGGCCTCGACCAGCTCTCCGCGACCCCGCCAGCGGGACAGCGGGAGGTCTGGGTCGGCCCGAGTGCTCAGCACGACATGTACGTGGGGCGGAAGGTGGTCCAGGAAGAACGCCACGCCGGCGCCGACCTCGCTGCTGTCGACGAGGTGGTAGTCGTCGAGCACCAGCCAGACGTCGCCGGGTGCCGCCGCGAGCTCGTTCAACACCGTGGTGAGGAGCCGCTCGGTCGGCAGGGGGACGGCGGCGACGAGCTCCAGGGACTTCGGGCCCACTTCGGGGACCGCCGTTCGCAGCGCCGTCACGACGCCCGTCCAGAACGCCGCGGGCTCGCTGTCGGCTGGGTCCAGCGAGAGCCACGCCACGGCACGGTTCTCCCCGGCCGTCTCGTCCAGCCACTCGGCGAGCAGCGTCGTCTTCCCGAACCCGGCCGGGGCGGACAACAGCGTCAGCCTGGCCCCAGCACCGCGGCGCAGCCGCTCGCATAGTCTCGGGCGCGTCACGAGGCCGGGCCGTAGCCTGGGGACGTACAGCTTGGTCGCGATCACCGGACGTGCCATGGCACCCGCCTTCCGAGATGCACCACCGTGTCCGGGAGAAGTGCCTGCCTCACGCTAGCCCAGCGTCAGGCGGGCTGAGGACGGCATGGCCGGAGGCTGCCGTAGCGGGCGCGTTGGTGGCACAGTGGGAGCCGGGCACTCGATCCTCGGGTGCCATCGCTCATCGGCTGGACGAAGGTGGCCTCGATGCGCTTCCTCAACGACGATCGTGGACACGGCGCGCACCGGGCGTCGACGGACCCCTACGTCCCCTGGCCGGGCAGCCCGGCGGGTCCTCAGGACGCCCCGATCCCCCAGGACGCCCCGCCGCCCCCTCGTGCGCCCGTCCCGGAGCCTCGGGCTGTCGGAGCTCGCGGTCCGGACGGGCGGAAGAAGGCCGCGGGCACCGCGATGGCCGCGCTCGGCGCCGTGGTCGTGCTCGCCGGCATGGCCGGCATGAACCCGCCGGGGCCGATGGCCGGGGGCCCAGGACGCGGCCATGGCTGGGCGGAGTCGGCGGCTGCGCAGGGCTGGGACAAGCCGGCCGAGGCCACCACGTGCAAGGACTGGTCGACGGTGATGACGTCCGCGCAGCGGTCGGCCATGGCGGAGAACGTGCTTGAGTCCGCGCGCCATTCGGACGGCGTCGGGGGTGAGCCGCCGGACGCGCTGGTGACCACCTTCGCGTCCGCTCTCTCGGCCTCGTGTGCCGTTGGTGGCGGGGGTGGCGTCAACGTGTCGCAGACCGCAGCGGAGCTCTACCAGACGCAGCGGCCCCGCTTCGCCTCATAGGCCCCTCACCGCCCGACTGCATAAGTGCACGATTGCGCGTATGGTCATGCATTGTGGCGACAGCAGCGGTTGCGGGCGCGAGCGGCTACGCGGGAGGCGAGATCCTCCGGCTGCTCCTCGCCCACCCGGACCTCACCATCGGGGCGCTCACGGCGGACTCGTCGGCGGGTCGGCGCCTCGGTGAGGTGCACCCCCACCTCACGCCGCTCGCCGCGACGATCCTGCAGCCGACGACGGCCGAGACCCTCGCCGGCCACGACGTCATCTTCCTGGCCCTCCCGCACGGCGCCTCCGCGGCCCTCGTCGCCCAGCTCGGCGCCGGCGCCAGCGCCGGCGACGTCGTCGTCATCGACTGCGGGGCCGACTTCCGGCTGCGCGACGCCGAAGCCTGGACCCGCTTCTACGGGACCGACCACGCCGGCAGCTGGCCCTACGGCCTGCCCGAGCTGCCCACGCAGACCGGCCGTGGGCGCGACGCCCTCGTCGGCGCGACCCGCATCGCCGTGCCCGGCTGCTACCCCACCGCCTGCTCCCTGGCGCTCGCACCGGGATTCGTCGCGGGGCTGCTCGCCTCCGGCGACGTCGTCATCGTCGCGGCCAGCGGCACGTCCGGGGCGGGGCGGGCGCTCAAGCCGCACCTGCTCGCCGCAGAGGTCATGGGCTCGATGTCGCCCTACGGGGTCGGCGGTGGTCACCGGCACACGCCCGAGATCGTCCAGAACCTCAGTGCCGCGGCCGGGGAGCCCGTCAGCGTCTCCTTCACGCCCACCCTCGCGCCGATGCCGCGCGGCATCCTCGCGACGTGCACGGCCCGGGTCCTGCCCGGCACCACCGCCGCGGCGGTCCGCGAAGCCTGGGAGACGGCATACGAGGGGGAGCCGTTCGTCCATCTCCTGCCCGAGGGGCAGTGGCCGCGCACCGCCGACGTCCTCGGCAGCAACACCGTCCACCTCCAGGTGACCCTCGACGAGGCCGTGGGGCGCGTCGTCGCCGTGGCCGCCGTCGACAACCTCGGCAAGGGCACCGCCGGCGCGGCGATCCAGTGCGCGAACATCGCCCTCGGCCTCGACGAGATGACCGGCCTGCCCGCCGCGGGACTGGCGCCATGAGCACCGTGAGCGCCGGAAGCGCCGTGTCGCTGCCCAGCGGGTTCCGCGCCGCCGGGGTCGTCGCCGGGCTCAAGACCAGCGGGGGGCCGGACCTCGCGCTCGTCGTCAACGACGGCCCCGACCACCACGCGGCCGCCGTGTTCACGAGCAACCGCGTCGTCGCGGCGCCTGTGACCTGGTCGCGCCAGGTCGTCCGCGACGGCCGGGTGGACGCCGTCGTCCTCAACTCGGGCGGCGCGAACGCCTGCACCGGGCCGCAGGGGTTCCTCGACACGCACCGCACCGCCGAGCACGTCGCCGCGGCGCTCGGCGTCTCGGCCGGAGACGTCGCGGTCTGCTCGACCGGGCTCATCGGCGAGCTCCTGCCCATGCCCACGCTGCTCGCCGGGGCCGACCTCGCGGTCGCAGACCTCGCGCCCACGGGCCACGAGGCGGCCGCGCGAGCGATCATGACAACCGACTCGGTCCCCAAGCAGGCCGCCCGCGCCGGCGACGGCTGGTCGGTCTCGGGAATGGCCAAGGGGGCGGGCATGCTCGCCCCCGCGCTGGCCACGATGCTCGTCGTCCTCACCACCGACGCCGTCGTCGACGCCGCGCTCCTCGACGCCGTGCTGCGCGAGGCCACCGCCCTCAGCTTCGACCGGGTCGACGCGGACGGCTGCCAGTCGACCAACGACACGGTCCTGCTCCTGGCCTCCGGAGCGTCCGGCACCCCGGCAACCGCACCGGAGCTCGCCGCCGCGGTGCAGGGCGTCTGCCTCGACCTCGCCCGCCAGCTCGTCGCCGACGCCGAGGGCGCCCGCCACGAGGTCGAGATCGAGGTGCGCTCCGCGGCAACGGTCGAGGGCGCCCTCGAGGTGGGCCGGGCGATCGCCCGCAACAGCCTCGTCAAGTGCGCCATCTTCGGTGCCGACCCCAACTGGGGCCGCGTCCTCGCCGCGGTCGGCACCACCTCGGCCGCCTTCGAGCCCGAGGCGCTCGACGTCGCGATGAACGGCGTCCAGGTATGCCGTGCCGGCGGGGTCGGCGACGACCGCTCCGGCGTCGACCTGTCCGGCCGGCACGTGCACATCGTCGTCGACCTGCACGCCGGCCCCGAGACGGCGACGATCTGGACCACCGACCTCACCCTCGACTACGTCCACGAGAACTCCGCCTACAGCACCTGAAGGACCACTCCCATGACCAACATCCGTGGCGTCATCGACGCCGCCGCCCTGCGGGTCGCGGCCGGCAAGGCGCAGACCCTCGTCGAGGCCCTGCCCTGGCTCGAGCGGTTCCGCGGCGCCCTCGTCGTCATCAAGTACGGCGGCAACGCGATGCTCGACGACGGGCTCAAGCGGGCCTTCGCGCAGGACATCGCCTTTCTCCGGTATGCCGGGCTGCGCCCCGTCGTCGTCCACGGCGGCGGCCCGCAGATCGCCGACATGCTGGGCCGGCTGGGCCTCACGAGCGAGTTCCGGGGCGGCCTCCGGGTGACCACCCCGGAGGTCATGGAGGTCGTCCGGATGGTCCTCACGGGGCAGGTCGGTCGCGAGCTCGTGGGCCTGCTCAACCAGCACGGGCCGCTGGCCGTCGGGCTCTCCGGAGAGGACGCCGGCCTGCTCGGGGCCCGCAGGCGGCTGGCCCACGTGGACGGCCAGGTCGTCGACCTCGGCCTCGTCGGCGACGTCGAGAGCGTCGACCCGAGTGCCATCACCGACATCCTCGACGCCGGGCGGATCCCCGTCGTGTCCACCGTCGCGCCCGACCTCGACGTCGAGGGGCAGGTCCTCAACGTCAACGCCGACACCGCCGCCTCGGCCATCGCGGTCGCACTGCACGCGCACAAGCTCGTCGTCCTCACCGACGTCGAGGGCATCTACTCGGGCTGGCCCGACCGCGACTCGCTGATCTCCCAGCTCACCCTCTCAGACGCCGGCGAGCTCCTGGCCACCGTCGACGCCGGGATGGTCCCCAAGCTGGAGGCGTGCATCCGGGCGGTCCGCGGCGGGGTCCCGCAGGCCCACGTCGTCGACGGCCGGCAGCCCCACTCGCTCCTCCTCGAGGTGTTCACCGACGAGGGGATCGGTACCATGGTCGTCCCCGACGAGCCGGGACTGGTGCGGGCATGACCCGCGCCGACGAGCTGCTCGAGCGCTACCGCGCGGCGCTGATCCCTGTCTTCGGGGTGCCCCAGACGGTCCTGTCCCACGGTGACGGCTGCTACGTCGTGGACGTCGACGGCAAGCGCTACCTCGACCTGCTCGGGGGCATCGCCGTCAACACCCTCGGGCACGGCCACCCGGCGCTCGTCGAGGCCGTGACCAAGCAGGCCTCCCAGATGATGCACGTCTCGAACTTCTTCACCTCCGAGCCGCAGGTGGAGCTCGCCGAGAAGCTCCTCGAGATCACCCGGGCCCCGCAGGGCTCCGGCGTCTTCTTCGCCAACTCCGGGGCCGAGGCGGTTGAGGCGGGCGTCAAGCTGAGCCGGCGCACTGGCCGCACCCGGATCATCGCCGCCGAGAACGCCTTCCACGGCCGCACGACCGGCGCCCTCGCGCTGACGTGGAAGGAGGCCTACCGGGCCCCCTTCGAGCCGCTGCTCCCGGGCGTCGGCCACGTGCCCTTCAACGACCTCACGGCCCTCAGGGCCGCCGTCGAGGAGGCCGGCGACGACCTCGCCGCCATCGTCCTCGAGCCCGTCCAGGGGGAGGCCGGAGTCGTCCCTGCCGACCCCGCATACCTGCGGCTCGCCCGTGACCTCGCGACCTCCGCCGGCGCGCTGCTGGTCCTCGACGAGATCCAGTGCGGCATGGGCCGCACCGGGCACTGGCTGGCCCACCACGCGACCGACGTCGTCCCCGACGCGGTGACGCTGGCCAAGGGGCTGGCCGGGGGAGTCCCCATCGGTGCCCTCGTCACCTACGGGCCGCGGGTCACCGGCCTGCTCACCGGCGGCCAGCACGGCACGACGTTCGGCGGCAACCCCCTCGCGTGCGCGGCCGGGCTCGCGACGATCCGCACCATCGAGGGCGACGGCCTGCTCGCCCACGCCGCCGAGATGGGCGACCTGCTCCGCTCCGGCATCGCGGCGCTCGACCACCCCCGAGTCACCGAGGTGCGTGGCCGGGGCCTGCTGCTCGCCTTCTCGCTCGCCGAGCCCGTGGCCGCCTCGCTCACCGCGCTGGCCCGCGAGGCCGGCTTCCTCGTCAACGCGGTCACCCCCTCGGCCGTCCGTCTCGCGCCCCCGCTTATCCTCGGGCCGGCCGAGGCCGAGTCGTTCCTCACTGCCCTGCCCGCTCTGCTCGACGCCGCGGAGCCGGCATGACCGTCACCCGGACCGCCCGACAGGCCCGCGTCGTCGACCTGCTCGGCCGGCACGAGGTGCGCTCGCAGGGCGAGCTTCTCACCCTTCTCGCCGGCGACGGCGTCGAGGTCACCCAGGCGACGCTGTCGCGCGACCTCGTCGAGGTCGGCGCCGTGAAGGTCCGGCACGGACGCACCCTCGTGTATGCCGTCCCGGGCCAGGCTGCGGGCCGCCGCGCCGCCGCGTCGCCCGAGGAGGTGCCGGCCCGCCTGCGGCGGGCCTGCGAGGAGCTGCTCGTCAGCGCCGAGGCGGCCGGCAACCAGGTCGTCGTGCGGACGCCACCGGGAGCGGCCGGCTACCTCGCCTCGTGCATCGACCAGACCCACCTGGGGGACGTGCTCGGGACCATCGCCGGGGATGACACGATCCTCGTCATCACCCGCGGGCCTGCCACCGGCCGCGCCGTCGCACGCCGGCTCCTCGACCTGACCGCGGGGCCCGGATGAGAGCCCCCGACTGACCGACCCGACCCAGCACAGCCCCAGCGCCCGACCGACGAGGAGCCATCCGCATGCCGGACCCGACCGCCTCGGCGCCCCCGACCCCCTCGACCGCGCCAGTGAGCCTCTGGGGCGGCCGATTCACCGGTGGTCCCGCCGACGCGCTAGCCGCGCTGTCGCGCAGCACCCACTTCGACTGGCGCCTGGCCCGGCACGACATCGCCGGATCGCGCGCCCACGCCCGGGTGCTCCACGGCGCCGGCCTGCTCGACGACGCGACCCTCGCGGCGATGCTCGACGCGCTGGACCGGCTCGACGCCGACGTCGAGAGCGGCGCGTTCGTGCCGGCCGAGGGTGACGAGGACGTCCACACCGCGCTGGAGCGCGGCCTCATCGACCGCGCCGGCGCCGACGTGGGGGGCAGGCTGCGGGCCGGCCGTTCGCGCAACGACCAGGTCGTCACGCTGTTCCGCAGGTACCTGCGCGCCGAGGCCCGAGTCGTCGCGGGTCTCGTCCTCGACGTCGTCGACGCCCTCATCGGGCAGGCGGCCGCGCACCTCGACGTACCGATGCCGGGACGCACCCACCTCCAGCACGCCCAGCCCGTCCTGCTGGCCCACCACCTCCTCGCCCACGCCTGGCCGCTGCTGCGCGACGTGGACCGGCTCGTCGACTGGGACCGCCGCGCCGACGTCTCGCCCTACGGCTCGGGAGCTCTCGCCGGCACCTCCCTCGGCCTCGACCCGGAGGCCGTCGCCGCCGAGCTCGGGTTCTCCCGCTCCGTCGAGAACTCCATCGACGGCACCGCGAGCCGCGACTTCGCCGCGGAGTTCGCCTTCGTCGCGGCGATGGTCGCCGTCGACGTCTCCCGCATCGCGGAGGAGGTGGTGCTCTGGGCCACGCGCGAGTTCTCCTACGTCACGCTCGACGACGCCTACTCCACCGGGTCGAGCATCATGCCCCAGAAGAAGAACCCCGACGTCGCCGAGCTCGCCCGGGGCAAGGCCGGCCGGCTCGTCGGTGACCTCGCCGGGCTCCTCACGACCCTCAAGGCGCTGCCGCTGGCCTACAACCGTGACCTGCAGGAGGACAAGGAGCCGGTCTTCGACGCGGTTGACACGCTGGAGGTCCTGCTGCCGGCCTTCGCGGGCATGGTCGCCACCCTGAGGTTCGACACCGAGCGGCTGGAAGCCCTGGCACCACAGGGCTTCGCGCTCGCCACCGACGTGGCCGAGTGGCTCGTGCGCCAGGGCGTGGCGTTCCGTGTCGCCCACGAGGTCGCCGGCGCCTGCGTGCGAGAGTGCGAGCGGCGCGGCATCGAGCTGTGGGACCTCGACGACGACGACCTCGCAGCGATCAGCCCCCACCTCGGCCCGGGCGTCCGTGACGTCCTCACGGTCCAGGGGTCGATCGCCTCCCGCGACGCCCGCGGTGGCACCGCCCCAACCCGGGTCCGCGAGCAGCTGGCCCGGGCGACCGACGCAGCGGCCGCGGCGCGGGCCTACGCGCGGCCGGGTGCCTGAGCGGGTGCCCCGCCGGCTCGGTCGGGCCTTCTTCGCACGCGACGTCCTCACGGTCGCCCCCGACCTGCTGGGGTGCACCATCAGCCACGGGCAGGTCACCGTGCGGATCACCGAAACCGAGGCGTATGCCGGGTACCTGCAGGACCCGGGGTCGCACGCCTTCCGGGGGGAGACGCCGCGGACGGCACCGATGTTCGGCGCCCCCGGGTTCACCTATGTCTACTTCACCTACGGGATGCACTGGTGCCTCTGTCTCGTGACCGGGCGCGTCGGGCTGGCCCAGGCCGTCCTGGTGCGGGCGGGCGAGGTGGTCGGGGGTCCCGAGGTCGCCGCCTCCCGGCGCGTGGGCGCTCCCCCGCGGGACTGGTGCCGGGGACCGGCCCGACTCACCAGGACCCTGGGCCTCACCGGCGCCCACACCGGGCTCGACTTCTGTGCCCCGGCGTCAGCGAGCGCGGACGGCGGCACCGTCGACCTCGTGGTCCGGGACCCGCGCGAGGCCGTGGACCCGGGCAGCATCCGCACCGGCCCGCGAGTCGGGGTGTCGGGCCCGGGAGGTGACCCCACGGCATACCCGTGGCGGTTCTTCCTCTCCGACGAGCCGACCGTGTCGGTCTACCGGGCGGGCAAACCCCGTATCCGGCCCGGCCAGGCGTAGGGCAGGCTTGCGTCGCGGCCATCACCAGGCCGCCACCGACGACGAAGGAGCACCACCCGCGTGAGCGACATCCTCGACGAGCTGCAGTGGCGGGGTCTGGTGGCCCAGACCACCGACGAGGCCGCGCTGCGACGGGCACTCGCCGACGGGCCGCTCACCGTCTACTGCGGGTTCGACCCCACCGCGGCCTCCCTCCACATGGGCAACCTCGTCCAGCTCGTCGTGCTGCGGCACCTGCAGCGCGCCGGCCATCGCGTCATCGCGCTGGTGGGCGGCTCGACCGGCCTCATCGGCGACCCCAGGCCCACCTCGGAGCGGGTCCTGAAGACCAAGGAGCAGACCGCCGAGTGGGTGGCGCGGATCGAGCAGCAGGTCCGGCCCTTCCTCGACTTCGAGGGAGACAACCCCGCGATCCTCGTCAACAACCTCGACTGGACGGCCCCGCTGTCGGCACTCGACTTCCTGCGCGACATCGGCAAGCACTTCCGCGTCAACCAGATGATCCGCAAGGAGGCGGTCGCCGCCCGCCTGGCGAGCCAGGACGGCATCTCCTTCACGGAGTTCGCGTACCAGCTCCTCCAGGGTCTCGACTACCTGCACCTCTACCGGGAGTACGGCTGCACCCTGCAGACCGGCGGGCAGGACCAGTGGGGCAACCTCACTGCGGGCACCGACCTCGTCCACAAGGTCGAGGGCGCGTCGGTCCACCTGCTCACCACCCCGCTCGTCACCGACGCCTCGGGCCAGAAGTTCGGCAAGAGCGAGGGCAACGCGCTGTGGCTCAGCGCCGAGATGATGAGCCCGTACGCCTTCTACCAGTGGTGGCTCAACGTCGAGGATGCGTCCGTGGTGGCGATGCTCAAGATCTTCACCGACCGCGGCCGCGACGACGTCGCCGAGCTTGAGCGCGCGGTCGCGGAGGAGCCGTTCCGCCGGGCCGCGCAGCGGGCCCTGGCGGCCGACGTCACCACCCTCGTCCACGGTTCTTCCGCCACGGCACAGGCACACGCGGCAGCGGAGGCGCTGTTCGGCCGGGGCGACGTGGCCGGCCTCGACGAGGCGACCCTGCTCGACGCGACCGGCGAGCTGCCGGGGGGCACCGTGGAGGTAGGAACGTCGCTCGTCGACGCCCTCGTGGCCGTGGGCCTCGTCGGGTCCCGCAACGCCGCCCGTCGGGCGATCGCCGACGGGGGGGCCTCCGTCAACAACGTCAGGGCCGGCGATCCCGAGCAGGTCCTGGTGGCGGCCGACTTCCTGCACGGCCGCGTCGCCCTGCTCCGACGCGGCCGCAAGAGCCTGGCGGCTGCCCGTCGAGGATGACGGGCTCCGACGGTGTCCTTGGAGCCTCGCGCGTCGACCGATGCTGCCGTGTCGCCGAATCCCGTTGTTTCCCAACGCAACCGGTGACAGTAGGTGGTCGAGTTGGGTGATCCGGCCGGCGCCAACTTGCCGTTCCCCGGGGTGTGTGTCTACAGTTCTCGACGTCAGCCCGAGAGGGAGCAACGGACACCACGGGGCGGCGTCACCACGTCACCCGAAGCAGGCCGGTCCCACGAGTTGACGTCCACCCGGGTCACCTGGTTTCCAGAGTGGCCGGGGTCCTCCGCGAGGGGGTCTGGAGCGGGGCTCGAAGCCTGCTACAGTGGGACTCCCGCCGAGAGCCAAGTGCGATCGGATCCGGCCGCTCCAAGAGCGGGTCACGGATTTGACGCCCAAGAAGCAGACGGGTAAATTTGAAGGGTTGCCTCGACGCGACGCCCGATGGGCGCAGCGGAGATGCGCGTCCGAACCTTGAGAACTCAACAGCGTGCCAAAAATCGATGCCAATTACCTCGTCTCGAGGCGGCGCGAGACCGTCCGCAAGGCCGGCCGAGCACCACCCTCGAACGAAATCCTTTGGTTGACAATGAATGACAAACGGGTCAGCGATGCTGACCTTGCTAGTCGTTCTTGCTCAGTCAGGAAGACAACCCTCTAAGGGTCTAGATATCCGCGTCCTCGGACGTTGGAGCTACACATCAACGGAGAGTTTGATCCTGGCTCAGGACGAACGCTGGCGGCGTGCTTAACACATGCAAGTCGAACGGTGACCTCTGGAGCTTGCTCCGGGGCGATCAGTGGCGAACGGGTGAGTAACACGTGAGTAACCTGCCCCAGACTCTGGGATAACTTCGGGAAACCGGAGCTAATACCGGATATGACACGAAGAGGCATCTCTGTCGTGTGGAAAGTTTTTCGGTCTGGGATGGACTCGCGGCCTATCAGCTTGTTGGTGAGGTAACGGCTCACCAAGGCGACGACGGGTAGCCGGCCTGAGAGGGCGATCGGCCACACTGGGACTGAGACACGGCCCAGACTCCTACGGGAGGCAGCAGTGGGGAATATTGCACAATGGGCG
>JBBRZC010000089.1:0-14992 GCA_038237075.1 Actinomycetales bacterium
CACCACCCCCGACAACCCGCCCCGACCCGCAGACCCGCGCCGACGGCCGTGAGCGCCCGTGCCGGGCTGACCGGACTGGCCGCCATCCCCGGACTGGCCGCCATCCCCGGACTGGTCGGGCAGCTGGAGCGACGCCGCCTTGGCCTGCTCCCGAGCGGCCCGCCACCCCTCGAAGTCACTGCCGTCCGAGCACTCCCTCGCCTGGGCGGTCCACGCCTTCGCGACCTGAGCCTGCGAGGCCACGAACGCCGCCGTCACCCGCACCTGCGCCGCCGCCGCCGCCGACTTGACCCGCTCCAACACCGTCAGCTGGTCGACCCGCTCCGCATCCCCGACCCGACCGTCGAGACGCGACAGCAACGCCACGAGGGCCGTCAGGTCCCCGGTCGTCAGCGCCTCTGCGGTCTCGATCATGTGTTCGAGTCTACCCGACAGGTACTCTCCAGACAACCCACGAACGAGATGAGTTCGTTTGTCTCACAACAGAAACTACCCATCTCAGGGTCGGTCTCGGCAGTCGCTGACTACGTCCGTCGCCCGTGAGGACTCGATCGTCCATCGCGTGAGGCAATTCCGGTCGAGAGGTGCGGGGCTCAGCTCCGGTCCGGCCGTCACCCTCCGCTGGCGTGGAGCCCGAGCGTGCCTCGCACGTCGCCCAGGCCGCGCGCGACGATAAGCCGGCCCCCGGGAGAGCCGGGCCCACGTCGCGGAGGCGACGTCCCAGCGGCGCCACAGCCGCCGGTCCGCGTGGACCTGAGCTCGCACCGTCTCCCCTGGCCCCGCCTCGGCTGCTTTCCAGCCGACGAGACGCATCGGTTGGTCGCTCTCCTCCGGCTCGAAGTAGACCTGCACGACCTCGCGGCTCGGCCCGAGCTCCCGTGTTGGTGACCGCGACGGCCACGGTCGGGGCGGCGTCGTCCGGCCCGTCCACGAGCTCCGCTGCCGCGTAGTCCCACGTCGAGTGTGGGACTATGTCCACCGCCCCGACCGGCGCTTCACCGTCGCCATCCCCCAGCTGCTGGACGAGCTGGCCTCCGTCGCTGTCAGTGAGCCAGGCTGGGTCAGCGCGGAGTTCCCGTTCGTCCTGTCGGCGGGTGAACGACGCTCCTTCACCGCCAACACCATCATCCGCGACTCCGGTGGCGCCGACGCGACGGCGCCGGGGCGTTGCGGGTCAACCCGGCCGACGCCGAGAGACTGGGACTCACGACGGGAGCCCTCGCCCGGATCGTCACGGAGACGGGCAGCGCTCAGGCGCCGGTCGAGGTCACCGACTCACTGCAGCCCGGGCACGTCTCACTGCCCAACGGGCTCGGGCTCGACCACCCCGAGCACCGACCGAGCGGGGTGGCCCCCAACGACCTGACCTCGTTGCGGCTGCGGGACCCCGTCGCGGGCACTCCCTGGCACAGGTACGTTCCCGCCCGAGTCGAAGCAGTCAGCCAGCCGGCACCCGCCTGAGCACGTTGGTTTGGCTCGTAAGGGTTGACTTATATAAGCCACAGGGCACACAATGCTCCCGTGCACGCTCTCGACGCCCTCGGAGACCCGGTTCGGCGTCGCGTCCTCGAGCTCATCGCAGACGGGGAGCAGTCCGCCGGCGAGGTCGGCCATGTCATCCAGGACGAGTTCGGGATCTCCCAGCCCGCGGTCTCCCAGCACCTGCGCGTGCTTCGGGAGGCCGGGTTCGTCACCGTGAGACCTGAAGGCGCAAGACGCCTGTATGCCGTGGATCCCGCCCCACTGGCCGAGGCCGACGCGTGGTTCGACACCTTCCGGCGGTTCTGGCAACCACGGCTCGGCGCGCTCGGTACCGAGCTCGCACGCGGCCGGCGGGAGCAGCGGCGAACCACCAACGCCGACGGGGAGCCGCCCGCCAGCCGACCCCCATCCCGACGCATGTAGAGGAGCACCAGACATGGTGGATGTGAACGCCCAGATCGATGCCGTCACGCGAGGAACCGAGACGAAGGAGGTCGACGGGATACTCTCCTACGTGCAGCATCTTGCACAGACCTACCCGTCCCCGATCGACGACGTATGGGATGCGGTGACCTCCGCGGAGCGCATCCCACGCTGGTTCCTCCCGGTCAGCGGAGACCTGCGGCTGGGTGGCCGCTTCCAGCTGAAGGGGAACGCAGGCGGCGAGATCCAGCGGTGCGACCCGCCGAAGGACGGCAGGGCGAGCTACACCCTGACCTGGGGCATGGGCCCCGGAGAGCCGACCATCGTGCACGTGCGCCTCGTCGAGGTGGATGTGACGTCGACCCGACTGGAGCTCGAGCACGTCGCGGCTACGGCCAGCCTGCCCGACGGGATGTGGGAACAGTTCGGCCCGTCCGGGACCGGGATCGGCTGGGACTCCGCCCTGCTCGGCCTGTCGCTGCACCTCACCCAGAGCGCCGAGGGCATCGCTCCCGAGCAGGCCGCGGCGTGGGTGCAGACGGATGAGGGCAGGTCGTTCATGCGGCGCTCGGCCGACTCATGGTCGAGCGCGCAGCAGGCCGACGGCGCCTCCGCCGATGTCGCCCGGGGCGCGGCCGACGCGACCTACTCGGCATACATCGGCGAGACCGCACCGCCGGCGGACTGAGCCGGCGGCCAGCCCGGCGATCGAGCTCCGATCCTCTCTTGCCTGTGCACGGCCCGGGACGCATAGGCTGCCTCGCGTGGCGAAGAAGAAGCACGGTCCGAGCCGTGGCCGGCAGCCGCAGCGGCATCATGTGGCCACCATGCCCCCTCGCGAACCTCCGGGCAGCGGGAGCGCCGAGGACCAGCAGCTCTTCCAAGGCCTTCGGAGCGCCCTGCGCTCGGACGACCCTCTCGACCTGCTCGCCCTCGTGAGTGGTTTCCTCGAGATCACCGACCCGCGCAGTCGCGACCCTTTCACCCGCGACGAGCAGAAGCTGAGCCTGGCCGATCTGGTGGAGTCGCTCATCGGTACGCCGTTCGCCGAGACGACGGCGGCGTTGACGGCGCTGCGCGCCATCGTCGCCGACGAGGTGCTGGCGGCCCGGATCGGCCGCGCGCTGGCCGTCCGGCGGCACCCCTTGCCGGACTGGCTGACCGGGCTCCATCAGGCTCGGCTGGAACCGGATGTCTGGTTCGTGACCCACGTGCTGGGGGACGGCGACGACTACCTCCTGGGTGTCACGCTGCCCTCGGGGCACCCGCTGACGGCGATCTTCTACGTCGACCACAACCTCGGCACGGTCGTGAAGGATGCGTTCGTGATTCCTGAGCCACTCGCGGACCTGGCGCTCACGATGGGGTCTCTGGTGGAGGGCGAGGACCAGTCGCTGACGCGGACCGATCCGGCGACGGCACGCGCCGTCATCGAGGCGGCCATCGAGCATGGATCCCTGCTGTACCCGCCGTTGACGTCGGACAGCTGGCCGATGTGCCGGCCCCTCGTCGAGTGGATGCTGCGGATGCTGCCGCCGGGTGGGGTGGCCCCCGAGCGCAGGGAGTGGTCGGACGAGGAGACCGCGGCGATCGCGACGGACTTCTTCGCCTCGCGCCATGGCATACCGATCGACCACGATGACGAGCGGAGCCTGCTCGAGAGCGTTCTCTGGTTCGGCACCGGCTACGCGACCGGCGACCCCTTCCGTTGGAGCCCCGTGACGGTGGAGATGCTGCTGGCGGACTGGTTCCCCCGCAAGGTCATCGCGGACCCGCCGTACCTGGCGAAGCTTCCGGACCTGCTGCGTTCGTACGTCCGCTACTGCCATGAACACGAAGGCATCCGGGCCACGCTGACCGCCGACACGTTGGCCGCGGTCGACCTTCACGAGCCGGAGTACCAGCGGGTCATCCGCTCAGACCGCCCGCAGGGACCTGCCGCGCTCCTGGCCAGCCTGTTCGACGCGCGCTCCGAGTCCGAGGACGACCGGACCATCGGCGAGATGTTGCTGGGGAGCCTCGACCGCAAGGTCGGCGGCCGCCTGGCGCTCCAGAACCTCGACGCGCAACCGCTGCCCGACGAGCCGTTCGAGTATTCCGGCATCGCGGAGGACATCCGGCCGGTGGTCCAGGAGGTGCTGGACGCCTGCGACCGGTGCGCCGACGAGCTGCTCGACGTCGAGCACCGCACCGCGATGCGCCGGTTCCTCAGCCGGGCCGCCGTGGGCGATCCAGCCATCTTCCGGCGTAAGGCCTCACCCGTGCGAGCCGCAGCCGCCGTTGCCTGGGTGATCTGCCGAGCCAACGACACCGTCGGCACGTCATCGAGCCCGGCCGTGCAGGACCTGCTGGCCTGGTTCGGCGTGAAGGGCAGTGTCTCCCAGCGTGCGGAGCCGCTCCTGCGAGCGAACGGTGTCGACCCGCACCGCCTGTATGGCTGGATGGAGCTGGGTGCCCCCGACCTGCTCACCTCGAGCCATCGGACCAACATCATGGCGAACCGGGATCGCTCTCTCGGCGTGTGAGACTGCCGAAAACCGCTGGCATCCAGCCACCGGCGCGTGACATCCTGCGCGCAGACGCCACCGGCGCCGCCCGACGACAGGAGAGACCCGTGCGAGCAGCGACCACGCCCTGCACCCCTGTCCGTGCTGCCGTGGAGCTGCCTCTTGTCGTCCCCTCCCCCCCGCCCGCGCCTGACGCTCGGCGTCGTCGCGCACGTCGACGCCGGTAAGACCAGCCTGACCGAACGCCTCCTCTGGGACGCCGGTGCTCTCGACGCCCTCGGGAGCGTCGACGCGGGCACCACTCGCACCGACTCGATGGACATCGAGCGCCGGCGTGGCATCACCATCCGCGCGTCAGTCACATCGTTCACCCTCAACGAGGCTGGCCGTCCGCTCGACGTCACCGTCATCGACACCCCCGGCCACCCCGACTTCATCGCCGAGGTCGAACGCTCGCTCGTCGTGCTCGACGCGGCCATACTCGTGCTCTCGTCGGTCGAGGGTGTGCAGCCTCAGACGGTCGTCCTATGGCGTGCGCTGCGACACATGGGCGTCCCGACCGTGCTCTTCGTCAACAAGGTCGACCGCGGTGGCGCCGACGTTGCCGCCGTCGCCGACGCCGTCCGACGCCGCCTCGGCGCCCACGTCGTGCCGCTCTCCCGCGTGGTCGATGAGGGGACCTCAGCGGCGGCGGTCACGGCGGTGTCCCTCCTCGACGAGCAGGTCGTCGCCGCGGTCGCCGAGGTCGACGATGCCCTCCTGTCCCGGTGGGTGGGCCGAGAGCCGTTGCGGGGGAAGCAAATCCGCCGTCTCCTGCGCCGCGGGGTGCGCGACGGCTCGCTCACCTCACTCGTCTGCGGCTCCGCGCTGACGGGCGCTGGCCTGCCCGCTCTCCGAAGCGTCATCGCCACCCTTCTTCCCCCGGCACCCGAGCCCGGCGGCCCCACCTCGGCCAGCGTCTTTGCCGTCGACCACGACGGGCCGACGCGACGGACGTGGATCCGACTGTGGGCCGGCCAGATCCGTGTGCGAGAACGCGTGCAGGTCGGTGGCGGTGAGGCACAGCGGGTCACTGCCGTGGCCGTGAGCACGCCGAAAGGCCTGCGCACCAGAGACGCCGTGCGGGCTGGTGGAGTCGCGGTGGTGCACGGCCTCTCCTCGGCTCGAATCGGCGACACGATCGGTGACCCACCGCCGCGCCCGCGGCCCCGGTTCGCCCCCGCCACCTGGCACGCGCTCGTCGAGCCACTCGACCCCCGCCAGCGGACGGCGCTCTTCGCCGCCCTCACCGGGCTCGCGGACGAGGACCCGCTCATCGACCTGCGGATCGACGAGTCGGTCGGGGAGGCGGCACTCAGCCTGCGCGGCGAGGTCCATCAGGAGGTCGTCGCCGCCCTGCTCGAGGAGCGGTACGGGGTCGCCGCACGCTTCCTCCCCACGCCTGTGCCCTGCCTCGAACGCGTCGTCGGCTGGGGTGAGGCCGTCGACCGGATCGGCGTCGACGGCAACCCCTACCTCGCGACCCTCGGGCTGCGGGTTGAGCGGGCACCGGTCGGTCACGGCCTGGAGTTCTCCCCGGGGATCGAGCGCGGCAACTTGCCGCCGGCCTTCGTCGCCGCGACTGAGGAGGGGGTGCGATCGGCCCTGCGCCAAGGGCGACACGGGTGGGAGGTCACGGATGCGAGGGTGACCATGACGACCTCGGGCTACTGCCCGCGGCAGAGCCACGCGCATCAGGGCTTCAGCAAGGCGATGTCCAGCGTCGGGGCCGACTTCCGGTTGCTGTCGCAGGTCGTCGTCACCGCTGCGCTGGTCCAGGCCGGCACCCGGGTCTGCCGGCCGGTCGACCGGGTCGAGGTCGAGATGCCGGAGTCGGCGCTGGGGGTGGTCACCTCGCTGCTCGGCCGCACCGGTGCTGTGCCCCTCGAGTCGGTGGTCGAGAACCGCGCCGCCCGCGTGGTCGTCAACCTGGCCGCCGCCCGGGTCGGCGAGATCGCCCGGGCCCTGCCCGACCTCACCGGTGGCGAAGGCGTGCTGACCAGCCGGCTCGACCACCACGCGCCGGTCACCGGCGACGAGTCACCGCCGGCGCGGCGTCGTACAGGACCGGACCCCGGCGACCGAGCGGGCTGGTTTCGAGACGTGCCCCGGTGAGGCGCCAGGCCGGGAGGTCGCACACGAAGCAGTCACCAACGGCCAGGGATGCTCACCGACACGAGGCACGTCGAGTTGGCCTGGACCCTTGCCGCCCGTCGAACGGGGGGCATACCTTTGCCCACGGCGAGAACAGTGCTTGGCTAGGTGAACGGTGTGCCGATGGCCGGAAGGATCCGGAGCTATGCCGACCTCGTTGTCGAGTCCCTCGGTGCCGGGCCGGCCGATCCTTCTGTCGCAGAGCTGCTCTCCGCTGCAGACACGCTGGATCTGGCCCTCGCTGCGCCCGACCAGCTCGACGAGGCGATCGCCGGCTGGCGACGGGCGACGGATGCCCTGCGCGGCCGGCTGGTCGAGTTCCTGCTGGCGAAGGTCCCCGTCCCAGGCCTGCCGCTCCTCGAGCCGAGCGACGGGTGGAACGCACCGGCCGGAGTCCGCCTGGACGCCGAGTTCGGGCCACTGGGGATGCAGATCGAGGCTCCCGCCCTGCGCCTGGTCGACCCCCGGAACCCGGCCTCGGCGCAGATCGTCATCGGGCCACTCCCCCCGGACGCGGTCAGCGCCCATCTCGACGCCGGCCCCGTCGTCGGCGACGGCTCGATAGCCGTCCTACCGGACGGGGTGGACGGAGCGCTGTCCCTGCACCTCGGTGTGATCGAGGTCGCAGCGCTGGCGAGCCTGCGGCGAGTCGGCTCAGAGCCCTCGTTCGCGACGGTCTTCGCGGCGGGGTTCACGCCCGGGATCCAGTTCGGGTTCGGCTTCCAGCTCTCCCGTGTCGGCGGAGTCGTCGGCATCAACCGCAGTGTCGACGTCCCGGCCCTGGCGTCGAAGCTGCGAGACGGCAGCGCCGGAGAGGCGTTGTTCCCACTCGACATCGGCGCGAGCGCTCGTCGGGCGCTGACGGCGCTCGAGGCGATCCTCGTCCCGCATCGTGGCTCCTCGGTCGCCGGGCCGACCCTGCGCCTGTCCTGGCTGGAGATCGCCGGCCAGGGCTTCTGCTCCCTTGACCTTGGCGTACTGGTGGAGCTGCCGGGGCCGCAGCGGATCGTCGTCGTGGGGATCGCCCGTGCGGGAATCCCGCCGGTCCTCAAGCTGCGGATCGACGTGGTGGGTGTCATCGACTTCGCTGCCCAGGTGCTGTCCGTCGACGCGAGCCTGGTCGACAGCGGGCTGCTCGACATCTTCACGATCTACGGCGACATGGCCTTCCGGTTGTCGTGGGGCAGCCCGGGCTACACGGTGCTGTCCGTCGGCGGCTTCTACCCCGGCTTCCGACCGGAGCCGGCCAACATCCCGGCGTTGCGGCGGCTGGGTTTGCATCTCGACCTTCCGGTGCCGGGGATCGACCTGCGAGCCGAGGGGTATCTCGCGGTCACGTCCAACACCGTCCAGCTCGGCGGCTACTTCGAGGCCGGCATCGAAGCGGGTGGGTGCGGGGCTCACGGCTTCCTCAGCGTCGACGCGATCGTCCAGTTCACCCCGTTCCACATGCACGCCGAGGTCAGCGCCGGCTTCGAGGTCGAGGTCTTCGGGCTGACCTTCGGAGGCATCCGGCTCGACGGGACCCTCGACGGGCCGGGCCCGGTGACGATCTCCGGGCGACTGACCGTCGAGACGTTCCTGCACGACTTCCACTTCCACGAGACGTTCAGCTTCGGCAGCTCGGACAGCCCGCCGGCGATACCGCCGACCCGCGCCGCGGAGCTGCTCCGCCGCGAGGAGGTCCGCCCGGAGACACTGCACGCGGTGGGCGGTCCCGATCGCGACGTCGTGCTCCGCCCACTGCCCGTCCCCCCCAAGGTGGCCCTCGTGTTCCCCCGAGGCGGCGTCGCGTGGCAGCAGAAACGCGTTCCGCTGGCCATTCCGATCGACCGGGTCGACGGTGCTCCGCTCGGCTCGAACCAGAAGGTCACGGCCTCGGTGCCGAACCAGACCTCCGAGCTCGACGACCTCTTCGCGCCGGGCTCGTTCATCACGCTCACCCAGTCGGAGGCACTCAACCGGCCCGCCTTCGAACAGCTGCCTGCGGGGGTGGTCAGTGCCGGCGGAGCCGACCTCCTCGGAAACTCGCGCCCTCAGAAGATGCAGCCGCAGGTGTTCCGCAAGGTGCGGGACGAGGGCTGGACGACGCTCGGACGACTCGGCCTTGCCGCCCTCGACCTGCCTGGAATCCTGTCCGGGATGGTAGCCGGTCGCGACGCCACCCCGGCGGTGGCCACCCGGAAGGCGCTGGTCACGGTCGGATCCGAGGCGTGGGTGACCTCCGACGGCACCACACATCGCAGCGCGACCGCGGCTCACCAGGCGGCCCGGCTGAGCCCGGACCGTATGCCGTTCGCCGCCGCCAAGCCCGACCTCGGGTCGCCCGTCGTGCTGGCCGGCCTGTGATGAACGAGTTCACCGCGTGGCGACGCCCGGCGGCATACGCCCTGGCGACCAACCCCGCGACCTCCGCGCGGATCGGCGCCGAGCTGCCGATCACGCTGCACGACGACGACGGCGACCTGCCGCCCGCGCTGGCGCCGTTCCTGCTGGCCGGCCCCGGCGACGTGGCGAACCTCGCGGCCGGACAGGTCACCGGCCGTCGGCCGCACCCGGGGTGCGTCGACGCGGAGGCGACGCTGATGGCCCACGTCGAGCTCGCGACCCCCGATCTGCCCTGGCGCTACAGCCCGCAGCCGCACTCACCGGGCCTGGTGGCCGTCAGGCCGTGGATGGTCCTCGTCGTGGGAACGGCGGCCGAGGTGCTCCCGCTCGCGAACGGACTGGTCCAGCTCACGTCCCAGGCGTCGTTCGAGGGGCGCACGCTGTTCGACTGGCACCCGCTCAGCGACGCTCACCGCTGGGCGCACGTGCACACCGTCGCCGGCCGCGGCTCGTTCGCGCGGGTCATCTGCCCGCGCAAGCTCGACGTCGGCACCGACTACACGGCCGCCCTGGTCCCCGGCTGGCGGGCCGCCGTTGCCCCCGACGGCACGAGCGCGCTGGCCGACTCCTGGGGCGCGGGTGCCGGGACGGTGACGTTGCCCTGCTTCGACAGCTGGGGATTCCGCACGACCTCGGAGCAGGGCGACTTCGCCTCGATCGCGCGGCGACTGGACCCGTTGACCGACGACGAACAGCGGCTGCTGGCGGAGCGGAAGTTCGGTCGGGCCCAGCTGCACGTGAGCGCCGTGCCCGGCGCCGTCCTCGCGGCCGGTGGAGCCCTGGCGGTCGTTCCCGCGGCAGGCGAGCCGCCGGTGGTCGACCCGCTGCCGGGCGACGTCGCGGACGCCATCGGGGCGCTTGCCGGCGATCTCGAGGTCGGCGGTCGGTGGGTCCTGACCGTGCCCCGTTACGACGCGCCGTGGCACGAGGGACCGGTGGCCGGGCAGGACTGGCAGTGGCCGCCGCCGGGAGACGACGTGGTGCCCGACGGGTGGCGGCGACAGCTGCGCGTCGACCCTCGGCACCGCGGCGCGGCCGGTCTCGGAGCCTGGGTCGCGATCGCCTGGCAGGACCGGATCGTGGCCGCCGCCGCCCAGCAGGCCGCGCAGGTGGCCAGTGCGGCACAACGCATCCGGCACCTGACGCTCGGACTGCGTGCCGCACGAAGCCTGTGGACGCGCCGCCTGCCCACCGACTCGGTGGCCCGGCTGGCGACCCTCGCGCCGTTGCTGGGGCGTATGCCGGTCGACGCGGGGGGCAGCGCCCTCGGTGCGGTCGCTGGTCGCACGCCTACCCTGACGCCGGCCCTGTTCAGCAGCGCCGCCCGGCGGATCCTGCGACGGCGCGGTCCGATCGCACGGGCAGCGGCCCCGGGTGCCGCGTCGGTGGCCGCTCTCATCGCGGCTGCCAACTCCTGCCCGCCGCCGCAGGCCATCCCCGATGACGAGACCCGGATCCTCGACGCGGTGGCCGACGAGCACGAGGCAGAGGGCCTCGCCGGTGAGCTGAGGCAGCGGGCCGCCTCGATCCTCACCGACTTCTACGGCAACGCAGACCGGGCGGGCCCGCTGGCGCAGTCGCTCGTCGACGACCCGAGCGCCGTCACGGACCTGCTCAGCGCCGTCCGCGACCGGGCCCCGGCCTCGACCTGCTCGCCGCTGCCCGACCTGCACGCGTTCGCCGACTCGGTCGCCGCCGGAGTCGACCCGACCGTGGCCCGCCCGGTGGCGGCCGTCCGCGTCCTGGAGACCATCTCGGGTCTGCGCGAGCCCGTTCTGGCCGAACCTGACGTGTCGCCGGAGCTCGACATCCCGCTGTGGAAGTTCCTCTCCGACAACGCACCCGACTGGCTGCTGCCCGGGGCAGGCGACGTGCCCGCCGACCGGGTACTCGCCGTGCAGACCAACCCCGCCTTCGTGGACGCCCTGCTGGTCGGCGCGAACGTGCAGACCCTCGGGGAGCTGCGCTGGCGCAACCTGCCGATCACCACCCGGTGGACGCCGTTGCGCCGGTTCTGGCAGCGGGTCGACGTCGCGGCCGGCGAGCCGGCGACCGACATCCGCCCCGTCGTCGCGCTGGCCACCGACACCCCGTTGTGGCCGGACGAGTCGGACCTCGGCGACGACAGCCATCTCTCGGACCCCTCGCACGGCGCCAACCTGGTGGTCGTGCTGCATACCGAGCTCTTCCGACGCTATCCGGCAACCCTGGTCTACCTCGTCCCCAACCCTGGTGGCCGGGACGTCTGGGGAGCGGTCCCATCCGTCGACCCCGACCCTGGCAATCCTGGGCAGCAGCCGGCAGCACGGGCCTACCCGTCGTTCTCCGGAACGCTGACGCCGGACCTCGTCTTCTTCGGGTTCGGGGTGCCGCCCTCCGTCGGCTTCGACCACTGGCTCGTGCTGGAGGAGCCGCCGCCCGGCTACCGGTTCGCCTACACCGCCGGCGACGCGTCACCGGAGGGCGCGAGCTTCGCCGAGCACACCTTCGACCCGCCCGTCCGCGTCTTCCTGGGGAACCTGCTGTGACCGCACGACGAGACGATCACCGGACCGCGCGCCGGGCGCGCGCGGTCGGACTGCGACGTGCCGCCGTCATTGGCAGACAGCTGGCCGCGATCCCGGGCTGGCTGGGGGTCGGCGACCCGGCACGGCTCGTTGACCCGGCTCAGCGAGCCGCCGCCGAACAGGCGGTCGCACTGCGGGACCAGCTCGACGTCGTCCACCACGGCGTGACGCTGCTGGACGCCGAGCTCGACGCGCTTGACGGCAGGCGAACCGAGGGTGCGTTCCTCTTCCGGGAGTGGTCTGCGTGGCTGGAGTCCATCCCTGACGCGCCCACCCTGCTCGACCAGCTCACGCCCGACCCGCGCCGTCAGTTCCTCGGGCCGACACCGCAGATGACGCCAGCCATCGCGCAGCGGATCCTCGATGTCGTCGCCGCCAACGGCGGCCGGGTCGGCGACGGCCAGACCTTCGTCATGTCCGCGGGTCTGAGCGACGACGACGTCTTCGATCTCGACCACACGGCCGCCACGCGTCTCGACCCGCTCGTGGACGGCCACGTGATCGGCGTGCTGCTCCCGATGCGGCTCGAGACCCGCTACCAGCCGCACGTCGCGGGCACCCCGCGGCGGCTGCGCATCCGCGTTCACCCCGACCCGGTGGCACTCGCCGGTCCGCCGCTCCCGCCGTCCACGCAGGAGGCGGCGCTGGTGGCGGCGTTGTGGACGCACGCCGGCGGAGACCTGACCACCGACGAGGGCGCAGCCGCCTTCACCGCGCTGGCCGGCTCCGTCGGCGGGGCCCGCGCGTCGTACCTCGTGCGGGAGGTTCCCGTCCTGCCGCTGGGAGCCGGCTTCACTCCGCAGAAGTCCTACGACGACCAGGGCCGTGGCTTCGACTACCGCGCGGCCCTGCCAGAGGTCCTGCAGCTGTGGGGCGACTCCGGTTCGGGGCTGCGGCTGCTCGGCGAGCTCCACCCTGACCTCGTCGAGATCGCCAGGCAGGGCACCGTCGACCAGGCGATGGCCGGGGTGCGGCCCGACCAGATCCCGGCGCTGTGGTGGACGTCCTACGAGGTCGCCACCCGGGTGGGGCTGGCGACCGAGGTGCCGCTGCCCGAAGGGCCGCACCTCGACGTCCTGCTCGTGACGGGCCTCTCCGACACCGACCCCCGCGAGCTCCTCGAGGCGCTCGCCGGTCACGGCACCCTCGGTCTCGTCCCGCCCCTCGCTGCGACGAACACCGTCGCCGGGCAGTCGACGCTCGACACCGGGCGGGACCCGGCCCGCTGGCTCGCGGTCGCCCGTTCGGCAGGAAGCGGGACGGCGTCCGGCCTCGCCGGCGTCCTCACGTCGAGGCCGCGGCTCGACGGCGTCGCCGACGTGGACACCCGACTGCTCGGTGTCGTCCCGTCCCTCGTCACCGCGATGTGGCCGGTGCTCTGGCAGCGTTGGCTCAAGGACGTCGAGGACTCTGCGCTGACCCGCGAGCTCGGCGACTGGGCGGCGCGCAACCTGTGCCCGCTCGGCGTGTGGCCCGCGCTGCGTGTCGGAGACGTCCCGTATGGCGTGCTCCCCGCCGTCGATCTCGACAGCTGGGTCACCGCGCCGCACGACGCGCTCTTCGAAGAGGGCGTGACGAAGCTCCTCGGAGGGCTCGTGCCCGCCTGGGCGGCGTCAGCGTCCGCCGGTGGGACCGCCTTGGGAGCGAACGCCGACAGGCTGCTCGACGTCCTCGGCCGCGTGCCCACCAGCCGTCAGCTCGGCTCCCGGGCCTTCTTCCCGCTGGAGCTCTTGGCGCTGCTGCGGGCGATCATCGACGGCATCGACGCGCGGGACACGACCGCCGCGTGGGAGGCGATGGCGGCGCCGACGCTGCAGCACGAACCTGAGCCGGGCCGCCGTTATCAGGCCTTTGGATATGTGCAGCCCGCAGTCGTCGGCAAGGACAGCCTCGGCGAGACCCTCAAGCGGTACCTGGACATGGCGTGGGAGGACCTCGCCTTCGTCGGCGACGGCAAGGACGACGACCCGCCGCTGCTGGCGCGGCTGATCCGACAGTCGCTCCTGCTGACCCAGGCCGAGGTCTCGCGCGTGCACCCCGACGTGTGGCCGGGCTGGACCCGGCGCTACCTGCCCGGGGTCGACGGGGCCCGGACGTTCGCCAACGACGCCTCGCACGGCGAGGTGGTCGCCAAGCTTCCGCAGTACGCCCAGGACCGGGTCGACCGCGAGAACCCGCCGGACCCCGATGTGCTGGCCATCGTGCGCCAGTTCCAGGACGTCCGCGAAGCCGTCCGCAACCTTGCCTCCCGAGACACCGACCTCAGCGACGGGGGGGTTCTCGACTCCGCGGTGAACGCCGTCATCGACGCGTCCAGCCACCGGATCGACCCGTGGGTGACCGCCGTCGGCACCCGGCGGCTGCGCCGGCTCATGGCCCGCGACGTCCCCCGCCGGATCGGCTCGTACGGCTGGGTCGACGACCTCGACCCCTCCGGCGACCCGACGCCACCGACGTCGGCGGGGCTGCTGCACGCGCCGGGAAACGCGCAGGCGCTGGCGGCGGCCGTGCTGCGCGACCACGCGATCCACGACGACGACACCCGGTGGCAGATCACCACCCGGTCCGACCTCGTGCGACTGGCCGCTCGGCTCGGCGCCGACGTGCGCCTCGGAGTCCACCTCAGCGAGGCCCTGGGCCGCGAGATCGAACGCCGCGCAGGCGACCCGGCGGCGGTCCTGGAGCTGCGCCGCCGGTTCCCCGCCCGGCCCGAGTGGGCGGGCCGCCGGGTCTGCGACGGCCAGCAGGTCCTCGACGCCGCACCCGCGACGCTTCCCGCCGCCGTCGGCAGCCTCGACGACCTGCGCGAGGCGCTGGACACCTATGCCGACCTGCTCGTCAGCGACGCCGTGCACGACGTCGTCTCCGGGCGAGGCGCCTCCGCCCAGGAGTCCATGGACGCGGCCGCCGGCCTGAGCGCGCCGCCCGAGCTGCGGATGCTGCGCACCCAGCGGCAGGGCAACTCCCTGCGGACCACGGTCCTCGTCGCGCTGCCGACCGGGGCCTCGGAGCCGGCGTCCCCGGTGACAGTCGCCGATCCGGCCTTCAGCGCCCTGCTCGAGTCGGAGACCGGGCCCGCCTCCCGCTGGACGTGGACCCTCGACGCAGCCACGGTCACCCTCGCCGACCTCAGGCTCGCCGTCCCGGACGCGGTGCTGCTCCCGCAGGCCCGGCTGGACGCGCTGGCCGCCGACGCGCTCGGGGGCGCCGCGACCGGCGGAACCGCAACGGCTCGGCGACGGGCTCTCGACCGGCTGGGTTCCCTGCTCGACGTCCAGCGCGGCCTTCCGGATCTCGCCGGCACGCCAACCCGGGGAGAAGACGAGCTTCGCGACCGGCTCGGCACCCTGCGGGCCCTGGCCGCGGAGGTGGCCGCCGGCCTCGCGGCCGAACCGCCGGTCACCTCGCCCGCGCGAGCGTGGGGCCTTCCGG
>JBBRZC010000090.1:0-14839 GCA_038237075.1 Actinomycetales bacterium
GCCGCTCGCGGGCAAGTATGCCGCGGTGGCAGACCGCGAGTCGGCCTACGAGCTGCTCCGGGCCCGGATCCAGGCCGCTCCCGCGCCGGCACCGGCCGATGCGCCGGCGCCGACCCGGACGCCAGCCACTGCTCCCGCCTCGCGGGCCGCCCGGGATGAGCCGGGCGTGGTCGAGCAGGTGGTGCACTCGTCGGTGTTCCGGTCCGTGCTGCGCTCGGCCGGCACCGTGATCGGCCGCGAGATCACCCGCAGCATCTTCGGGACGGCACGACGCCGTCGCTGACCGGGTCGCATGCGCACGCGGTCCAGCGCCGGACGTGGTCTCGGTGTGGACCTCGTCGACTCCGGCGGCGGGTAGCTGCGCGGCATCAGATCAGCAGCCGGGCCTGCCGAGTCAGGAAGCTGCGTTCGACCTGGGTGGGCGCGAGCGATGCCGCCGTCTCGTAGGCCTCGACGGCCTCCTCGTCGCGCCGGAGTCGTCGGAGGAAGTCCGCGCGGGCAGCGTGCAACCGGTGATAGGTGCCGAGGTCGAGGCCGTCGATCAGGGCGAGAGCCGCGGCGGGACCGTCGAGCTCTCCCACGGCGATGGCCCGGTTCAGCGCAACGACAGGAGTCGGTGTGAGACTGAGGAGCTGGTCGTAGAGTGCGACGATCTGCGACCAGTCAGTCTCGCCGACGGCGTCGGCGTCGGCGTGCACTGCGTTGATGGCCGCTTGGAGCTGGTAGGGGCCGGGCTGGTCGCGGCGCAGGCAGGCGCGCACGATCGCATGGCCTTCAGAGATCATCGCCCGATCCCAAAGGGCGCGGTCCTGGTCACGAAGCAGGACGAGGGAGCCATCGGCGGCGATCCGGGTGCGGCGTCTGGACTCGGTCAGCAGGAGAAGCGCGAGAAGGCCGGCGACCTCGAGCTCATCAGCCATCTGCGAGGCGAGTAGCCGGGAGAGGCGGATCGCCTCACTGCAGAGCACGGCATCCCCCGCAGGTGCCGGGTTCTCGGCTCCCGCGTTGTAGATGAGGTAGAGGACAGCAAGGACGGGACCCAGGCGCTGCGGGAGGTCACGCGCCGACGGCACCCGATAGGGGATCCGTGCGGCCGTGATCTTGCGCTTTGCCCGGACGAGCCGTTGAGCCATGGTCGGCTCGGCGACGAGAAACGCCCGGGCGACCTCTGCTGTGGACAACCCCCCGAGCAGGCGCAGCGTCAGCGCGACCTGCGCCTCGGTCGACAGCGCGGGATGGCAGCACACGAAGATCAGGCGCAGCCGGTCGTCCGACACGGACCCCACCTCCTCGGCGTGGCGGTGCTCCTGGCCGCGGCCAAGCACCGCCACGTCGCGGATCAGCTCGCGGCCCCGCGACTCGCGGCGCAGCCGGTCGATGGCGAAGTTGCGGGCGGTCGTCGTGATCCACCCTCCCGGGTTCGGCGGAAGCCCGTGGTCCGGCCACCTGCGCAGCGCGAGGGCAAAGGCCTCCTGCACCGCATCCTCGGCGAGGTCGATGTCGCCGAGGACGCGGATCAGGGTGGCCACCGACCGGCCCGACGCCTCACGGAAGATCCGCCCGACCCGCTCATCGTCGAAACGCGGCACGCCGCCGGCGTCGGGCACGATCTCAGGCCCCGGGCTCATCCCAGAACGGGCGCACCTCGATCGGCGCCCCGATCGTGACGACGGTCTTCGACGCCCACTCCAGCGCGGCATCGAGGTCCTCGGCCTCGATGATGTAGAAGCCGCCGAGGTGCTCCCTCGCCTCCACGAACGGACCATCGGTGGTCAACACCCCGCTGCCCGAGCGGCGGACGACGGTGGCGGTCGCCGGTTCGGTCAAGCGTCCGCCGAACACCCACGCTCCCGCCGCCTTCATCTCTGCCTGCAACGCATAGACCTCCTCCATCATCTGCTTCATCTGCTCAGGGGTCATCGGCTCGGGCGTCACCGTCTCGCTTGCGTCCGCGGCGACACTGTGGACGGACAACAGGTACTGCGTCATGCTGGCGCTCCTCACCGAGGCGGGCACCTCCCGCCCCTCATACCAGTTACGAATGGACACGCCCCAGATCGACACCCCCCGCCGAACCAGTTCCTCGCGCCTCGGCGCCGGAACATCCTGCCCCCTCTCGTGGACGACCTGACGTGGTCGGGCCGGTCGCGTCGGGGTCAGCCGTCGGGCTCGAGGTCGGGGTCCTCGCCCGACATGTCGGCGAAGTAGGTGACGATCTGGATGTCTCGGTTGTCGGCGGTCTCGAGGACGAGCTGGCGCAGCAGGACGACACGTCCGTCGGGCAGCCGAACCCGTTTGAGGCCGCTGCGGTTCGGCTGGGCGTCGTGCCGTTCCCACCAGGACCGCGCTTGGGGCGTGACCTCGAAGATCTCGTCGAGCAGGGCGAGGAAGGCGGGGTCGTCAGGGCGCTGGGCATAGGACTCGCGGAAGTGGGCGAGCTGGTCGGCGGCCTCCGCCTCCCAGTCGACGTAGAGCTCCCGGGCCGAGGGGTCGCACAGGTAGTACCAGAGCATGTTGCGCTCGCGTGGAGGCCGCACGTTCCAGTGGGTGAAGAGCAGGTGAGCCGCATGGTTCGCGAAGTAGATGTCCCAGCGGGCGCCCATGACGTAGGTCGGGTTGGGATCGAGGACCTCGGCGAGCTCCTCGACCTCCTCGCTGATCTCCTCCCGCCCGAGCGGCGCCCGGCGGGTCTCCCCGGAGCGCAGGTCGCGCAGGATCCGGCGCTCGCCGGCGGTGAGCTGCAGCGCCCGCCCGATCGAGTCGAGCACCGCCTTCGACGGCCGCAGATCCCGGCCCCGCTCGATGAAGGTGTAGTAGGACACGGAGATGTCTGCGAGATCGGCCACCTCGGCCCGACGCAGTCCGGGCACCTTGCGTCCGGCACTCCCGGCGATGCCGGCATCCGCCGGGTGCAGGCGCATCCGGCGCTCTCGCAGGAACGCGCCGAGGGTCGGCTGCCCCGGTGGGCGCGACGTCGGGCTGGGCCGTGCTGCAGGTGCAGGCGCCTGGTCCTGCGGAGGCCGGGTGGTCATGGCGACAGTGTGCCAGCGGGCGGGCGGCTGCCGGTTGTCGAACTTGCCCACGCATGCCGGCCCGCTCGGTTAAGTTGACGGCATGGCAGCCCCCACCGCGAAGGCCGACGGCTCGTCGGCCGCCGATCCGGGCTCGCCCGCAGGGCTGTTGGTCCGCCTTCGGGGACTGCGCCCGTCGCTGTCACCCGCCGAGGACCGCGTCGCCGCGTGTGTGCTGGCAGACCCGAGGGCGGCCGCGGCGCTGACGATCAGCGAGCTCGGTGTCGAGGCGAGCACGTCCGAGACCACGGTGCTGCGCTTCTGCAAGCGACTAGGTCTGCCGGGATACCCCCAGCTGCGCCTCGCGCTGGCCGCGGAGTCGGCCCAGCCACGCTCGCGGGCCCTGAGCGACACCGACATCAACGAGTCCGACTCGGTCGACGACATCATCGCCAAGGTGGCCTTCACCGATGCGAGTGCAGTCGAGGAGACTGCGCAGCAGCTCGACCGGGCAGCGCTGACCGCAGCGGCCGACGCGATCGCCAAGGCGTCCCGGGTCGACATCTACGGCATCGGCGCGAGCGCGATCGTCGGCACCGACGCCCAGCAGAAGCTGCACCGGATCGGCGTCATCGCGTTCTCGTGGAACGACCCTCACATCGCCCTGACGAGCGCGACCCTGCTGGGTGCCGGCGACGTCGCCATCGGCATCTCCCACTCCGGCTCGACACGGGAGACCATCGAGGCCTTGGCCCTGGCCCGCCGTCGAGGCGCGACGACGGTCGCGATCACCAACCACCCCCTCTCGCCGCTTGTCGACAGCGCCGACATCCTGCTCACGACCGCCGCCCGCGAGACCGTTCTGCGCTCCGGGGCGACCGCCAGCCGGATCGCCGCGCTCACCGTCGTCGACTGCCTCTATCTCGCCGTGGCCCAGCGCGACCTGGCGCGTGCGCAGCGGGCCGTCGCCGAGACGCACGACGCGGTGGCCGGCCATCACCTCGCCCGCTGACCCCGCCAACGCCTTTCTGTCAGTTGTTCACGACGTTGACGAACGAGGTGGGGGAAACTAACATCGCGACCGTGGGCGACGTCGTCAGGGTCAGCGCGCCGACGGAGGAGCGCAACCCCGCCTCGGTCGGGATAGACCGGTTGCCCACCCTAGACGTGCTGCGACTGCTCAACGTCGAGGACGCCACCGTGGCCCCGGCTGTCGCCGTCGTGCTCCCCGAGCTGGCGCGGCTCGTCGAGGGCGCAGTCGACCGGATCCGCCGCGGAGGCACGGTGCACTACTTCGGCGCCGGCACCTCGGGTCGCCTCGCCGTCCTCGACGCCGCCGAGCTGAGGCCGACTTTCAACGCTCCGCCCGGGCTCTTCTGCGCCCACCTCGCCGGCGGCCCCCACGCCTTCGTCGCCGCGCTGGAGAACGTCGAGGACGACCTCGCCCTCGGTCGGAGCGAGGCGCGGGTCCTCGGACCTGAGGACGTCGCGATCGGGCTCACGGCGTCCGGCCGCACCCCTTACGTCATGGGCGCCCTGCAGGCGGCCCGGGAGCGCGGCGCGCTCACGGCGCTGGTCACGTCCAACCCCGACGCCGAGATCGGTCCCGACGTCGACCACCTGCTCGCCCCCGCGACCGGTGCGGAGGTCGTCACCGGGTCGACGCGGCTGAAGGCCGGCACCGCCCAGAAGCTCGTCCTCAACGGCTTCTCGACCGCCGTGATGATCCGCCTCGGGCGGACCTGGTCCAACCTCATGGTCGACGTCGTGGCGACCAACGCCAAGCTGCGCGGCCGGTTGGTCCGGATCCTCTGCGAGGCGACCGGTGTCCGTGAGGACGACGCGCGGCAGGCGCTCGCCGACGCGCACGGCGAGCTCAAACCCGCGTTGCTGCACCTGCTTTCGGGGGTCGGCGCGCCCCAGGCCCGCGCGCTGCTGGAGTCGCACGACGGCTCCGTCGCCGAGGCGCTCGCCTCGGTCGCGGCTCGCGCCTGAGTGACGTCGCAGGCCGTGCCGAGCCCGTGAGCACGCTTGTCGGCGTCGATGTCGGCGGGTCGGGACTGCGCTGTCAGCGGGTCACCGACGGCGTCCCCGGACCCGTCCACCGCGCTCCAGGAGCGCGGATCACGCCAGCGGGGATCGACCTCGACGCGCTGGTCACCGCCGTCGAAATGTGGCTCCCCCGGCAGCCCCCGGCTCCCGACGTGCTGGTGTGGTCGATGCGGGGCCTGCTCGGCCTCGCCGAGCCCGACGCCGTCCTCGCCGAGGTCAGGCACCGGCTCCGGGCGGCGCGCACCGTGGTCTGCACCGACGCGCTCTCCTCGCTGGTCGGGGCGCTCGGCGGGGTGCGTCCGGGGGCCGTCGTCGCGGCCGGCACGGGCGCCGTCGCATTCGGCACGGACTTCGACCACGTCTGGCGGCGCATCGACGGCTGGGGCCATGTGCTCGGCGACCGCGGGTCCGCCGCGTGGATCGGGCTCCAGGCGCTGCAGTCGGGCTTGCGGGCCCGGGACGGGGTCTCGCTCGAGGGGCGCGCGCTGCTGGCCGCCGGCACGCAGCACCTCGGGTCGCCCGAGACATGGCCCCGCGCGGTGATGACGCGCGACGACGTCGCCATGCGGCTGGCCGCCCTGGCTCCCGCGGTCGCCGCCCTCGCCCCGACCGATCCGGAGGCCGCCCGCATCTGCGAGGCGGCGGGTCATGCCCTCGCCGAGACCCTCGCCGCGGCGGCCCACGGCATCGCCGGCGCGCGTCTCGGCGCCACGGGTGGGCTCCTGCGGGCCGTCGCGGTCCGGGATGCTTTCGGGGCGGCCTGCGCTCGCCTCGGGCTCACCGTCGAGCCGGCCCTGGGCTCGTCACTCGACGGGTCGCTCCACCTCGCCCGCCACGTCCACGGCGGTGGGGTCCTCGCCGAAGGGCCCCCCTATCTCGTCGTCGGCTGACCGCGCCGAACCCATCCGCCGATCACCGCCGGCATCCCTGGCCCGCACGGCGGCATACCCCCGTCGTTCGGGGTCCTCAGCCAGGACAGGGAGGCCCACGACGTGTGCGGCTCGGACGCGGACCCTATCCTCGACCTATGGACAGCCGCGCAGGCGGGGCGGTACGTGCGCCGGCGGAGATCGACGCCTGCGGCGTGCGGATGGTGCACCGGGGCAAGCTTGCCGCGGTCCGGGCTGCGATGCCCGCCCGCGAGCAGGTCGAGGACCTTGCGGAGGTGTTCGCGCCTCTCGGTGCGCCGCGGCGGCTGCGGCTGCCGTGACCGTCGCGCCCGAGTCGGGAACCACCCCATGAGCGAGCACCCGAGCGAGCACGTGTCTGAACACCCGCGACCGCCGGCCAGGGACGGCGACCCAGCCGGCGGCTCGGCTCACCACGAGGCTCACGAGGGTCACGAGGGTCACGAGGGTCACCACGACAGTCATCGGGGCGGGGGCCATGAGCATGGGGTGAACGCGGACACGGACCGCCGGTACCTGTTGGTCGCCCTGGTGCTGCTGGTCGGGTTCATGGTCACCGAGGTGGTCGTCGCGGTGGTGTCCGGCTCGTTGGCGTTGCTGTCCGATGCCGGGCACATGCTCTCCGACGTCGGCGCGATCGCCGGCGCTCTGTGGGCGATCCGCCTCGCCGCGCGGCCGGCGGCCGGGGCGTGGACGTTCGGGTGGAAACGGGCCGAGATCATCTCCGCCGCCGGCAACGGGATCACCCTGCTCGTGGTCAGCGCCGTCGTCGCGTTCGAGGCGATCCGCCGGCTGATCGACCCGCCCCCGGTCGACGGGGGCCCGGTCCTGGTCGTGGCCCTGGTCGGGGTGGCCGTCAACATCGCGGCCGCGTGGGTGCTGGCCAAGGCCAACCGGTCCAGCCTGAATTTGCAGGGCGCCTACCAGCACGTCCTCACCGACCTGTACGGGTTCATCGGCACCGTCATCGCCGGCATCGTCATCCTCACCACCGGCGACACCCGGGCGGACTCCATCGCCTCCCTCGTCGTGGTCGGGTTGATGCTGAAGGCCGCGTGGGGTCTGCTGCGCGACTCCGGCCGGGTCCTGCTCGAGGCCGCACCGGAGGGCATCGACCTGGACGAGGTGCGCACCCACCTGATGGAGGCCGAGCACGTCCACGACGTGCACGACCTGCACATCTGGACCGTGACCTCCAACCTGCCCACCCTGTCCGCGCACGTGGTCATCGAGGACTCCTGCTTCACCGACTCCCACGCACCGCAGCTGCTCGACCAGCTGCAGTCCTGCCTGACCGGGCACTTCGACGTCGAGCACTGCACCTTCCAGCTCGAGCCGGCCAGCCACGCCACCCACGAACCTGGGACCCACGGATGAGCCAACCACCCCACGACACCCCCATGCCCAACCCCGGGGCGGCGGACCCGCGGGCCCTGCCGGTTGAGCGCCCCGACAAGTGCTGCACCCCCGACCCCGGGCTCGAGCGGGGCGACCCGGCCTGGCAGCGCGCCGCGAGCAGAGCGCGGCTGCTGTCCTGGGTGTCGCTGATCTGGATGAGCGGCGAAGGGCTGATCGGCCTGGTCGCCGGCGTCCAGGCTCAGTCCATCTCCCTGACCGGGTGGGCGCTGGGCTCGGCGATCGAGGGCCTGGCCTCGGTCATCGTGATCTGGCGGTTCACGGGCACGCGGACCCTGTCCGAGACTGCCGAAGCCCGGGCCAGCAAGGCGGTCGCGATCTCCTTCTTCCTCCTCGCCCCCTACATCGCCGTGGAAGCGGTCCGCGACCTGGTGGACGGCCACCAGGCCGGCGTCAGCGCCCTGGGCATCGTCGTCACCACCGCCAGCCTGATCGTCATGCCGTTCCTCGGCGTCGCCAAGAAACGCCTGGGTGCCGTCCTGGACTCCGGCGCCACTGCCGGTGAGGGCGCCCAGAACCTCATCTGCGCCGCCCAGGCCGGCGCCGTCCTGATCGGACTGCTGGCCACCGCGGTCCTGGGCTGGACGTGGCTCGACCCTGCCGTCGCGCTGCTGCTGGCCGGCTGGGCCATCCGGGAAGGCCGGCAAGCCTGGCGCGGCGACGACTGCTGCTGAACCCCACCACCGAGCTCACCACCTGCGGGAGGAGGTCGCCGCGGCCGCGGCCGGCCCGGGGCGTTCGGACCCTCAGTCGTGCACGGGCTGGCCGCTGACCTGGTGGTCGGCGTGGAACAAGGCCTCGTTCAACAGCTGCCGCACGTGCCCCCCGCGCAGCCGATACCGCACCCGCTGCCCGTGCCGGGTCCCTTCCACCAACCCGGCGAGCCTCAGCTTCGACAGATGCTGGCTGGCCACCGTCGGACGGCATCCGGCGACCGCCGCGAGGGTGGCAACGTCCATCTCGTCCTCACGCAGAGCCCACAGGATCCGGACCCGGGTCGGGTCTGCCAGGAGCGCGAACGAGGTGACCGCCGCTCCGACCTGGGCATCGGTCAGCACGTCGGGGTGCGCCGGACGCCTGACGTGGGGGGAAGACACCCCCACAGCCTAGCGGCATACCAAGATATTCGCAGGCAGTAAGGTGCTGGTAGCCTTGGGCCATCGTCACGACGTCACCGGACCAGGGACATGCAGCCGAACGCACAGCACCATCACCCCCACACCGAGCCTGTCGACGAGCCAGCGCACGACCACGAACACGGGCATGACGGACACGAACACCACGGCTCGCGCTGGTCCCGCCTGACCCACGCCGTCTCGGAGCTCATGGGAGGCCACACCCACGACGCCGCCGACCAGGTCGACGACGCGCTGGAAGCCGACGCGGCCGGCCGCCGAGCCTTGCTGATCAGCCTCGCCGGTCTGGCCGTCACCGCTGGCATCCAAGGCGTCGTCGTCGTGCTGTCCGGGTCGGTGGCGCTGCTCGGCGACACCCTGCACAACGTCGCCGACGCCCTGACCGCGGTGCCGCTGCTCATCGCCTTCCGCCTCGCGCGCCGGCCCCCGACGAAGCGCTACACCTACGGCTACGGCCGCGCCGAGGACCTCGCCGGGCTGTTCGTCGTGGCCATGATCGCCCTGTCCAGCGCGCTCGCCGCCTACGCGGCCATCACCCGGTTGTTTCAGCCCCAAGAGGTCACCCACCTGTGGGCGGTCGCCGCGGCCGCGCTCGTCGGCTTCGCCGGCAACGAGGTCGTGGCCCGGTACCGCATAGGCGTCGGCCGCCGGATCGGCTCCGCGGCCCTGGTCGCCGACGGCCTCCATGCCCGCACCGACGGGTTCACCAGCCTCGCTGTCCTGCTCGGCGCCGCCGGCGTCGCCGGCGGCTGGACGTGGGCCGACCCGGTCGTCGGCCTGCTCATCACCATCGCCATCCTCGGCGTCCTCCGCTCCGCGCTCACGCAGGTCGGTGCGCGCCTGATGGATGCCGTCGACCCGCACCTGGTCGACCAGGCCACCGCCGCCCTCAGGACCGTCACCGGAGTCCTTGGCGTGCGGGACCTGAGGATCCGCTGGATCGGGCACACTCTGCGGGCCGAAGCCGACGTCACGGTCAACCCGGCCCTCTCCGTCAGCCAAGCCCACGAGCTCGCCCACCAGGCCGAACGCCACCTGCTCACCGAGGTCCGCCGGCTCACCGCGGCCACCATCCACGTCAGCCCCACCGGCTCACACCTCACCTGAGCCGGCCAAGACTGGAAGGAGCCCCGTGCCCGACGTCCGCGACCCAGTGCTCCAGCCCGGTCGCAGCATCGACGCGGCGTACGCCCACATGCTCCTGTGCATGGCCCTGTCCACAACGGAGACCTTCCACGCCGCCGGCGTCGAGACCGTCGTGTCCTGCGCCCCGGCGGGGTGTCCGCCTACACCGCGCGGCACACCGGCGACGCCCACTACCGGGCCAGCGCTCCGCGCAGAGACGGCATCTTCGAACACGGCGGGTTCGCGCTGAGCTTCTTCACCCGCGATGTCGTCGACGCACTCGCCCATCACCATCCCGTCCGACGGGCCGGTGCGAGGAGGCTCACTGACGAGCGCAACGGCGTCGGTATGCCGGCCACCCGGCATACCGGGTCAGGGCTCGGCGACGCGGTCGTCCAGGCCGGCGAGGACCTGCTCGAGCAGTGACGCGAGCTCCTCCCGCTTCCGGGTGTTCAACGGGCTGAGCACGTCGCTCTCGACCATGTCGGCGTGCTTGATCGCCGCGGAGAACATCTCCCAGCCGTGCGGGGTCAGGGTGACGAGCACCCGCGTGCGGTTGCCCGGGTCGGCACTGCGCGAGACGAGTCCCCGCTCGCTCATCCGGTCGAGGCGGTGGGTCATCGACGAGGGGGCGACGCTCGCTGCGTCGGCGAGCTGGGTCGGCGTCATGGCCGTGCCCTCCGGGCAGATGGCGAGGCGGGACAGCACGGCCCACTCGCCCTGGGACAGCCCGAGGTCGACGAGCTGCCGGGTGTACCACTGGCCGAGGCGCCGCTGGAGGCCGTGGATCGCGGTGATGACCCGCTGCACGGTCTCCTCGCCGCCGGCGGCGACGTAGGACGCGACGTCGGCCCGGTAGCGCTCCTCGGCGCTCTCCCCGCGGGCGGTCGGTGTCCGGGCGGTCGGTGTCATGGCGTCGATGCTCTCATGCTAGTCTTTCGATATCGAAATATTCGATTATCAACTCTACGAAAACGAACACCGAAGAAGGTCCTGTCATGAAGCGCGCGAACCTGGTCGTCCTCGCCGGGGCGGTCAGCATGCTCGGTTGGGGGACGGTGCTGCCCTACCAGTACGCCTACGCCGCGAGCACCCGTGGCTGGGGGTCGCTCGTCGCCGCGGGTGCCTCGAGCCTCTTCTCCGTCGGTGCGCTGCTCGCGGCGCCGATCGGGGGGCGCCTGGCGGACCGGCTGCCCGCGGTCCGGGTCGCCGTCGTCGCCAAGGTGGTCGCCGCCGTGGCCAGCATCGGCCTGCTCCTCGCCGGGTCACCGGTCGCGTTCCTCGCGGCGATGTTCGTCTTCGGCGCGGGCATCACCGCGGCACAGCCGGCCCAGTCGGTGCTCGTGCTGAGGTGGGTCGGCTCGCGCGACCGACGCAAGGTCTTCGCCTGGCAGTTCACCGGCGCCTCGATCGGCATGGCCATCGGTGCCCTGCTCGCCGCGCAGGTCGTCGACCTCCACGCCCAGAACGGGATGTGGCCGGCCTTCAGCATGGCTGCGGCCGGGTTCCTCGTCGCGGCGGGGCTGCTCGCCCTCGCCGCCCGGGGAGCGTCCACGACGGAGGAATCGTCCGACGAGCGGGTCGAAGAGGTCACTGGCGCAAGCCGGTCCGGGTCGCTCGTCGCCATCCGGCAGATCGCCGCCATCCCCGGGCTGCGCTGGATGGCCGCCGTCACCGTGGCCATCGCCCTGGGGTTCTACGCCCAGTTCGAGGCGGGCCTGCCCGCCTTCGCGCTGATGGTCCTCGACGTCCCCGCGTCCACCATCGGGACCGCTGCCGCGGTGAACTGCCTCGTCATCGTGGCGCTCCAGATGGTCGTCGTCCGCTGGACCGCGACCCGCAACGCCGCATCGCTGCTCGTCGTCGTCGGCGTCATCTGGGTGGCCGCCTGGGGGATCCTCGCGGTCTCGATGCGGACGCCCGGCATCGCGGCAGTGCTGTTCGTCACGACGTTCGGCATCTTCGCGGTGGGGGAGACCCTGTTCGCGCCGGTGCTCAACCCGCTCACCGCCAGCCTGGCGCCGGCCGGGATGGTCGGGACGACGCTCGGGCTCTTCGCCGCCCTCCAGACCGGGGTCTCGGCGGTGGGACCACTCCTTGCGGGACTCGCGCTCGGCGCGGGTCACGGCACGATCTTCGTCGCCGTCCACCTCGGGATCAGCGTGGTCGCCGTTCTCGCGGCGCTGCGGCTGCGGGCGGTCCTGCGGCGGCGCCCCGCTTCGGTCACCCCCGCGGCGCGGCCGGACGAGGCGCTGGCGGCCCGCTGACGGCGCGCCTTTCTTCCCGGTCTGTCCAGTTCTGCGCCAAGAGTTGTCCAAGACCGTTGACGATGCCCGGGTCGCCCCGTCAGGGTCGCTGGTGTCGACCGGTACCGGGACGTCGGGGCAGCGACGCCCTCGTCGCCGGGAGCGCCCCTCCCGCTCGGCGGGGCGCCCACGGCATACCGGCTCGTCCTGGCCCTTCGTCGCGGATCCGCACGACGGGTCGCTCGCCACCTCGTCGAAGGAGATCACCGTGAGACACCTCGTCACGGGCGTCACGCTGGCGGCGCTCATCGCCGCTGGGACCGCGCTGCCGGCGGTCTCCGCCGCAGGCGCACCGCACGACCGCGGCTCCCGGCTGCGGGCCGAGCAGGCGAGGGCCGACCAGACGGGTCGGGCCATCGGGCTCGGCTCGGGCGAGAAGCTCGTCGTCAAGGACGTCGTCAGCGACGCCGGCGGCGCGAGCCACGTGCGCTACCAGCGCACCTTCGACGGCCTGCGCGTCATCGGTGGTGACCTCGTCGCCCACCGCGACGGGCGGGGGTCCGTCAAGGACGTCACCTGGAACGGCTCGGGCCAGGTTTCCGTCCCCTCGACGACCCCGGCCGTGGCCGCCGCCACTGCCATCACCCGCGGTCGGGCCGCGGGGGTGCGCTCGGTCGCCCCACCGCGCGGAGAGCTCGTCGTGTATGCCGCGGACCGGGCTCCCGTCCTCGCCTACGACGTCGTCACCGAGGGGTTCAAGGCCGACCAGACGCCGTCGCGGTTCCACTCCGTCGTCGACGCGCGGACCGGCACCACGCTGGCCGGCTGGGACGAGGTCGAGAACGGCACCGGCACCGGCATCTTCGTCGGGACCGTGCCGATCGGGACCACTGCCTCGGGAGGCCTCTTCCAGCTCAGGGACACCACGGGGAACAACACCACCGACCTGCGCGGCGCGACGACGGGCACCGGCACGCTGCTCACCGATGCCGACGACGTGTGGGGCAACGGATCGAACGCGGACCGCGCCTCGGCCGGCGTCGACGCGCAGTATGGCGCCGAGAAGACCTACGAGTTCTACAACACCGTGCTCGGGCGCGCCGGCATCAGGAACGACGGCACCGGAGCCCGCTCGCGGGTGCACTACGGCAACGCCTACTCCAACGCGTTCTGGGACGGCACGCAGATGACCTACGGCGACGGCGCCGGCAACAACGCCCCGCTCGTCGAGCTCGACGTCGCCGGTCACGAGATGTCCCACGGGGTCACCGAGAACACCGCGGGCCTGGCCTACACCGGGGACGCCGGCGGCCTCAACGAGGCGACCTCCGACATCTTCGGCACCGCGGTCGAGTTCTTCGCCGCCAACCCCAGCGACGTGCCCGACTACCTCATCGGCGAGAAGCTCAACCTCAACGGCAACGGCACCCCGCTGCGCTACATGGACCGGCCCTCGAGGGACGGGCGCTCGAGGGACTGCTGGACCACCACGACCGGCAGCCTCGACCCGCACTACTCCTCGGGCCCGCTCAACCACTGGTTCTACCTCGCCTCGGAGGGGTCCGGCGCCAAGACCGTCAACGGCGTCGCCTACAACAGCCCGACGTGCAACGGCTCGACCGTGACCCCGATCGGTCGCGACAAGGCCGAGAAGATCTGGTACCGAACGCTGTCCACCTACCTCACCGCCAACAGCACCTACCGAAGCGCCCGCGACGGCGCCATCCGGGCGGCCCGGGACCTCTACGGCGCCGGCACCGAGTGCACCGGGGTCGAGGCCAGCTTCAGCGCCATCGGCGTGCCGGTCGGCACGCAGACCTGCGGCGCCACGCCGCCGCCGCCCCCGCCGCCGCCGACAGGTGGCAACCTGCTGGCGAACCCGGGCTTCGAGTCCGGCGCCGTGAGCTGGACCGGCACGGCGGGGCCGATCACCAACAACACCGGCCGGCCGGCGCACACCGGCTCGTGGAAGGCGTGGCTCGGCGGCAACGGCACCACGTCCACCGAGAGCGAGGCCCAGACGGTCACCCTCCCGGCGACGGGTACCCCCACCCTCTCGTTCTGGCTCCGCACCGACACCGCGGAGTCGGGCACCACGGTGTTCGACACGCTCAAGGTGCAGGTGATCGGTGGCGCGGTCACCACGACCCTCGCGACGTTCTCCAACGTCGGGGCGAACGCGACCTGGGCGCAGAAGTCCTTCGACCTGTCCGCATGGAAGGGCACCTCGGTGCAGGTGAGGCTCCTCATGAACGAGGACCCGTCGCTCCAGACGAGCTTCGTCGTGGACGACACCTTCGCCGGCTGACTGGGGTTCTGCACGGGGCCGGTCAGGGCCTCGTGCAGAGGGTGTATGCCGGGCGGCCGCCGGTGACGTCGGCGACGAGTGCGTTCACAGCGGCCGCGTCCGGTGTCTGGCCCTCGCCGAGCTGGACGGGGGTGGGCCGGAGCGGGGTGACCAGCGTCATGGTGAGCGCGTCGGACCGGTTCCTGGGGGTTCCGCTCGCCTGGGGCGCGGCTGCGACGAGAGAGCGGACCGAGCTTTCGAGGCCGGCCAGCGCGACGGCGGTGAGGCGGCAGGTCGTCCCCGCCGCACCCCTGGCCGTCACGGTCGTGGCGCCGTCCCGCGCGACGACGACCCGGTCGTCGAACCCCGCGAGGCCGCCGGTGCGGGCGACAATGATGGGGAAGGCGGACGCGACGGACGTGGTCGAGGTGGCCGACGTGGTCTGGCCGGCCGGCGTGGTCGCGGTGGTCGCGGTGGTCGAGCCGCAGGCGGTAAGGAGGGCCACGGTGGTCACGATCGTGAGCGGGCGCAGCGTCATTGCTCCAGTCTCGCCGGGCCGGGCCGGCTGCGCGCGTCGGCATCTTCGGCGCGTGCTGGGGCAGTGGCGGAGGATAGGGGATTCGAACCCCTGAGAGCTTTCACTCAACACGCTTTCCAA